>NZ_JAQYWW010000496.1:0-279 GCF_036322525.1 Streptomyces sp. BE20 | reverse complement strand
GCCACGGATCGCGATACCCTACGGACACTGCAGGGTCGCGCGGCTCGTGGCGGACGCTGCTTGCTTCTCTGGTCTGCGGTTTCTATCGCAGTCTCACGACGTGTCGAACGCTGAGGTCTCAACCCGGTGTCGGATTCCTTAGAAGTGATCTCATTTGGTGATTCTGCGGTTGCAGATGAGGGTGGCGGCGATGGTGGCGAAGGCCGCGAAGTGGGTGCCCTTGCGTTCGTAGCGGCGGTGGAGTCGGCGGAAGCCGCCGAGCCAGGCGACGGTCCTTTC
>NZ_JAQYWW010000495.1:0-5371 GCF_036322525.1 Streptomyces sp. BE20 | reverse complement strand
GACGCCGACGCCCGCCACCCTGCGGACGCGTCGGCGCCGCCGGCACCACCCGCTGGAACAACTCCCACAACTCATCCGGCACCAGACGCTCCACGATCAGCACGCGAGCAGCCTACAAGCCCAAATGAGATGACTTCTAAGCCGTTGCCCGCCGGACTTGATAGTTCCAGCGTGTGAGTGACCGGACGATGGTTTCGGCACCGATGGGGTTGGCGCTGTGAACGAAGACCGTTCCGATCTGGAAGGGCCGTCCGTTGAAGGCGGCTTCTTCCATGAGGGTCACCACGGGCATGATGGTGTCGTCGCCGCCGAGATCGTGGTCGAGCCAGAGTTCGTCAATGAAGCTGTCGCGGTGCTCTTGCAGGAGCTGGATGCCTTCTCGGCTGGTGCGGGCAATCTGCGTAACTCTGGGGAGTGGACGGAGGTCGTCTATGCCAAGGATGACGGGCGTCGGTGCGGCTAGGTTTTCTTTCACCTGATCATCATCACAGTGAAGCCCACGAGAAACCGCGGGGGGCTGCCTGTTGGGTGGTCATCCGGACTACTGGGATGCTTCTGCTGTGACCACCACGACAAGCCAGCTGCAGACCGGCGCCGGATGGGACGGCCCCTATTATTGCGCCCGCGCCGAAGGATTTGAGGCACTGCCCTCCCCGCGCCCGCGGGGGTCAGCCGCTCCTCGCCGAACATGTCCAGACTGAGCAGATGTCCTCACCTCGCTGGCGGAGATGAGCGGAACTACTCGCTGGTCGTCCGGGAGCTGGAGCAATCTTTCCTACGGGTCGGGGCTCAGCCGGCCTTGGGATTCGGTGCCGGATAGGGGGACGGTTCCTCCTGCGCTCTCAGGGTCGGGACGGCCGCCGTACTCGCGACCGGGAACAGCTGGTGGTTCGGTGGTTGTGTTCTGCCGGACGGTCAGAAGCTCCAGCTGTAGAGGCGAGCGCCTGTGCTCACCGCAGACGCCGCGAGCTGGGCGACTCCTTGTAGGGCCGTCGGTAGATCGTCGTCGGTCATGTCGTCGCTGTCGTCGGGCCTGTGCCCGGTGGTCCAGCGGTCGGCGAGTGCCTCCAGCTCTGTGGAACCAGCCCAAATGAGATGTCTTCTTACTCATGTTGCTCTTGCCACTCAACCTGAACTGCTTCCTATGGGACCATCCGTCCCAGTATCAGGCTGTCCATTTCAGCGGGGAAACTTCACGTCGCATGTTTCCCCCACGCGGCTTCTGGTTCGGTACCCCGTTCGGAGGACCACCGACCATCAAAAAGCGCCGGAGCGAAGCGGTCAACGCGTAGACGCGCCAGATGACCTGTCGGGACAGACGGTTTCGGTCATCCGGGAACCGTACCCGCCACTCGGCCATCTCCCGTCCCGATAAAGACAATCGGCCCCGGCGAGAATTTGGGTGGTGGCCACGGGTGGTCTCCTCACCAATCGAGCACCGCCGGAACCGAGAGCGGACGGCCGCGCGCTGCTTCGGTCGGCCGCCATGAGCTGGCTTCCCGATGACTTCGTCCACCCCGTCCTGGTACCGCTGCCGGGCGGTGGCCGTCACCTGCGACCGATCCGGGAGGCGGACACCCCGCTCGACTATCCGGCTGTGATGCGTTCGCGCGAGCGGCTGTGGACCACCCTCGGCCCGGCCCGGGGCTGGCCCGCAGCCACCATGACCTACGAGGCCGACCAGGCCGACCTGTTGCGGCACGAGAAGGAGATCGCCGCACACCAGTCCTTCAACTACGCGCTGTTCGACGCGACCGAGACAGCTCTCCTCGGCTGTGTCTACATCGACCCACCGGAGAGGGCCGGCGCGGACGGCGAGATCTCCTGGTGGGTGGTGGACGAGCTGGTGGGCAGCAAGGTCGAACAGGCCCTCGACGCGCTGGTGCCGCAGTGGATCGCCGAAGACCGGCCGTTCGAACAGCCGCGCTTCCTCGGCCGCGAGATCTCCTGGTCGGACCGGCTCGCCCTGCCGGAGCACCCCGGCATGTAAGTGGTTGACGCCCGTACCGACCTCGAAGGCGGTCGATCGAACGGGAGTCTCGATCGGGTGACTGCGGCGGTTTCCGCGCGCGAGAGCAGGGCCTCCAGACAGCTCGAGGGTGCGATCCCGTTCCGGGTGGTTCACGGAGGCCCTGTTGTCGTTGTGGTTGAGACAGGGCTTATGGGGCTGACGAACCGTCAGCGAGCGTGTTCCGGCCCGCGCCGAGTTGGCGTGATCCGGTGGGGCAGAGCCCGATTGGTGGCTTTTCGGCGCGACCGGCGGAGGCGACACTGGTACGTGGGCGATCGGCCCTTCAGGGTCCCCGGACGCCGCCCACGATCTTGAAGGGGGAGCACATGCGGTCCAGCTCGATGACGAGGTCCCTCGTCAGCCTCGCCACCGCCATCGCCATCGGCGGGTCCGCGGGCGCAGCCTTCGCGACGCCCGCGCCGGCCGCCCCACATGCGGCCGGCGCCCCGGCCGGCGCACGGCTCACAACCGTCGAGAACCTCGGCCTGAACACCTCCGAGGCCGAGTACCTCCAGGACTGGCTGGCGCTCTACTGGGGCTACCCCGGCGAGATCAACGGCCTGCTGGACACCGAGAGCTGGAAAGCCCTCCAGCGCTTCCTCCAAGCGAAGTGGGGCTACCTCGGCGCGATCGACGGCATCGTCGACACCGAGACCGTCCAGGCCCTGCAGCGCCGGCTGAAGGAGCACGAGAGCTACCACGGTCCGATCGACGGCATCGCCGGACCGAGCACCCGGGAGGCCTTCAAACGCTTCGCCGCACCCAAGTCCTGAAACCCCGCGACGGACCGCCGACACCGCCGGGGCCGTCACCACCCGAGAACCCGGCAGCGCACCCAGGCCGCGTGCGTCGCACCGAACTCCGCACGGCTGGGCACAGGTCGGCGCAGCACCCGGGCCCAGCGGAGCCAACCGGTTGAAGGACACGGCAAGACGCATGCGGTGACATGGGACGCCTCCGGCGCGCCCAGGCGCCTCCAGGAGCCCGACGGCTACCCGGAGAGTCGCGTCGAGGACATCAACAACCAGCACGTGGCGACCGGGACGGCTGCCGACCGCGCCGGCGACAGCTGGGCCGTCCGCCGGGACCGCGACGGCAGGCCGACCTTCCTGGAGCGCCCGCCCGGGTCCATCCGCAGCTTCGCGACCGGCATCA
Organism: Streptomyces sp. BE20; assembly: GCF_036322525.1. NCBI lineage: Bacteria > Bacillati > Actinomycetota > Actinomycetes > Kitasatosporales > Streptomycetaceae > Streptomyces > Streptomyces sp. BE20. The sequence goes on along the minus strand of NZ_JAQYWW010000495.1, from coordinate 2,205 downwards.
ACGACTCCGGGGAGGTCATCGGCGACAGTGAACACCGGCCCCGCTACCGCAGCAGGGCCATCTGGCGTTAGAACACCCGGCCGCTTTCATGCCGACCAGCCCGCTTCCAAGGCCAGCCCCCAAGACCGGCTCGGCACGGGACCTCGAAGCCGGATCGCACCGCGCACCAACGCCGAGTCGAGGACACCCGGCCCAGGTCCCGGTGCGCGGGCAGCAACCGGCTGCGGTTGGCGGACAGTTGCAGCGGGATGGGCGCGGCGGCGAGGTCAGGGCGGGTGCTGTCGGTCATCACGGGTGCTGCCTTCCTGGTCGGCGAGGAGAGGAGTCGGGGGGGACCGCCTTGTGGCGGGTCAGCTGCGGTGTGGCCAGGCCGTGGCCATGTCGTCCAGGAGGCCGTCGGTGATCGTCGCGGAACCCTCCCCCGATCCGGCCGGCAGCGGAGCGTGCAACGATCAGGACTTCCGCCTGCTCGGCCCTGCGCCTGCCCCCGTCCCAGCCCTCGACCACCGGTGAAGGACACGGCTCAGCCGGGTGCGACCTCCGGCCTTGACCAAGCCGACGGGAGAACGTGGGCGATCGGCTGAGAGCGGCCCCACCTCCGCAACAGCCGCCCCGCGCTGCACACCAGTCCCCTCCAGGCAATGCGATCAGTTGATATGGCAAGATCAGCGCACCATTTCAATCCCGAGGGGCTCTCGTCACCATGCGCCGCACCATCGCGCTCGCCGCCGCAGCGACGGCACTCTCTCTCACCGCTCTGACCGGCTGCAACGACGACGGCGCCGGCACGGCCGCGCCGACCGCCTCCCCGAGCCCGGTGCCCGCCTCCACCACCGCGGCGCCCACCGGCGCTTCCACGAGCACCACTTCCACGAGTCCTGTGCCGGGCGCCTTCGACCCCGAGCAGGCCCTGGCCGCCAAGCGGGCGCCGTACTCCGCCGTCATGTCCTTGACCAGCGAGGTCGCCGGCACACCGGCGTTCACGTCGAAGGGGCGGGTCAACCCCCACGCGCCCTTCACCGGCCGGATGGAGCTGCGCTCCGTGGACGCGCCCGGCGAGGAGGGCGTTCACACTGAGGTTGTCCTCGCAGAGGACTTCGCCTATAGCCGTGACCTGACGAAGCCGGGCAGCGGCTGGGCCAAGATCCCGCGCTCCGCCGACGAGGACCAGGCGGACTACGCGAAGTACGCCGCGCTGCTGCTGACCACCGGCCCCTCGGCCCGCAAGGGCATGGAGGACGTCGCGGGCACCCCCGCCTACCACCTGTCCGGCCGTCTGGAGGTGGAGCAGATCGCCGCTATCGACCCGAAGACCTACCGCTCGATGAAGGGCAAGATCACCACCTTCGACTGCGACCAGTGGATCGACAGTCAGGGCCGCACGCTCCGCTTCGAACAGCGGACGACCCTCCGGGGTCAGGCTACCGTGAACAAGATCACCTTCACCGAGTTCGGCGACCCCGTGACCGTCACCGCGCCCACCAACGACTGAGCCCGCGACCGGCCACTGAGCCTGAACCCCGCCGGAACGGGCCGGCGCGACCCCGCTCACATCCAGCAACCTGCACCAGGGGCTTGACACAGCCTCTCCCTCCGACCGGCGCCGGTCACCCGCTTCGGGTGGCCGGCACCGCAGACGATGTCGCCGGGCGATCCAGGGCACCGGTCAGACAGACCACCGGGTCCGGCACGAACTGGCCTCCGTGCGCCCGCACCACCTCGCCCTCGACCCTCGCCCGGTAAAGGTTCTGCTCAGACACCAGCAGACGGCTACGTACGCCACCATGCCTCCAGCACGCGTCCGCGCCACCATGCCTCGGCGACCCACGGGCTCAGGAGACGAGCTCTTCTTCAGTCGGCATGACCGGATCATCCACCCCGAACAGGCAGACCGTCCACGAGATTCCTGGCAGGCAATCCATCGTCATGACAGCCCCTCTCTAAGAAGACATCTCATTTGGGTGGGTTGAGTAGACTCCGGGTGTGCTGATCGTTGAGCGGCTGGTGCCGGATGAGCTGTGGGAGTTGTTCCAGTTGGTCGTGCCGGACGCTCCGGTGCGCCCACAGGGTGGTGGCCGTCGGCGCCACGGGGATCGCGAGGTGCTGGCGGCGATCGTGTTCGTCGCGACGTCCGGGTGCACCTGGGCCCAACTGCCGCCGTGCTTCGGCCCCTCCGGCCCGACTGCGCATCGGCGGTTCACCGAG
>NZ_JAQYWW010000494.1:0-414 GCF_036322525.1 Streptomyces sp. BE20 | reverse complement strand
CGGGAGAACATCCTGGTCAACCCGCCGAAGTTCACCGACGGCGCGCTGGTCGTCCCGACCGGGCCCGGCCTGGGCTTCGAGCTCGACGAGGACACCGTCGACCGGTACGTGATCGCCCGGTTCTGACGACCGGCCGGACCGTACCCCCGAACGCCGGGCCGCCGGACTCCCCGGCCCGCCCGGCACCCGAACGCGGTGGCGGGCAGCTCTGCCCTGAAACTGTCCGCCACCGCCCCCGGCCCCCTCGGTGCCGCCCGTGACCGACGGCACCGAGGGGGGGTGCCTCTATGTCCTTCGTCAAGGATGTGGTGCCGGTTTTGGTGCTGTTGGGGGTGGTCATGCGGCGGGGGTGGCGGCTGGGGTTCGGGATTCGTAGAGGGTGCCGTCGCGGAGCATGGCGAACAGGACGCTGAT
>NZ_JAQYWW010000493.1:0-353 GCF_036322525.1 Streptomyces sp. BE20 | reverse complement strand
GGGCAGGCGGACACCGGCCTGGTCGAGGGCGGCGGCGAGGTCCGCCAGGAGGGCGCCGACGGCCGGCCCGCCCGCGCCGGGCGGCCCCGCGCCGCGGCCGGCGGCCGGCTCGGCACCAAGGAGGGGGGCGTGCGGTTTGTGTGTTTTGTGTGGTGCGGGGTGGGGGCTGGTGGTTGGCCGGGGGGGGGGGGGTGGGGGCGTGGTGGTTGAGGGTGTTGGCGCGCGTGGTGGCGGGGTCGTCGCAGTTGATGTGTCTGACCGAGGATGTCGATGTGGTGCGGGAGCCGGCGGTGGTGGCGGCGGCGGTCGGCCTCGTGGGACGGGGTGCCGGCGGTGTCGAGCAGGGCGGCGAT
>NZ_JAQYWW010000492.1:0-751 GCF_036322525.1 Streptomyces sp. BE20 | reverse complement strand
GCCGGCATCATCAAGATGGTCCTGGCGATGCGGCACGAGACCCTGCCCGCGACGCTCCACGCCGACGAGCAGTCCCCACACGTGGATTGGGCTTCCGGCGCGGTGTCGCTGTTGACGGAGTCGCGGTCCTGGAACCCCGGGGACCGGCCTCGTCGGGCGGGTGTGTCGGCGTTCGGCGTCAGTGGCACCAACGCGCACGTGATCGTGGAGGAGCCCCCGACGGTCGAATCCGCCGCCGTGGCGGCGGTGGAACTGCCGCTGGCTCCGGTGCTGTTGTCCGGTACGGACGAGGCGTCCCTGCGTGCTCAGGCTCAACAGCTGATCGACAGCGCCGGGGTGGACATCGCTCGCCCGGTGGAACTCGGCGCCGCCTCGATCCGCCGTGCGGCACTGCCGCACCGGGCGGTGGTGCTCGCCGGTGACCGGGAGACCCTCGTCGAGTGCATGCGCCGAGTCGCCGCAGGTGCTGCGGCACTCCGGGGGACGGCGGGTGCCGGGCGGGTGGCGTTCCTGTTCACGGGTCAGGGTGCGCAGCGTGCGTCGATGGGCCGGGAGTTGTACGAGGCGTTCCCGGTCTTTGCGGACGCGTTCGACCAGGTGGCGTTGCACGTGGATGCCCATCTGGACCGGCCGTTGGCGGAGGTGCTGGCGGACGAGGAGCTGATCCACCGGACGGGGTATGCGCAGCCGGCGTTGTTCGCCGTCGAGGTGGCGTTGCACGCGCTGCTCACCCGCTGGGGTGTGCGGGCGG
>NZ_JAQYWW010000491.1:0-335 GCF_036322525.1 Streptomyces sp. BE20 | reverse complement strand
CCCCCGGTTGGTGGGGGGGGGTTTCCCCCCCCGCCCCGGCCCCCCCGCGGGGGGGGGGGCGGTCGTGCTGGCGCCCGCCCCCCCCGCGCCGGCCGCCCCCCCCCCGCCCCCCCCCCCCCCCGCCCACCCCCCCCCACGTTTTTCATGATCCGGCGCCCACCGAGATCTACACTGCATTGCACAAGCCTGCACTGGTTCCGGATGGACGGCCGCGGCGAGAGCGGAATAGCACAGTACAGAACACCAGACTCGGTCAGGACGGTCGTAGCCGTCGCCGGGGTGGCAACCGGGGGCGTGGGGGGCTTCGGGCGGCGCGGGGCGGGCGGGGGGCTGGG
>NZ_JAQYWW010000490.1:0-405 GCF_036322525.1 Streptomyces sp. BE20 | reverse complement strand
GCCACGGCGGCTTCCTGCACGACGCGGGCGACGTCGTCGCCGAGTGCTTCGGCATCTCGCCGCGCGAGGCGCTCGCCATGGACCCGCAGCAGCGGCTGCGGCTGGAGACCTCCTGGGAGGCGCTCGAACGGGCCGGCATCGACCCGGTGGCGCTGCGCGGCAGCAGCACCGGGGGGTTCACCGGCGTCAACTCCCAGGACTACGCCTCAGCGGAGGCCCAGACCGCGGAGAACGAGGGCCCCCTGCTGACCTGCAGCGCGGCCAGTGTGGTCTCCGGCCGCGTGGCCAACACGCTCGGCCACGAAGGGCCGGCGATCACCGTCGAGCCCGCGTGCACGGCCGCCCTGGGCGCGCTGCTCCTGGCGGCGCGGGGGGTGCGGGCGGGGGGGTGCGGGGGCGGGGGGG
>NZ_JAQYWW010000489.1:0-373 GCF_036322525.1 Streptomyces sp. BE20 | reverse complement strand
GGCCACCACCAACCCCCACCACAAACCAAAAAAAAAAAAAAAAAAACAACAGAACCCAAAAAAAAAAAACCAAACCACCCCCCCCCCAAAAAAACACAACCCCACAACACAAAAAAAAAAAACAACCCACCCACCCCCCCGACGCGTTCTTTAATGAGCCGGCGACCAACGAGATCTACAATGCATTGCACTCTCTGTCCCTCCAGCACGCTGTTCCGATCTGGCTGCTCGGGCTCGACGTCCCGGGCGTGGTCCGCGGCCGCGCCGGCACCCGGGCCCGCAGCTACTTCTGCATCCAGTGCAACTGCTCCCGGTGGACCTGTATGTGGGCCGGAGGGGTCGGCACCGAGCCCGTGTGCGGCGAGGGGCTGGG
>NZ_JAQYWW010000488.1:0-1505 GCF_036322525.1 Streptomyces sp. BE20 | reverse complement strand
TAGCGGCGCCGACCACCGCCCTGCGGGCGGGTCGGCGCCGCCGGCACCACCAACTGGAACAACTCCCACAACTCGTCCGGCACCAGACGCTCCACGATCGTCACCGGACCAGCCTACAAGCCCAAATGAGACGTCTTCTAAGTCGCGCTATGACGTACGACAGAGACGAACGTGGGATCGCCTAACGGGCGCGAGCCCCAAGGCGACGGAGGCCCCGTAGTAGTCGCCGGATTAACGACCGGCCAAGGAGGACGGGAAAACCGTCTACACGGGCAAAGGGGGCCAGGTGATCGGACGCCCTAACTCGGGAGGTATGCGTAATGCAGAGCGCCGAAACGGTGCTGGGTGTCCTGCGTGACCGTGGCAGGCGTGGCCTGCCGTGTGAGAAACTGTATCGACAGATGTTCAATCCGCAGTTGTATCTGCTGGCCTACGGTCGCATCTACGCCAACAAGGGCGCGATGACTCCCGGGGTCACGCCGGAGACCGTGGACGGTATGTCATTGTGGAAGATCGGCCGCATCGTCGATGCGATGCGTCACGAACGCTACCGATTTCGCCCCGTGCGCCGGGTCCATATCCCGAAGAAACAAACCGGGAAAACCAGGCCGCTTGGCTTGCCGACATGGTCGGACAAACTGGTCGGTGAGGTGGTGCGACTCCTTCTGGAGGCGTACTACGAGCCGACCTTCTCCGATCGCTCCCACGGATTCCGTCCCGGAAAGGGGTGTCACACCGCGCTGCGCGAGGTGGCCAACACCTGGACCGGGGCGAGCTGGTTCGTCGAGGGTGACATCGCCGACTGCTTCGGCAGTCTCGACCATGGAGTGATGCTCCGGGTGCTGGGCGAGAAGGTCCACGATGGCCGGTTCCTGCGGCTGGTGCGCCACATGCTGACAGCCGGATACCTGGAGGACTGGGTCTGGAACGCGACGCTCAGCGGTGCGCCGCAGGGCGTCGTGACTTCCCCGCTCCTGTCCAATATCTACCTGCACAAGTTGGACGCCTTCGTCGAGCAGGTCCTCATGACGGAATACAACCGAGGCAATCTCCGGGCTCGCAACCTGGAGTACCGCCGGGTGGAGTCCGCCATTGCACGAGCCCGCAGGAAAGGCGACCGCACTGAAGTGCGGACGCTCTACAAACGGCTGCACAGTCTCCCCAGCCAGGATCCCAAGGATCCGGGCTACCGGAGACTGCGCTATGTGCGATACGCCGACGACACCCTGTTCGGTTTTGCCGGACCGAAGGCTGAGGCCGAGGAGATCAAACAGCGACTGGCGACGTTTCTGCGTGACGACCTCAAGCTGGAAATGTCCCAGGAAAAGACGCTGATCACCCATGCCCGAACCGGGAGGGCCAGATTCCTCGGCTATGAGATCTCGATCGCCGGCACGAACCGCAGAACAAGAAGGCCGTCCGGAACGGACCGGCGGAACCGGCGATCCCTCAACGGAACGGTCGTCCTGCACGTGCCTCCATCGGTGATCAAAGCCAAGAGCGCC
>NZ_JAQYWW010000487.1:0-2264 GCF_036322525.1 Streptomyces sp. BE20 | reverse complement strand
TGTCGGCAACGGGTGAAACGAGGACCACGAACGGCGGATCAAAAGCGGGCCGCTCTGCGATCTCTTGATCATCCTGGCTTCAATGCTTGGAGGTCAGGAGGAAGAGAGGGTGATCCGTGTGGAGGACTGGGCCGAGATTCGCCGGTTGCATCGGGCGGAGGGACTGTCGGCACGGGCCGTGGCCCGACAGCTGGGGATCTCGCGTGGCACGGTATCGCGGGCGCTGGCCTCGGACCGGCCGCCGAAGTACCAGCGGCCGTTGAAGGGCTCGGCGGTGGACGCGGTGGAGCCGGCGATCCGTGAGCTGCTGAAGCAGACACCGACGATGCCGGTCACCGTGATCGCGGAGCGGATCGGCTGGGAACGCGGGCTGACGATCCTGCGCGAACGCGTCCGCGAGCTGCGGCCCGCCTACCTGCCGGTCGACCCGGTCTCCAGGACCGTCTACCAACCCGGTGAGCTTGCCCAGTGCGACCTGTGGTTCCCGCCCGTGGACATCCCACTCGGCTACGGGCAGCGCGGGCGCCCGCCGGTCCTGGTCATCGTCTCCGGGTATTCGCGGGTGATCACCGCCCGGATGCTGCCCTCCCGGCAGAGCGGCGACCTCATCGACGGCCACTGGCGCCTGCTCGCCGACGGCTGGCACGCGGTCCCCAAAATGCTGGTCTGGGACAACGAACCCGGCGTCGGCAAAGGCAGGCTCACCAGCGAGTTCGCCGCGTTCGCCGGACTGCTCGCGGTCAAGGTCCACCTCTGCCGACCCCGCGACCCCGAGGCGAAGGGCCTGGTCGAGCGCGCGAACGGCTACCTGGAGACCAGCTTCCTGCCCGGTCGCACCTTCACCGGCCCGGACGACTTCAACAACCAGCTCGGCGCCTGGCTGCAGATCGCCAACCGCAGGCAGCACCGCTCCATCGACGCCCGCCCGGTGGACCGCTGGGAGGCGGACCGCGCCGCGATGCTCACCGTCCCGCCGGTCGACCCGCCCACCTGGTGGCGCTTCGCCACCCGCATCGGCCGCGACCACTACATCCGCGTCGACACCTGCGACTACTCCGTCCACCCCCGCGCCATCGGCCACCGCGTCCTCGTCCGTGCCGACAACGAGGAGATCACCGCCACCCGCGGCAACGACATCGTCGCCCGACACGCCCGCTGCTGGGCCAGGCACCAGACCCTCACCGATCCCGACCACGCCGCCGCGGCCGACATCCTGCGCGGCGAGGCCATCTACCAGCAGGCCGCCCGCGCGCACGCCGCCCGGGCCGCACTCCTGGCACCGGACAGCCTCGGCATCGAGGTCGAACAACGCGAACTCCGCTCCTACGACCGCATGTTCACCCTCATCGAGGGCGGAGCCGGCAAGGAGAACACCTGATGACCCGCACCACGACCACCACCGCCAAGCACGACGGCCAGGCGACCCGAACGGGCCGGCAGACCGCCGCCGACCTGGCCTTCCTCGCCCGCGCGATGAAGGCCCCCGCACTGCTGGACGCCGCCGAGCGCCTGGCGGAGCGCGCCCGCACCGAGTCCTGGACCCACACCGAGTACCTGGTCGCCTGCCTGCAACGCGAGGTCTCCGCCCGCGACAGCCACGGCGGTGAGGGCCGCATCCGAGCCGCCCGTTTCCCCGCCGTCAAGACCATCGAGGAGCTCGACCTCGCCCACCTGAGGGGCATGACGCGCCAACAACTCGGACACCTGGGAACATTGGACTTCATAGCGGCCAAGGAGAACGCCGTCTTCCTGGGGCCGCCGGGCACCGGCAAGACGCACCTGGCCACAGGCCTCGCCGTTCGGGCCTGCCAGGCCGGCCACCGCGTCGCGTTCGCCACCGCCGCCCAGTGGGTCGACCGCCTGGCCGCCGCCCACCAGGCCGGACGCCTCCAGGACGAGCTGGTCAAGCTCGGCCGCTACCCGCTGATCGTGATCGACGAAGTGGGATACATCCCCTTCGAGGCCGAGGCCGCGAACCTGTTCTTCCAGCTGATCTCGAACAGATACGAGAGGGCCAGCGTGATCGTCACCTCGAACAAGCCCTTCGGCCGGTGGGGAGAGACCTTCGGCGACGAGACCGTCGCCGCCGCCATGATCGACCGACTCGTCCACCACGCCGAGGTCCACTCCCTCAAAGGCGAGTCCTACCGCATGCGCGGCCGCGAACTCGGCCGCACCCCGACCACCAACAACGACTGAACACGACCGCACAATGGCCCACGATTGAACCGATCAGACCGGCCCGATTTCAGCCGTTGCCGACA
>NZ_JAQYWW010000486.1:0-352 GCF_036322525.1 Streptomyces sp. BE20 | reverse complement strand
GCGCCTGCGCCTGAGCCGGCACCCTGGTCGGCACCCGAGCCGATTCCCGAGCCGATTCGCGGGCCGCCGCCCGGACGGGACCCGCGACGGACGGACCGGATCGGCGCGCCCGCCCGGCGGGCCGGTCGGCGCCAGCTGTCGTAGAGTCGGGCGCTTCGTTGCCGGACGACCGGCCCGCCGGGCGGCAGCGGGAGAGTGCGATGGGCGGGTCGACGGTCGGCTTCTTCGGACGGGGCGCGCTGGGACGGGGCATGGCGGCGAACCTGCTGGGATCCGGGTACTCCGTCCGGGTCGGGAACCGCTCGCCCGGACCGGTGGCCGAGCTGGTCGCCCGGGGCGCGCAGGCGGCCGG
>NZ_JAQYWW010000485.1:0-20748 GCF_036322525.1 Streptomyces sp. BE20 | reverse complement strand
GAGCTGAAGGCCACACTCGAGGACTGGATCAAGAACTGGAACGACAGTGCCCACCCGTTCAAGTGGACCAAGACCGCCGACCAGATCATCGACCGAATCTGCCGCTACTGCTCACGCATCTCCGGACCAGCTCACTAGCCGGGGACGGCGTCCGGGCGCGGGCCCGGCAGACAGCGTCCCGGAGTCCGTCGGTCGGGGTGGCGGCGGAGGTGGTCGGGCAGTCCCACGCGCCGCCGGCCGGGCCCGCTGACGGGTGGCGACGAGGCTCCTGTCGGCCGACGGCCGCCGCCGTGACCGGGCTGCGCCCCTATATCGGTTCGGTCCGGGTCCGTGGCATGTCACACTGGCGATCATGAACACCCCCGACCGGCTCCCGCTGTGGCAGCCCTTCTCCGAGCCCGCCACCACCGCCCCCGTCCCGGCCCCGGCCGGAGCCCGGCCGTTCGCCGTCGAGCTGGCGCCGTTCCTGGAGCCCTACCTCGACGATTTCGAGCCCGCGGCGGGCCCCGCGGCCGGCTGACCGGGCGTTCGGCCGCCCGGGCCGCCGTGCCCGGACGGCCGAAGGGCCCCGATCGCTACGTCACCAGCGGGCCGCCTTGGCGTGGAAGGTCAGCCCCGGCCAGGCCTCGACGGGCTCGGCCGAGTACACGATCTGGCCCGCGCACAGGCGCCGCTCGGCGAGACCCTGGACGATCCTCGGGATCGCCGCGAGCGTCGTCGGCAGGCCGTCGTGGAGCAGGACGATGCCGCCCGGCTTCACGGTGAGGGCGTTCGCCACGACGGTCTCGGTGGGGATGCCGCTCCAGTCGACGGTGTCGGTCGTCCAGATCACCTCCGTCATCCCGAGCCTGGACGCGTCCTGCCTGGTCCGCGCGTCGGTGCTGCCGAACGGCGGCCGGAAGAGCGTCGGTGCCCGGCCCGTCTGCGACCGGATCACGCGGTTGGTGTCCTGCAGCTCGGCGAACGCGGTGGGCGCGTCGAGCTCGACCAGGTTGGCGTGGGTGTACGAGTGGTTGCCGATCCGGTGGCCTTCCGCGGCGATCCGCGGGGTCCCGTCCGGGCGCGTCTGGGCCAGGCCGCCGGTCACGAAGAACGTGGCCCTGGTGTTCCCGGCGTCGCGCAGCGCCTTCAGGTACGCGGGTGTACTCGCCGTCGGACCGTCGTCGAACGTGAGTGCCACGTAGCCCCCGGAGCAGCGCCTCCCCGCGTCGTCGTGCCCTGTCCGCGCGGTTTGTGCGGCCTGCGCGGTCGCCGGTGCCGCGGCGAACGCCATCAGTGCGGCCAGGGTGACGCCGAGCCGGACCCGGGACCTCCCGCGTGTCGTCCTGCTGTCCTTCGTCCGGGCCTCTGCCGCTCCTGCCGCGCCTGCTGCTCTCGCTGTGAGCTTCACTTCGGGTGTCCTCTCGATCGCCGGGTCGCCGAATCGCCACGGCCGGTCGGGGAGGTCCGTGCGAGGCCGAAAGCTCCGCGCACGGTCGTGCGGGCTTCGGTCGGACACCATTGAACGCGAGCGGAGCGGCTCCGCGATACGGCAAACGCGGATTCCGTTCCCGGACCGGACACGTTGGTGACGTATCGTCAAATCGCGGTCACAAAAACGTTGGTGGGGGATCGGCGGGTCGTGCCGGGTCTGCCCCTCGCCCCGTTCCGGCGGTCCGCAGGGGTCCGTGGGCCCGCCTCAGGGGGAGCCCGTCAGGTAACCGCGGAGCTGTTCGACCCGCAGGGTGTCGTAGCCGAAGGCGATGCGGTGGCGGGCGCCGGTGAGCAGGGCCGAGTCGGACGTGAGGGTGGCCGAGGTGGTGGGTTCGTGGGTCCAGCCGTCGAGTGCGAGGTCTCTGACACCCGTGAGGACGAGGAAGAACTCGACGGCGGTGTGCCCGCGTTCCCGCCAGGTGTCGGCGGCGCCGGCCGGGAGGCCGGGGGCGGTGAAGCCGAGGGTGACGGAGTTCTCCCGCTCGTCGAGGTGGACGGCGAAGAGGTCGTAGTCGGTCAGCGGCGGGGCCGGGACACCCAGGACGTCACGGACGGGTGCGGGGTCGGCCAGCAGGGCGGTCCAGTCGGCGGTCCGATCAGCGGTCCGATCGGCGGTCCGGTCAGGGGTGGTCATAGAAGGGCTTCCGGGTGGTGGGGGGCAGGGCGGAGTGCAACATCCGGTCGACGGGGCTCGTGAACCACCGCCGGGCCGTGTACGGGTCGCCGTCGGCGGAGCGGTAGGCGCTCACATGGCTGACCTGGAGGGAGTCGTGCGCGCTGAAGGCGACGTCGACGTCCGGGCCGCGGGCCGAGACGGACAGGCGCCCGTCGGGCAGCAGTACGTGCTCGACGTCGACCGGGCCGCCGCCCGGCAGGCCCCGCAGGCGCAGGTCCTCCTCCCGCAGGAGGTAGTGGATCTGGCACTCGACGCGGTCGCAGCCGGCCTCGGCCCACTCGGGGTCCGGACGGTCCGCGAACCGGGGCAGGTCGAGCCGGAGCTTGAGGACGGGGCCGAACCGGCTGAGGTGGACCGAGCGCAGGGCCGCCTCCCGGAGCGGGGGGACGGCCGTGTAGTACCGCGTCAGCAGCTCCGGGTTGACCAGCAGTCCGTCCCAGGGCGGGGTGGTCATGGCGGTGCTCCTCTGTCGCGGGGCGGCGGGCCTGCGGGTCGGCCCGGCTCAGGATCGTAGGGGGAACGCGGCCCGCGTCCGGGCGCGCTCGTCCGGGCGGACGCGGACGATTCGGCGGGCCTCGCCGCACGGGGCAGATCGCCGGCGTGCGCAGGGGAAGTCGGTTCGTGTCGTGACGGTCCACGGGTACCCGGTGCGGGGGTGTCGTTCCCGGCGGTTACGATTTGCACCTGCCGTACGTGCGTTCACCTGCACCGTTTCCGCGGCGGCTCCCCGAAGAGGACACCCCGGGCGCGGCGTCGCCGTCTCTCGTCGGGGCCGGCCGCGGCGGTTCGAGCGCCCGGCGCCCGCCCCCTCCGATTCACAAGGTTCACCATGCCGACCCAAGCCATCGTCGCTCTCGTCTTCTCCGCCGTCGTGGTCTGCGCGTTCAAGATCGCCACCTGGATCGTCAAGCGCCGGTCCGCCCGCGACGACGTCGAGATCGACGCCTGGCGCGAGAGGGTGGTCGCCGAGTACGGCATGCTGCCCGAGGAGCGCCAGAACACCGAGCGGGCCTGCGCCGCGCCCGAACTCGATGCCGTCCGGGAGCTCGCCGCCGCCGGGGACTGGCGCGCCTGCGCCGGACACCTGGCCGCCGCCGGCCGGGACTGGGCGCTGCGGGACCGGCTCGTCGAGGAGCTGGCGGACGCCGCGGCCGAGGACGACGGCTGGCTGAAGGCCTGGCGTGCCGAGCGGCCCGGGGACCCGGACGCCGCGACCGTGCACGCTGCCGGGCTGGTGAAGCTCGCGTGGAATCTGCGTGGTGCGGCCTTCGCCGAGCACACCAGCGACGAACAGGCCGAGGGCTTCCACCGGGTGCTCGACGAGGCCCGCGAGTCCTGCGCGCGGGCGCAGCGACTCGCCCCCGAGGACCCGACGCCGTGGGTCACCGAGCTGTGGATCGCGCTCGGCCTCGACTACCCGCAGGAGGAGTTCGACCGGGTCTGGAGCGGTCTGACCGCGCGCGACCCCTTCAACTACCCGGGCCACTACGCGGCGGTCCAGTACCAGTGCGCCAAGTGGCACGGCTCCGCGAAGCAGGCCGACGCGTTCGCCGACCGCGCGGCCACGGCCGCCCCGGAGAGCAGCCTGCTGGCCGGGATGCGGCTGATCGCGCTGCACGAGCACGAGCCGGACGGCGCGGAGGAGACCTACTGGTCCACCCCGTACGCGCAGGCTGCCGTCGATGCCGCCCGCCGGGCCGTGGACGCGGCACCCGCCGGTCATCCCCGCGCCGCCGAGATCCGGCACCTGCTCGCCTGGTGCTACGTCATGACGGAGCGGCCGGTCGAGGCGATGGCGCAGTTCCAGCTGGTCGACGGCTACGTGAACGCCCTGCCCTGGCGCTACGCGGAGGACTCTGCGGGGTACTTCTGTTACACCCGGGCCGCCACCGCCTTCGCCGCCGAGAGGCAGCTCGCCGCCTGACCCCGGCCGCCCCGGGCCGCTCCACCGGTCAGGTCAGGTCAGGCCAGGCCCGGCCCGGCCCGCGGCCGTCCGCGTCGGACCCACCACCGCCACCGCCACCGGGACGGCGTCCGCGCCGTCCTCGACCCGGGGCCCGCCGGACCTGCACGGACGCCCTCGGTCCCACGCGGCCCCACCCCCGGCCCCGGGCACGGCACGCCGGCCTCCGACGACACCGACGGCGAAGCAGGCGCGTTCCCGCGTGGCGGGCGGCGACTCCGACGGTATACGTCTGTTGACGTATCTTCCGCCGGGATCACCTGTGGCTGTTGACCGGCGCCCCTCCCGGCGATTGGCTCGGCTGGAGCCCGCCGCCGGGAGGGAGCCCGGCCGGGTGATCCCAGGGGAAGGACAGATCTCATGGCCCATCGCATCCGTACCGTCCGCAACCGGTGGCTGGCCGGTGGCGGCAGCGTCCTCGTCGCCGCCGCCGTCCTCGCCGCGACCGCGGCCCCCGCCCAGGCCCGCCCGGCACTGCGCGGCACCGTCCAGATCAGTGTCGGGGTGAACGGCACCGTGCCGGACAGCCAGTCATGGAGCCAGGCGATCAGCGCCGACGGCCGGTACGCCCTGTTCACCTCGTGGGCCACGAACCTGGTGTCCCAGCCGGCGAAGAGCGGACGCGACGCCTACGTCCGCGACCTGAGGACGGGCCGCACCGAGCGCGTCAACCTGTCCGACGACGACAACGCGCTGGACGGCTTCACCGACTACGTCGCGATCAACGCCGACGGCCGTTACGTCGCCTTCGACAGCGAGGCCGAGAACGTGGTGCCCGGCGTCCAGGTCCAGGGGCGCACCGAGGTGTACGTCCGCGACCGGAGGACCGGGCGCACCGAGCTGGTCAGCGGAGAGCTCACCAGCACCGACACCGACCGGTTCCACGCCTCGTACGCGCCCTCGCTCAGTGCGAACGGCCGGTACGTGGCCTTCGTCTCCAGTCGGACCGACCTCGTCCCGGACCTGCAAGGTGGTGACCCGTCACTGGCCAGGCCCTACACCTGGGACTACAACATCTACGTCACCGACCGCTGGACGGGGAAGACCCGTCTGGTGACCCGCGGGGTGGACGGCAAGCCGGGCGACGGCATGTCGCTCAACCCGACGATCAGCGCGGACGGCCGCACCATCGGCTTCACCTCCCTCGCGGGCAACCTGGTGCCCGCCGAGGAGACCCCTGCCGTCGCCGCCGCGTCTGTCGGGGGCGGCGCTCCCGCCGACGTGGAGCTGGCCCCGGGCCTCGCCGCAGCCACGCCCCGCAGCGCGGGAACGAGCCTCGCCCGGCCGACGACCGGCGTCTACTACACGTACGACGTGAAGTCCGGCCGCATCTCCGCCGCGAGCCTCGACCTCGACGGCAACCTCGGCTACGCGAGCTTCGGTGCGACGATCAGCCCCGACGGGCGGCGTGCGATCTACGCCCTGCCCGAGCCGGGCGGGTCGACCAACGGCCACCGGTTCCACACCGTGCTGTACGTCCGGGACCTCAGGAAGGGCACCGTGACGAAGGTCAGCGGGGGGCTGCCCGGCACCGCGTCGGTCGGCTCGTCCGACCACGGCCGGATCACCGCCGACAACCGCTGGCTCTACTTCACCTCCGCCGCCGACAACCTGGTGGCAGGGCCGCAGCACACGGGCTGGGACGTCTACCGCCACGACCTGCGCACCGGCCGTACCGAGCGGATCGCCACCGCGCCGGACGGCTCGCTCGGCAACGGCTCCTCGATCGACCCGGTCGTGGACGCCGCCGGTGACACGGTGGTGTTCGGCTCGACCAGCGGCAACCTGGTCGCCGGCACCGGCGGCCCGGCGGGCACCGACAACCAGGTCTTCGCCCGCTCCGCCGGGCACCACCGCGACGGCGACGACCGGGGCCAGGACGGCGACGACTGACCGCGTTCCGCTGTCCGCACCGCCGACCGATCGACCGCGCGGGCGGGAACACCGGGTGGAAGGACCGCGCGGTGGGGGCGAGCCGATTCGCCTCCACCGCAGGACAGTTGTGAGCCCGTGAGCGCGGCCCGCGGGGCGCGGGGCGCGGACCCCGCACTCCACGAGGGGCCCGCGCCGCCGCACCGCGTGCCTTCAGAGGTGGGCGGGGCGGCGGGGCGGAAGACTGCTGGGCCGGGGGTCCCGCCCGGCTCCGCCGCCGACCGTGACTGTCGGCGGTGACGGTGCGGCACCCTGGTGAAGCCGGGGGCGCGAATGTAGTGTCCACGTCATGACGACCGCCCGGCGCCGTGCCGCCCTCGCCGCGACCCTCATCGGCGCACTCGCCGCCACGATCACTCCCGCCGCCACCGCCACCGCCGGTACCGCGCAGCAGGCCCGTCCCCACTGCCGGACCGTCGACTCCGCGCAGCCGGACCGGGAACAGGCACGTACGGCGGACCCGCGGACCGCTGCCCTGACCGAGCGCGGGGGCTTCGGCGACTTCGTCCGCCGGTTCCCCGCAGCGCTCTGCACCGCGCGCACCGCCGAGCAGGCCGGCCGGCTGGTCGACGCCTGGGGCGAGGCACTGTGGCGGGCCGGCGTCGACCGCGCCCAGGGGCGCCGTCCCGGCGGCGACCTGCCGGCCGTCGACGACCGGCCGCTGTACTGGACCAGGGTCGCCATGACCCTGCAACTCGGCCGCTGGAAACCGGACTTCGCCGTCGACGCCGCCGTCCTGCGGCAGCGCTTCGAGGACGCCTCGCGCGGACTCGCCGACAGTGGGTTCGGCGGCCGTCCGGGCGTGCGCCGGATCTTCGTCAGCGGGTTCGACCCGTTCGGTCTGGACGCCGAGCTGCGCCGCGCCAATCCGTCGGGCTCGGCGGCCCTGCAACTGGACGGACGGCGGATCGTCCTGGCCGACGGCACCTCCGCGGAGATCCAGACGGTGCTGTTCCCGGTCCGCTACGGCGACTTCGACCGCGGCATCGTCGAGCGCGCCTTCGCCCCGCGGCTCGCCCCCGGCCACCGGTCCGCGGACCTCATCACCACCGTCAGCCAGGGCTACCCCGGACTGTTCACCCTGGAGGCCTGGGCCGGCCGGTCCCGCTCCGCGGACCCGTACCCCGACAACACGGGCGCGCTGTCCGGTGGCACCCGCGAGCACCCCGTCACCGCCCCCGGCCTCGGTCCCGGTGCGGAGTTCATCGCCACCAGCCTGCCCACCGGGCCGATGACCGCCGTCCAGCAGCCGTACCCGCTCAAGGTGAACACCACCGTCACCGAGATCCCTGCCGGGGCGAGCGGCCCGGTCGACCGGACGGACGGCCCGACCTCCGGTTCGCGCGCGGTCGCCGGTGGTGGCGGGGGCTACCTCTCCAACGAGGTGGCCTACCGCACCAACCGGCTACGGCTGGAGCTCGCCCCGCAGCTGCCCGGCGGCCACCTGCACACCCCCGTGCTCACCGGTCTCCCGGAGCAGGCGGAGCAGCTCACCGGGCCGGTGTTCGAGCAGAACGAGGCCGCGATCACCGCCGAGATCCTCGACATCCTGCGGCACACCGTCGGCTGACGGCCCGGGTCTTCCCGGTCGCCCCGTCGGCCGCCCTGTCAGCTGCGCCCGGCAGTCGGCAGGGCGAGTCGGCGCGGCCCTCGCCCGAGTACGGCTCTGGCCGTCCGCCGTCCGCCGTCCGCCGTCCGCCGTCCGCCGTCTGCCGTCCGCCGTCCGGGCCGACGTCGCCGCCGACCTCGGCCCGGCCCGGGGCGCCCGCGCCTACGTGTCTGCCACGTCGGAGTGGGTAACCTGTACGGCTTGCTCGGGGTCGCTCACCCGGTGAGGGGCACGCACTCGGCAAGCAGGGCGACCACGTCGCGCCAGGCCCGCTGCGCGTGCTGCGGGTGGTGGCCGACACCGGGGACCACGTCCTGGTCGACCGGCGGGTGGTGGAAGGCGTGCAGTGCCCCGCCGTAGACGACGAGGCGCCAGTCGACGCCGGCGGCCTGCATCTCGGCGGTGAAGGCGTCCCGTTGTGCGGGCGGCATGATCGGGTCCTCCGACCCGACCCCGACCCACACGGGGCAGCGGATGCGCGAGGCTTCGCCCGGTCGGCCCGTGGTGAGCGCGTTGACGGTCCCGATGGCGCGCAGGTCGACGCCGTCGCGCCCGAGTTCGAGCACGATCGCGCCTCCGGTGCCGTAGCCGATGGCGGCGATCCGGTCGGGGTCGGTCCGCGGCTCGGCGCGCAGTACGTCGAGCGCCGCGTGGCCGATGTCCCGCATCCGGTCCGGGTCCGCGAGCAGGGGGGTCGTGTGGGCCAGCATCTCCTGGGGGTCGGTGAACCAGCGCCCGCCGTTGATGTCGAAGGCCAGCGCCACGTAGCCCAGTTCGGCGAGGGCGTCGGCCCGGCGGCGCTGGAAGTCGTTCAGACCCGGCCCCTCGGGCCCTATCAGGACCGCAGGTCTGCGGTCGACACCGGCAGGGAGCGCGAGATGCCCGATCATCGTCAGGCCGTCGGCCGGGTACTCGACCGTGCGTGTCGTCACCGTCGTCATGCGACCGAACTGTAGTCACGGTCGCGCCCGGTCGGGCCGGACTTCGCCGTCGGCGGAACGTACGGCTGCGGACCGCCGATCCCCGACCGGACACCGCCACCCGCCGCCCGCCGCCCGTCACGCGGCGGCCTGACCGGGGGACAGGGGGGCGCTGACACCGATCTCCCGGTCGGGCCTTCCGACGCGAGAAACTCGTGGGTTTGCCCGGCGGGATCAGGGTGAGAAGAGCCCCGGGTGAGCGGAACGTGGTCCGGTCGGTGAGTCTCCCCCCACTCACCGCCCGGACCGCGCCCGGCCCGTACGTGGGCCGGGCGCGGCCCACGTCGCCGGGTGGCCGTGGCGCAGCCGGTCCCGGCGATGTGCACCGGTCGTCGAGTTCGAGCCCGGCGGCCCGATGCGCCTTGCCGGTTCCCAAGCGCCCCAGGATCACTGGCGCAAGGTCACGCGCACGCGCCAGAAGCGCTCCCGCCCGCCTCGTCCAGGCCCGCCGGCTGCGCGGCGCCGAGCAACTGGCTGTACGCCCGCGAAGCCGGTCCGTCGCCGCCGCGAGGACGCCGGCCCTCACAACGGGGTGAGGATGTCCTGGTGCGCCCCGTCGAGGACGAGGCCGTTGTCCCACCGGACCCGGACCGTCGCCCGCGCCCCCGGCTCCCGGTGGGCGGCCCAGGTCGGCTCCAGCGTGGCGATCTCGGCCTCAAGCCGCGTTCGGCTCGCCGCCGGCATGGTGTGCCCGTAGTCCTCCAGGAGCGCCTTGAGCCGCTCGTACTCGCGGGCGTCCTCGCTCTGCGGGAGTTCTCCGTCCACCCCCTCGACCGTGCCCTCGATCCCGGCTCCCAGGGACAGGAACCCGACGACGGTCCCGAACTCCCCGGCGGTTGCCTCGCCGATCCCGAGATCCTCCGTCAGCCGGACACGCCGGCCTTCCTCCAGGGTCATGCGTCCTCCGCCTCTCAGCCGATCGGTGCCGCCTGCCACTGTCCGCCGGGCGCGCAGGGGAGCCGGCTCCACGGGGCCGCAGCCCTGCTCGGGCAGGCCCGCACAGCGAGCATAGGCGCCGCCGGGCCAGACGCCCGCCCGGCCTGATCGAGAACCGGAGGCGGTTTGTCTCCGCCGGGTCCGACCGCCGGCTCGGAAGGCGTCGGCCTCCGGCGTCAGTGCCATTTCGACCCTTTGTCCTGAGTGGTTCCGTTCTGGCGACACCATAGGTCTTCGCACTGACACAGCGGTTCGTGGCATCGAACCCCGTCTGCCTCGGCCGGACCGATTTCTCCGGTGCACGGGAGACGCGAACTCCGGGGCTCGCAAGGCGCCGGCCGCCCACCTCGCGGACGGCGTCCAGGCGCGGACGGGTGCGGGCAGGTGGTACTGGCGCCCGTCCGCATCCCGTATGAGGAGGTCTTACAGATACCTCCACGGGGGTACGGATTCGCGAAACTCCTCTGGGAGACTTCTGAGTTCCCGGAGGAGATTCCCCGGAGTGAATGAAGAGGCGGGCCCTTGAAGAAGAAGGTACGTTTAATCGCGCTTCTATTCGCCGTCGTTGCCGGAATGTTCGGCCTCGCTGCGCCGGTGCACGCTACGCCGACCGACCACTACGTGGACCTCGAAGTGGGATCCGCTCCGGGTTACTACGACGGAGTGAGCGGCTGTAACACCTGGGTCACCTACGGAGCCCCTTCGCGCGTGCTCCTGTGCGGAAGTCAGGTCACCACCGTGACCTGGGCCGACGGTCGGAAGGAGGTCAGCGGTCTGGGCACCGACCACGCGATCTGGTCCTCGCGGCAGACCACCCCGGGAGGGTCATGGGCCCCCTGGGCGAGCCTCGGCGGGGAGAACCTGAAGTACGGGGTGGCCTGGCCCAACCCGTCCACCATCGGTGCGTGGGGCGCTGACAACAGTATCTGGGGTCGCACCTTCGACAACGGCTGGGGTCCCTGGCACATTTGCTGATCCCGGACGGCTGCGCACCGGATCCACGTCCGGGGCGGTTGCGGCACACGAGGCCGGAACCGCCCCGGACAGGTCCGTGAAGTCCGAGGCCGCGGGATTGCCCCGTCACATGATCGGGTGTTCACCGGGGCCCGGGGCGGCGAAGAGGCACCCGAAGGGGTCGGGCCGGCCGACGGGGGCGGGTCCGATCCGTGCCGAGTGTGACCCGGGAGGGTGCACGGTCGTTGTCACCGGGCCGGTCCCGTCACCTTCCCCCGGCAGGGTCGCACGCTGCCCGGGGTCGGCCCGCCGTGGGACGGCCACCCGCCTATCCCTGGAGCGAACAAGCCGTGAACGAGCAGACAAGCGGACCCGGTCGGTCGGCCGGCGTACTGGTGACGGGCGCGACCAGCGGGATCGGCCTGGCCACAGCGCTGCTCCTGGCCCGCCAGGGCCACCGCGTGATCGGGACGGCCCGCTCCCGGGACAAGGCCGACGCGCTCGTCCGCACCGCCCGCGACCGGGGCCTGACGCTGCATGCGGTGGTCATGGACCTCACCGATCCGGCCTCCTGCCGCGAGGCCGTCGCGCAGGCGGCCGACCTGACCGACGGCGGCCCCCACGCGCTGGTCGCCAACGCGGGCATCCCACTGACGGGTGCGATCACCGACCCCCCGGAGGACCGGATCCGCGAGATCATGGAGGTGAACGTCGTCGGCACGCTGCGCATGTGCGCGCTGGTGCTGCCCGCGATGCGCCGACGGGGCCGGGGGCGGATCGTGACCGTCTCCTCCGCCTCCGCGCGGATCCCGGCGCCGATGAACGGCTGGTACACCGCCAGCAAGCACGCGCTCAGTGCGGCGACGCACAGCCTGCGCATGGAGACCCGCCGCCACGGCGTGCAGGTGGTCCTGATCGAGCCCGGCACCGTCGCGACCCCGTTCTGGGACCGCGCCCGGGAGGATCTGTCCTCCCTCACCACCACCCGCACCGACGCCGGTGTCCACGACCGTACCGCGAGCCTCCTGGCCCGCATCCAGCGCTCGGCCGGCGGGCCGCAACCGGTGGCCCGCGTCATCGCCAGGGCCCTCGGCGTCCCGCGCCCACGGCGCAGGTACACCGTCGGCCTCGACGCCCACCTGGGCACCGCCCTGCAGTACGCGGCGCCCCTGTGGCTCAGCGACCACCTCAAGACCCGCCTGTTCGCCCTCCACACCCCGCCCGCCACCGCCCTCACCCGGATCGGGCGGGCGAGCGACGACTGACCCCGGCGGAGGGTGCCCAGCGACCGCCGGCGGCTCGCGGACACCCTCCGCAGCTCTGCCGGCGGAGATCACGCCCCCGCCGCGAGCGGGCCCGCCCCGGTCCCGGCGCCTTGACGAGCCCGATTCCCCGGGCCGTCCACGTGACCGTACCCCGCCATGATCGTTGCACCTGACGGCGCGGACGTCACGGTCGCATCCGACCGGGCCGCCAGGGTTCGCAGGAGCAGGGGAACGTCTTGGCCTTCGAAGAGTTCGTGGTGTCCGGCTACGGCGGATACAGGTCCGAGGGGCGTACGCTACGACACCGCGACCCCGACGTCGACACGGTCGTGCTGATCGGCGGGGCCCTTCAGCGCAAGGCGGCCTGGGGCCGCTTCGAGGCGGTGCTCGCCGAGCGGTTCCACGTGTTCACCGTGGACCTGCCCGGGTGGGGTGATGCCGACACCCTGCCCGCCGCCCTGGGCGTGGACTTCCTCGCGGGCGCCCTGCACGACCTTCTGGAGGCGGCCGGGCACGGGCGCGGGCAGGTGCACGTGCTCGGCGCCTCGTACGGCTCCGGCATCGCCCACCGCTACGCCCAGACCCGCCCGTGCGCGGTACGCAGCATCGTCCTGGCGGGGCCGCTCCTGTGGGTCCCCGACGCGGTCCGGGAGGACCTGAGGCGCAGCGTGGACCTGCTGGAGGACGGGCGGATGGAGGAGTTCGCCGAACTGAGCGCCGACGTCATCCTGCGCTCCACACCGGGCGCGCGGGTGACCCGGCAGGCGGCGGTGCGCCGCATCCTGCACTCCATGTTCCGCGACATCGTCGGCGCGGACCGGGAGAAGTACCGCCACAACACCCTGCGGTTGTTGCGGCAGACGCCGTCGCCGCAGCCGCCGATCACCGCGCCCGTCCTGGTGGTCACGGGCGAGCACGACCGCTTCACTCCGCCCGAGCTGTGCCGCGAGGTCGCCTCGGCCTGCACCGATGCCCGCCTCGTGCTGGTGTACGACGCGGACCACGCGATGCACCTGGAACTCCCGGCCCGGGCCGGGGACCTGCTGACCCGCTTCGTGACCGGCGAGTCCCTCGACGGCCTCTCCTACTGCCACCCGGTGGAGTACACGGCCACGGCACCGTCAGCATCCGCCAGGCCCGAGGCGGCGCCGAGCGCCCTGACGGCGATGGCCTGAGCCGAAGCCCGACCCGCTCCGCACCGGCCCCACCGCCATCCCCTCACCCCGCACCCGGATGCCGACATCGGCCCGAACGGGATCCGCCCCCGGCCGGCGGGCGAACCGGCCGCGCAGCCCCACGGTTCCGACGCCCCGCCGGCGGGCCGCCAATTCCGCCACCGGGCCGCCCCTCCCGGCACCAGACCGCCCCTTCCCCACCCGAGGCCACCATGACCCCAGCCCGTCCCACCGTCCTCCTCACCGGCTCGACCGGCGTGATCGGGGCGAGTCTCCTCCCCGCACTCGCCGTCCACCACGACGTCACCGCGCTCGTCCACCGCCGCCGGCCCGAAGGCGCCACCACCTGCCTCCAGGCCGACCTCACCGTCGACGGCCTGGGACTGGACACCGGCCGGCGCCGCGAACTGGCCGCCGGCATCGACGCCGTCGTGCACTGCGGGGGCCTGACCGACTTCGCCCCGCGCGACCACGCCGCCTTCGACACCGTCAACGCCGAAGGCACCCGCAGAATCCTGGAACTCGCCGACGACGCCCGCGTCCCCGTGGTCCTGCTCTCCTCCGCCTCGGCCGCCTTCGAGGTCACCGGCGACGACCTCGCCGCCCGCTCCATGCGCGCCTACGGCCGCTCCAAGCGCCGAGCCGAGGAACTCGCCACCCACTGCGGCCAACCCGTGGCCGTCGTGCGGACCGCCCTCCTGTTCGCCGCCCTCCGGGCCGCCACCCCACCGCGGCACCAGTTCCCCCACGCCCTGTTCACGGTCATGCTCCGGGCGCGCCCCGGCGGACTGCCCGTCCGCCCCGACCACTGGACCGACATCCTCCCCATGGAGACCCTCGTCGACTACGTCACCGCGCTGACCGGAGCCCTCATCGACGGCGACACCACGGCGCCCGGCCTCCACTGGGTCACCGCCGGCCCCGCCCGGCTGACCGCGGCCGACCTGGAACGGGCCTGCATCGAGTTCCTCGACGAGGCAGGCCGCCCGGCCCGCGGACCGCTCCTGGCCGACCCCACCACGCCCCAACCGCGTACCCGCGGCATGGCCCGCGTGGCCCAACTCGGCTTCCTCCCACCCGACCAGCCCGACATGCCCTCCCACCTGAGCCGCCTCCTCCCCTCCCAGGTGACCCGCGCCGACGTCCTCCGGGCCCTCGCCCACAACGTCCGACGCTGCGCACCGTGGGCGCCGTGAACCACCCCTCCCCGCAGGCCCGTTCGGCAGCTAGGCCCGTGGCCGCCCGCGCTCGCACCCGCGCCCGTGCCCGCGTCGATCGCCGCGTTCTTGCCGTCGTCCGGTTCCGGTCGGGCCTGCGCCGAGTGGTGTGACGGCCGGTACGGCGGGCTTTGACGGATCGTCGGACCTGAGGGCCCCGGCCCGCGGATCGGCGCGGTCCCCCCGCCAGGGCCGCCGTGGCGCGGCGGGGAAGGGGGCCACCTGTCTTGGATTGGCCCTGGGGGCGCGGGTCCGGGCGGCGTTACGGTCCGGGCATGCGCCTCTTCGTCGTCGACGCCTTCACCGATCGCCCCTTCTCCGGGAACCCGGCGGCCGTCTGCCTGCTGCCTGCCGGGCAGTGGCCGCAGGATGCGTGGATGCAGCGGATCGCGGCCGAGATGAACCACTCGGAGACCGCGTTCGCCCTTCCGCTGCCCGCTTCGTCCGAGGCCGACTGGGCCGTCCGCTGGTTCACCCCGCAGGTCGAGGCCGGTCTCTGCGGTCATGCGACACTCGCCACGGCGCACGCGCTTCGCGCCGAGAGGGGCCTCGTCGGGGCCGTCCGGTTCCTGAGCCGGAAGCACGGCGTCCTGGTCACCCACGCCGACGCGGAGGGTGCCATCACCCTCGACTTCCCGGTCGCGGCCCCGGGTACCGCGGTGGCCGTGCCGGACGGGCTCGCCGGCGCCTTGGGGGCCGCTCCCGAGACCGTCTTCCGATCCGACGGCCTCGGTGACCTGCTGGCGGTCTTCGCCGACGAGGCCACGGTCCGGGACCTCAGGCCGGACTTCGACGCCGTGGCCGGGCTGACCACCCGCGAGGCACTGCGCGGCGTGATCGTCACGGCCCCCGCCGCCGAGGGAGCCCAGGGCCACGACTTCGTCTCCCGCTTCTTCGCACCGGCCAGGGGCATCCCCGAGGACCCGGTCACCGGCAGCGCCCACACCACGCTCGCGCCGTACTGGTCGGCCCGACTCGGCCGCGAGGAGCTCACCGGCCTCCAGGTGTCGTCACGCAGCGGCCTGGTGCGCACGGCTCTGAGCGGCGACCGTGTCCACCTCACCGGAAACGCCGTCACGGTCCTGGACGGCACCCTGCACGTCTGACGCCCGAAGGGCGGAGGGGGACGTGACTCCCGCCCCGCCCCCTCCCGTTCCGCCCCGCCCCGCCCCCGGGCCGGGCCGCGTCCGGCACGGCCGGGGCACCCGGGCGGGACCGGGGACGGGAGGGTGCGGGGCGCGGTCCGTCAGGAACAGCCGGAGGTGATCTCGCGGAAGTTGTTGTAGTGGTCGTCGGTGTACCAGACGGTCCGGGTGTCGGGGTTGCGGACGAGGCGCTCGGCGTCGCGGTGGGTGCCGAGGGTGCGCGGGTTGACGTCGTACTCGCGGTAGCGGCCGTCCTTGGGGAGGTCGCCGCTGCGGTTGCCGTAGACGTTGCTGCCGCGGATCACCAGGCCGTCACCCGCGGGGTAGTCGCGGGGGCGGTCGGCGGTCGGCCAGCCGAGCCCCCGCCAGATGTGGCACGCTTCGTCGACCTGGGGCGGGAACTCCTCGACGGGCAGCGGGGGTTCGATGATCGCGCGGACCACCGCGTGGTGTGCGGCGGACCCGGTGGGCGCGGCCGCGGCGGGTGATACGGAGGGGGCGACGACGGCAGCCAGGAGCAGGGTGGCGGCGGCGAGGCGCCGCAGATTTCTGAGTGTGGTCATGCCCGGTATGAACGAGCGCGTGGCAGCACCGTCACGCTGCGTCCCCCGCATGGCTCGGGGTGGTCGGAGGGCCCCGGGGGGCGCGTTCCTCGAAGGTCTCGACGAACCGGTCGAGAACCGCCGGCCTATCCGTCCGTCCGCGCGCCCGTCGCCGGCTCCGGCGGACCGCTACCTCCCACAACCCCCGGGCATGGCCCGGTCGGGCCGGGGCGGGGCCGCGTCCCTGCTCGACCGACGCCCCCGGCCCCGCCAGGACTCACCCGTCCGGTGGTTTTACCGGCGCGGGGTCGAACGCGGTGTGAAGGATCGCGCCGAGTGGTTTCCGCCGTTGCCAGGCCCGGTATGGAGGCTGTCATCGCTGCCACGACACACGGGAGAGACCTGCTGATGAGTGCTTCGGAACGCTACGTACGCGCGTGGGAGGGCTTCTGGGCCGAGAACACGGGAGAACCGGGGGAGCCGTTCTGGGACGCGGACGCGACACTGACCGCAGCCCCGCACATCGCGCTCTTCGCGGCCCACGTCGACCGCACGCTGACGATCGTCGACCTCGGTTGCGGCAACGGCACCCAGACCCGCTACCTGGCCGGGCACTTCCCGCGCGCGGTGGGCGTCGACCTGTCCGCTGCGGCCGTGGCACACGCCCGTCGGGCGGACCGCGACGCAGTGGCCGAGTTCGAACAGCTCGACCTCACCGACCTGGAGGGGGTGCGGCGACTCGGCGACCGAATCGGCGAGGCCAACGTCTACCTGCGGGCCGTGCTCCACCAGAGCGACCCGGACGACCGGGTGCCGGTCGCGGAGGCCGTCGCCCTCCTGCTCGGCCGACGCGGCCGGGGTTTCGTGGTCGAGCCGACCGCAGCCGCCAAGGCGGTGCTCCAACAGGTCGCCGAACGGCCCGGTGGCCCGCCGGAGAAGCTCCGACAGGTCCGCAAGCACCAACTGCGCCCGGCCGAGGTCGCTTCGGGAGAGTTGCCCGAGCTGCTGAACGAGGCCGGGTTGGAGATCCTCGACCAGGGCGAGAGCGACCTCGCCATGAGCGAGCGCCATCCGGACGGCACCCGGGTCGCGCTGCCGGCCCACTGGTTCGTCGTTGCCGTGGCAGGGGCCGTCCGTCCGGGCAGCTGAGCGCCCGCCGCCCGCCGACAGCTGTCTGCCGCGGCTGCGCCGGCGGTGACCCCAGGGACGCCGGGTGAGGTTCCGAGGGGGAGACGGATCCGCCGCACTGTCGAGGGTCACGCCGGGCAGACTCCCGAGCTCCGGCCCACCGCCGAGCCCGACCCCGGTGCCCGGTTCCGGCGCCCGACCCCGGTGCCCGACCCCGGTGATATGCCCCAGGGGGGTGCGGCGGTCACAGTGAGATGGCGGCCGACGATCAGGGCGTCGGCGTCGGCGTCGGCTCCGGCGGCACCGGCGAGCGCGGGCGACCCGCCCTCGGCTAACCTCCCCCTTCGTGGATGATCACCCCGAGCCCTCGACCCTCCGTGTCTTCGTGGCACTGGCCCCGCCCGACGACGCCAAGGACGAACTGGCCCGGGCCCTGCAGCCCGCCTACGCCGCGTACCCGCGGCTGCGGTGGAACCGGATCGAGGACTGGCACATCACCCTGGCCTTCCTCGGTGAACTGTCCTCCGGGGCGGTGCCGCTCCTGAGGTCGGTCCTGGCCGATGCGGCCGCGTCGTACCCCGCCCTGCACCTGGGCCTTCGGGGCGGCGGCCACTTCGACCAGCGACTGCTGTGGAGCGGGATCGACGGGGACCTGGAGGGACTGCACCTGCTCACCGCCGACGTCCGGGACCTGATCAGGTCCTGCGGGGTCGAGTTCAGGGACCGCCCGCTGCGCCCCCACCTGACCCTGGCCCGCTCCCGCCGCGACGATCCCACCAGCGTGCCGCAGGCCGCGGCCGGGCTCGGCGGGTTCGTGGGCCGGGCGTGGTGGACCGAACGTCTCCACCTCGTCGGCAGCAACACCGGCCGTGGCCCCGGGCCGATCCACTATCGCGACATCGAGGCGTGGCGATTCGGCGCCGCCGTCCGGTCCGACGGCGACGGCGCCCTCACCGAGCCGTAGCCGTCAGACGTGCTCCTGAGCCATCAGCCTGAAGGACCCGAAATTCGCAAGGCCGGAAGAGAGGTGAAGGTTTCGAACTTTCGGGTGAGTCGCAGTAGATCCTTTGAGGGAGACTCCCCGTTCTGAATGGCCAAGACATACATGCGGGCCTCGAAAAGTCCGAGAAGTGGGGCGCTCCTGCGAAGGTGGCGCATTGCCGCCATGCGGCCTTCTGGGTGAAGAGTGATGGACACCTCCGACATCAGGGGATCCGGTGGCGGGCTCCCTTGAGTTGTCGAAGAAAAAGAACTCCCCCCATGCCCTGGGACTCTGTGCGTTACTACGTCGACGAGCCCCCCACACCGACGGCGCCTACTGCGCCGAACACCGCATCACAGGGAGGCGCCGGCGGCCGGTTGCTTTCGGGGCGACCGGCGACGAGGCCCGCCGCCTGCACCGGCTCAAAGCCCTGGAGCAGGCGCCGGGCCAACGGGTCGGCCGGGCAGGTGGAGGCCCGTCCCTCCTGCCCGTCGCCCGCCGGCGGCTCGACACGAGGAGGCCGGCGGGAGCGGCGTGGGAGACTTCGCACGAGTGATCGTCCACGAACCGGTCAGAACCAGCGTGCCGGGCGTGGGCCGGCTGTCGGCGAGAGGACCGGAGAGCGTGGGAACGGACGGGACAGGGCTGTACGCGGACGACACCGCGTGCGATGTCCGCGACGCCTACCGCGACGCCCTGCAAGCGGGGGCGGACACCCAGGAGGCCGAAGCGCGGGTGCTGAGCGCCTTCGCCGAGGAACTCGCGGACCCGGACGAGCGGGCCGTGGTCCGGCTCGCCCTGGCGGACACCCAGTCGCGGCTCGGACGACTGACCGGCTCCGCCCGGCGGGAGGCCCTGGCCCTGCTGGACGCGGGCGGCGACCTCGACCGCTGGCAGGAAGGCGGCGCCGCAGAAGTGCGCCGGCGGGCCGCTGTCCTGCGACGGCTGAGAGCCCGGCTGGAGGGCCCCCAGCCCGAACCACGTCCGCTTCGCGCCCGCGGCCCGCAGCCCGCGCGGGCCGTCCCGGGCCGGGTCTACGCGTACCGGGCGCGGAGCGGCCGTACGTACCTGCTCCGGGTGGCGGGCCGGGCGGACGCGGGCTGCTCGACCGGCCCGGTCATCCGGTTCCTGGACCACCCCGGACCGGACCTCCCTGATCCGGCCGATCTGGCGGAGATCCCCGATCGGCGCTACCACCCGCGGTGGAAGCGGACCGAGGTGGTCATCACGGACGACGGCCGCGCCGAACGGGAGAGCGCCGGGCTGGTCCTGGTCGGCGAACACCCCGTCCCGGCCCTGACCCCGTCCCCCAACGGCCGGACAGTCTCCACCTGGGCGCAGCTCTGTGCCTACCTGGAGACCCGGGACGACCTGACCCGCACCGCCGGCTGACCCCTCGCACGCCGGCCCGGCACGCCACGCGGGCTCAGGTGCGCGAAGGCGCTGGAGCCGTCTGCGGGGGAGGTGTCGGCGAGCCCGGCAGCCTCACGGTGGCGACCGCACCGCCCGTCTCACCGTCCGCTCCGGGCGCCGCGGCGGCGAGCGACACCTCGCCGCCGGCGTCGTGGATCGCCTGGGCGACGATCGCCAGGCCCAGGCCGGAACCGGGCAACTGCCGCGCGGTCGGCGCGCGCCAGAACCGGTCGAACACGTGCGGCATGTCCTCGGGCGCGATGCCCGGCCCGTGGTCGCGGACCGTGAGGACGCCGGAGACCAGCGAAACATCGACGGCTCCGCCGACCGGACTGAACTTCACCGCGTTGTCGAGACGTGCGCCGGCTTTGCTCGTCCCGCTGCCCGCCACCGGCAGGTCGCCGTCCGTGACTTCCACGGACCGGGATTCGTTCGGCGGACAGGACGTTCCGTCCGCGAAGATCACCGTGGGGACGGTGTCCCTGGTCATCCACGGCTGGGTGACGACCCCACGGCACCAGTCGTTCATCGCTCGGATCTCGGCTTGAGGCGGCGCGTGAACGTTCGGCGCCCAGGTGCGCGCCAGTGCCTGATCGACCTGAGCGGTCATCTCCTCGCGTGCCACGAACCAGCCGGTCACCGCGCACGTCACCACGGCCAGTGACACGGCCGCAGCCACGGATACCGCCAGTCGGCTACGCAGAGCCGTCCCACGGAGCCACTTGTCCCGCAGTCGAGACGTCCCCACCGCTTCGCCGACCGGCTTCCCGTCCACCGCTGCCCGCCCCGCCTAACTGATCGTCTCAGATTGAATTTGCTTGCAGGACTTGGAAGTTGGTGTCGGCGGCGGGCAGAGTCGCACGGGTGTCGGATGATCTTGTGCTTGATGACCTGTGGAAACGGGTGGCCCGTCACCCCCGCTTCGGCTCGATCGGTGACGGTCGTCACCGACGGTCGGACGTTCTTCGGCCGGATGATCACGACAAAGGTCGGGCCTGGAGATGAGAAATATCTGAACAACCGCCTGCGGTATGCCTGAGAACCTGCTGCCCCTCCGAGAGCGACGCCCGAAACGTCCTTCCGGCCCGGCCCCTGCGCTGCTCCGGGGTGTCTTCTCGACGGTCACCAGCAGATGATCACCGAGCGAGGGGCGCAGGCTCAACGGCTTTACCGACCAGCAGGCGAGGGCGCCCGCCACGTCGGCCGGCAGCCTGGGCGGGGTCGTCTGCCCTCGTCGGGCGGAAAGATTCCCAGGAATATGAGCTGTTCGGCGGGGCAGCCGGTCCTCCGACACTGACTACGGAGGTCGACTCATGGTTCCGCTTCTCATCGTCCTGCTGCTGGCTCTGCTCCTGTTC
>NZ_JAQYWW010000484.1:0-1876 GCF_036322525.1 Streptomyces sp. BE20 | reverse complement strand
GGGCGTCGGCGTCACGGGGACCGGGAGGTGCTGGCCGCGATCGTGTTCGTGGCCACCTCGGGGTGTACATGGGCCCAGCTGCCGCCCTGCTTCGGGCCGTCCGGTCCGACCGCGCACCGCCGTTTCGCCGAGTGGACCGCGGCGAGGGTGTGGGCGAAGCTCTACCGCCTGGTCCTGGACGAACTCGGTTCGCGGGGCGGCCTGGACTGGTCCAGGTGCGCGGTCGACTCGGTGAACATGCGCGCCACGAAAAAGTGCCCCTATGGTCTTCGTCAACCGGTCGCGGCGGTCGGTGGCTGGTAGAGGGTGCCGTCTCTGAGCATGGCGAAGAGGACGTCGATGCGGCGGCGGGCGAGTGCGACGAGGGCGGCGACGTGGTGTTTGCCTTCGCGTCGTTTCCGGTCGTAGTAGGCGCGTGACTCAGGTTGGGACAGTGAGGCGAATGCGGCGAGGTAGAAGGCCCGTTTGAGCTGCTTGTTGCCGCGCCGGGAGGGGTGTTCGCCGCGGATGGAGGAGCCGGACGCGCGGGTGACTGGCGCCAGGCCCGCGTAGGCGGCGAGGTGGCCGGCGCTTGGGAAGGCCTTCGCGTCGCCGACGTCGACGAGGATCCGGGCGGCGGTCCTGATCCCGATGCCGGGCATCGAGGTCAGGACCGGGGAAAGAGGGTGCGTCTCCAGCAATTCCTCGATCCTCGCCGCGAGGAGTCTGCGCTGGTCGAGGACCGCGGTGAGTGAGGTGGCGAGGCTGGGGACGATCAGCGCGGCGGCCTCGGTGCCTGGGACGACGACGGTCTGCTCGTCGAGGGCGGTGAAGATGTCCTCGACGAGCCGCTCGGCCATCCGTGGGGCCTTGGGCCGCAGCAGTGTGATCAGTCGACGTCGGCCTGCCTTCCTCAACTGGGCTCGCGAGCCGTGCCGTTCGAGCAGGGCGAGGACCGCCGGGTGGTCCAGTCGCGGGCCCAGAACGCGCTCGAGGGACGGGTGGATCTGGGTCAGCAGGCCGCGCAGACGGTTTTTGATCCTCGTCGACTCACCAGCGAGGTCGTCGTCGAATCCGGCGATCATCTCCAGCTCGGCGACGGTCTCGTCGGCCGCCACCAGGTCGCGCAGGGTGTGCGGCATGGTGCGGGCGGCGTCCGCGATGACGTGCGCGTCGCGGGCGTCGGTCTTCGCCTCGCCCGGGTAGAGGTCAGCGATCCGGCGCATGGTCAGGCCGGGCAGGTAGGCGATGCGGCAGCCGGTGTCGCGGGCGACGGCCAGCGGCAGGGCGCCGACGGTGGCCGGCTGGTCGACCACCACCAGCACGGTCCCGTGCTTGGCCTGCAGTTTCGTGAACAGCTCACGGAGCCTGGGCTCGTTGTTGGGCAGTGCCCTGTCGAAGACCTTCTTGCCGGCCGGCGTGAGCGCGGTCGCGTGATGCTCGCCCTTGCCGACGTCCAGGCCGAGATAGAGATCTATGCCGTCGGTGCTGGTCAACTGCCCCTCCCCACACTTCGTTTCCCCCGGCCCTGCGGCATCGGCGTGCCGGCATCCACGTTACGGAGAGCCTGCCTCACCCGGTGCGGGATCCGGCGCTCAAGCCCCTCATCAGCGGTCTGCCAACGCCTCCGAGCCCGGTGACACCACTTTTTCGATCATGCTCGACAAGGGATCTCAGTCATGCCGGGCCGGGAGGCCGGGAACCCCATTGCGGGGCCACGAAAACGGTAACGGGGACCTGACGGGTCCGAATCCTGCCGATCGGGGCAAGTTCGGGTCGAAGATCCATTTGCTCACCGAACGTACCGGTCTGCCCATCTCGCTCGCGATCTCCGGCGCCAACCTGCACGACAGTCAGGCCCTGATCCCGCTCGTCGAGGCGATCCCACCGATCCGCT
>NZ_JAQYWW010000483.1:0-1281 GCF_036322525.1 Streptomyces sp. BE20 | reverse complement strand
CGCGCAGATGCAGGCTCTCGTAGTCGAACGTCAGCGGCTCCATGGCGGGACGATAACCGGCTCCCGGGTCACAGCGCGACCACCCCCACCACGGCCGCCGCCACCACGACCAGCACACCCACCACATTGACGGCCATGTCCCGCTTCCAGGAACGGCGTTCGGCCTCGACGTCCAGAACGAAGTCGGCCGGATCTGCGGGGGCGTAGTGGACCGCGAGGTCCGATCCCCGCGATCCGGCGGGGTCGGGGATGCCGGACCCGCAGTAGGCCGTGACCTCCCTGCCGTCCAGGGTGGTGAAGGTGACGACCGGCATCAGGGTGGTCGAGGCGTGGCCGTCGTCGGAGTCGACGGTGACGCTCCTGAGGACGGCAACGACCCGGCCGGGGACGACGGCCATCGCGGCGAGTTCGTCGACACGACGGTTCCGGTCACGGACGTTCCCGGGCAGGTGGAAGAGGCCGGAGAGGGCCCAGGGCCCGCAGAAGCCGACCAGAGCCCACGGCCATCCCCGGTCGACAACGGCGACGGCGACCAGGCCGGCGTAGGCGAGGAAGAGCAAGAAGTTCGGCCGGCCGAGGCCGCGCCCGCCTTCGGAGACCTGACTGGCAAACCCGACGGCATGGGGTCTGCCGCGCGGGTAGGACACGCCGATCTCCCGGCCCGTCCACGCCACACTGATCCTCTCGCCCCGCTCACCGTCGTTGGTGACGGTGAACTCCTGCCCGGTGGACGGGTCCTGGAACGAGACGACCACGGATATCCCGTCCTTCGGGGAACTCCCGTGCCGCGGCTCCCCCACCCGCTCGATCCGCCCCTTCGCCCGGACCGTCCGCTGCGCCCGGGTCATCCCGGCCAACGACCTCCCGTATCCGACCAGCGCCAACGCACCGAACACCCCGCACCACAGCGCCGCATACGCATGCCAGCCCATGGGTCAGCCTCCCGCCGAAACACGCCGAACAACCGTGCCCTGCCCGTCCGCCTCCAGGTAGGCGACGCCCTCGGAGCCGGTCACGGAGACCCTGAGGACGACCGTGCCGGTCAGACGGTCGGCGGTGAGCTGCCAGGTGCTCAGGGTGCCGACGCCCAGCGTGGTCGTGGCCTCCCGCACCAGGGCGGGGACACGATCGTACGGCAGGGACTCCAGGTCGATCCGGGAGGCCGCCGGGGTGCCGGTCGGGGCGAAGACGACCGTCAGCAGGCGCTCCTGGACGGCGACGGTGAGCGCCCGCCGCCGGTCCTCGCCTCTGGCGAGCGTGGCGGCGGAACCGCCCAACCTG
>NZ_JAQYWW010000482.1:0-538 GCF_036322525.1 Streptomyces sp. BE20 | reverse complement strand
GCGTCGTCAAACGCGCGATCTCCAAGTACAACGCCAAAGGCACCATCGACCGGACCAGCTACAAAGCCACCATCAGCATCGACATCCTGACCACACCAGACCCGTGACAGGAATCCGCAAGCTCTATCTACACGGCATTGGTTCTAGACGACTACCCGCTAGTTCAGTCCGGCCGCGCAGATGCCAAGATCCGGAACATGCTCGGCTTGCTCACCAGCCACCCGACCAACAGTGCCGCCCGCGATCTCTACGAACGGGCCCGGACGCTGGTCCCGGTCCACCTAGCCGCGTAATCGAGCCCGCCGAGGCCCCGCCGCTCTCCAACGGAGCGACGGGGCTTCGTCCTACTTAGAAGACATCTCATTTGGATAGTCGTCGGGTGCAGATGAGGGCCGCGGCGATGCTGGCGAAGGCGGCGAAGTGGTCGGCCTTGCGTTCGTAGCGGCGGTGCAGCCGGCGGAAGCCGCCGAGCCAGGCGACGGTGCGCTCGATCACCCAACGGTGGCGGCCGAGGCGCTGGGAGGACTCGACGCCTCGG
>NZ_JAQYWW010000481.1:0-346 GCF_036322525.1 Streptomyces sp. BE20 | reverse complement strand
GAGGGAGGGGCACGGCGCGGCCCCGCGCAACCCCGCAGGGCCCCGTGAGACCGCGTGAATCCAGCACGAGTCCGCGTGAGACCACGGGCGGAACTGACGGACGGTCACCGGACGTCGATGTGGAGCCGGTTCTTCGCCGTCTTCGGCTCGGGGACCTGGAGGATCGTGAGGCGGGGGCCGACGCCGTCGGGATCGCAGAGCCACGCCCCGTCGTCGACGGATTCGTCCTCCGGCAGGTCGTCGAGCCCGAGCGACTGCCGTCCGCGCTGTGCACGGCCGTCGCGGCGGAGCTGCGGCTGCCGGGCGTCGCGCTGACCGTCACCACCCGGGCCGGGAGCCGGCCGCT
>NZ_JAQYWW010000480.1:0-352 GCF_036322525.1 Streptomyces sp. BE20 | reverse complement strand
CCGGAGGTCCCCGAGCGCCGCCTGGGAGATCCCTGGGAGATCCCTGGGAGATCGCGAGCGAGATCCGAGAGAGACGAGAGTGAGCATGACCGAGCAGACCACCGCACCCCGGGTCGCCCTCGCCACCGGCGGCGCGCGCGGCCAGGGGGCCGCCACCGCCCTCCGGCTGGCCGCCGACGGCTACGCCGTGGCCGTCCTCGACCTCGAGGAGGCCGCCGGCCGGGAGACCGTGGACCGGAACACCGCCGCGGGCGGTCGCGCCGTCGCCGTCGGCGCCGACGTCTCGGACGCCGGACAGGTCCAGGCCGCGGTCGACCGGATCGTCGCCGAACTCGGTCCCCCGGTCGTCCTG
>NZ_JAQYWW010000479.1:0-332 GCF_036322525.1 Streptomyces sp. BE20 | reverse complement strand
GGACGGTGCGGGTGCCGCAGGACACCAGGACCAGCAGTCGAAGCGCCGGGTATCCCTAACCGCCGATGTTGCAGCGGTGTTTGGTGAATTAGGTCAGGATCGCGGGGCAGTCGGGCACCTTGAACGTCGTGCCGACGATCGCGCAGACCAGCAGCCCCCGCCACCACGCCCCGGAGGTGCCGAATCCGGCGGCCGGGCCCCGTAACAGGTCGAACAGCCCTCGCAACGGCACGGCCCCCACCCGCCTGCGGGCCTGGGCCAACGCAAAGCAGCTCGGGAAGGCGACCGGCAGGACGTCGAGTCCGGCGGTCCGCCGCTGCCACACCAGCCGC
>NZ_JAQYWW010000478.1:0-437 GCF_036322525.1 Streptomyces sp. BE20 | reverse complement strand
GGGGGGGCGGGGGGGGGGGGGGGGCGCGGCGCGGCGGGGGGGGGCGGGGGGGGGGGGGGGGGGGGGGGGACCCCCCCCTCACCGTGTACCGGCGGGTCTGTCCACCCCGCCCCCCCCCCCCCCCCCCCCCCCCCCCCCCCCCCCCCCCCCCCCACTCGCCCCCCCCACACAGCCCCCCACGCCGCCCCCCCCCCACCACACCCGCCCACACCGCCCGCCCGCCCCACCCACGACCCGCCCCCCACACCCCCCTCAACTTGATCTTGCGCTCGATGAGGTACGTCGCGATGTGCTCGGTACCGGCGTAGCGCCGGCGGCGCACCGCGTCGGCCGCCGAGCCGAGCGCGTGCAGCGGGGCCGAGCTCGGCAGAGCAACCGTCTGAACTCCACTCAACATGAGACCGCGCGCATGCCCGAAGAGCCAGGGCAGCAGGGGG
>NZ_JAQYWW010000477.1:0-488 GCF_036322525.1 Streptomyces sp. BE20 | reverse complement strand
TGGTGGGGCGGGCCACCAGCGGGGTTATCCGCACGGACGGCGGCCGGTCGCCCTGGTTGGCGGGGGGGGGGATCTCGCTTATCCCGTTGCTCTTTGGCGTAAGCTCCCTGGAGGGCACCACCACCGTCCGGCGGGTGGCGTGCGCGCTCGGGTAGGGGGTTTCCGGCGCCTCCTGGTACACGGCTTCCTCCGGCAGGGCCTCGGCCGGGTAGAGCGGTTCGGTTGTGGCCTGGGCGAGCGGGCGGACGTGGTGCGGCGGGGACGGTTCCTGGGTTTCGAGGGTCGGGCGGGCGGCCAGGGCCTCCAGGGCTAAGACGCCGGTGTTGTCGGCTACCTTGGGCACAATGGCGTGGGCCAGCTCGGGGGGGTTTGGGTCTTGTGGTTATGTTGTTGGGTGTTGTGGGTTTGTTTGTGGGTGTTGGTTTGTGTTGTGTTGGCGTGTTTGTCGGGGGGGGGTTGTGGTTGGTGTGTGTACGCCCGGCGCCGCC
>NZ_JAQYWW010000476.1:0-258 GCF_036322525.1 Streptomyces sp. BE20 | reverse complement strand
GGGGGGGCGGGGGGGGTGGTTTTCGCCACCCCCCGGCCCCCCCGGGGCGCCCCCCCCCCGGCGCCCCCACAAAACAAAGACCCCCCCCAACGCCCCCCCCCCCGCCCCCCCCCCCCCCCCACCCCAGTAGCCGCCCCCCCCCCCCCCCCCCCCCCCGCCCCCCGTGTACATGCCCTTGACGGCTTTCGCGATTTCTCTAAAAACGGGGGGGGGGGGGGGGGGGGGGGGGGGGGGGGGGGGGGGGGGGGGGGGGGGGGG
>NZ_JAQYWW010000475.1:0-736 GCF_036322525.1 Streptomyces sp. BE20 | reverse complement strand
GGGTGTTGGATCCGGCGGGGACGGTGTTGGTGACGGGTGGGACGGGGACGTTGGGCGGGTTGGTGGCTCGGCGTCTGGTGGAGTCGCACGGGGTGCGTCATCTGTTGTTGGTGAGTCGGCGTGGTGGTGCGGCGCCGGGTGCGGGGGAGTTGGTGGCGGGTCTGTCGGCGTTGGGGGCGTCGGTGGAGGTGGTGGCCGCGGATGTGTCGGAGCGGTCGGTGGTGGAGGGGTTGGTGCGGGGTGTGCCGGGGGGTCGTCCGTTGACGGCGGTGGTGCATACGGCGGGTGCGTTGGCGGACGGGGTGTTCGAGGCGCAGTCGGTGGAGCGGGTGGGGGAGGTGTTCGGTCCGAAGGCGGATGCGGCGTGGTATCTGCACGAGGCGACGCGGGGGTTGGGTCTGGCGGCGTTCGTGTTGTTCTCGTCGGGTGCGGGGGTGTTCGGGAGTGCAGGTCAGAGTGTGTACGGGTCGGCGAACGCGTTCCTGGACGGGTTGGCGCGTTCGCGGCGGGCGGAGGGTTTGCCGGGGGTGTCGTTGGCGTGGGGGTTGTGGGCCGAGGCGAGTGGTCTGACGGGTCATCTGGGGGAGGAGGGCCGGGCGCGGTTGAAGCGTGGTGGTCTGTCGGCGATGGCGTCGGGTGAGGCGTTGGCGTTGTTCGACGCGGCGTTGGGTTCGTCGGAGGCGGTGTTGGTGCCGACGCGGTTGGACTGGGGGGTGTTGCGGTCGCAGGCGGCGAG
>NZ_JAQYWW010000474.1:0-87116 GCF_036322525.1 Streptomyces sp. BE20 | reverse complement strand
GGCGGCGCGTACCGCCTGCGGGGCGGCCGTCAGGTCGTGGCCCGCGATCCGGGCCTGCCCGCCGTCGGCGCCGATGAGCGTGGAGAGGATCTTGACGACGGTGGTCTTGCCGGCGCCGTTCGGGCCCAGCAGGGCGAAGACGGATCCGGCCGGGATACTCAGATCGATGCCGTCGAGCACGGTCTTGTCGCCGTAGGACTTGCGCAGACCGGTGGCGGAGATGGCGACGGGCGGCTGCGGGTCGCCACCTCGCCTGGGCGTGGGCATGACAGACGAAGGCACGGGGCCCTCCCGTTCGGGGCTGAAGCGGAGCTGAGGGAGTCGGTGGGGTGAAGCCGGTCCTGCCGCGGGCGTCAGGACCTGGCGCGAAGGATGTCGATGTTGCCGTACCGGGTGCGGGCACGGACCTCGACCGTCTCCTCGGCCTGCTCCGGGGGCGCGGAGTCGGTGAGCGTGTTGCGCACCTGCCCGGAGCCCGAGCTGACGTCGAGCCAGGCGGCGGTGCCCTTGCGGACGCCGACCTCGATGGCGCCGTAGGAGGTCTCCAGCTGGACGGCGCCGCGGACCACCTCACCCACGCGCAGGGTCCCGTGGGCGGTGGTGGCGGCGACCGGGCCCAGCGCGCGTCCGATGCTGATGTCGCCGTTCGCCCCGCTCACCCGCAGGTCGCCGGTCGCGGTGTCGACGGTCGTGGTGCCGTGCGAGTTCTTCAGGACGGCGGGGCCGTCGACGGTGCCGACGCGCAGACTGCCGGAGCTGGTGGTGATCTCGGCCGCACCCTCGATCCGGTCGACGGTGATCGAGCCGTGGGAGGCCGTGAGCGTCAGCGGACCGGTGGCGTCGAGGCGGACGTCGCCGGACGAGGTCTTCACCCGGGTCTCGCCGAGCCGGCCCTCCCCGAGGACCTGGGTCCACGAGCCGGTCATGACGACGTGCGAGCCCTCGGGCAGCTCGACCGTCACGTCGACGACTCCGGGGCGGCGGAGCGAGTTGCGCTGCTTGGGGGTCCTGACGGTCAGGGTGCCGCTCGCGTAGACGACCTCGGTCCGCTCGGCGGCCCGCAGATCCTGGTCCTTCTTCGGGTCGCGGGGCCGGACCTCGACGACGGTGTCGAGGCGGTCCGCCGCCGTGAAGCGGACGGAGCCGGCTTCCACGTGGGCGGTGACGGAGATCGGTTCGGGAGTGTCGAAAGAAGGCATGGCTGTACCGTCCTCGTGGGTCTCGGCAGCGTCCCCCCTGGTGGGACGCAGTACGTGGGTGGGGTGGTGCCGGCGGGCGCGTGGCTAGCGCACCCAGCCCGTGATGCTCTGTCCGACCGTTCGGGTCCTCTCCGTCGCCCGCGGGCGCGCGCCACCGTCGACCGCCACCGACACGGCCCGCACCAACCACGCGTTGACCGACAGGCCCTCACGGGTCGCGGCCTCCTCGGCACGCGCCTTGAGGTGCGCCGGCAGTCGCAGGTTGACGCGGGCGGTGCCGCCCTCGTCCCCGTCCGCGGACACCTGCACCCGGAACGGCTCGGCGGGCACGACGGGCGCTTCGGCGGGGCCGGCCGCCGACGGCGGCGTCACCACGAAGTCGGGGTCCAGTCCGCGCAGCCGCACGTCGACCGACCCCGGGGCGAGCTCACGGGTGACCTCGTCCATCGCCGCGGAGAGCACGTTGAGCAAGGTCAGACGAGTCGCCGACTCCAGCGGCAGGGTGAGCCGCTCGGCCAGCTCGCGGGCGCCCTCCCCACCGGCTTCGGCGGCCACCGCGAGTTCGCGACGGAGGTTCTCGACATACGGGGTGAGGTCCATGACGCCATGGTGGCACCACGATGGCGCCATACGCAAGCCCCTGCGGCACCCCGCGTGGCGCGGCCTCTGGGAAGACCACTCTGACCTGGTGAAACATGAAACCGGGAACCCGGATCGGGCCGACACCGCGCGGGCACCACCACCGCACCGGCACAGGGTGACACCGGGCGGCGCCGATGTGGCGCCGAATGGCACCACGTCGCACCATCGACACCAGCCACGCCCGCCGAGCCGGCGGAAGTGCTCGCACAGCCCGAACGGGAACGCGTCCTGCATCGAGGCGGCCGGCTTCCCCGGCGGGCTACGGGTACGCGACTCCGAGCAGACGGACACGGCCCGCGCTTCACGCCCCGGGCCCGGCGGCGGAGTCACCACGCCGTCGGGAGTTGTTGACCACCGACCCGGACGAAGGCCCCCCGGGCAGGCCGGCGCGCGCGTACGTCGGCGCCGTGCAGTGCATGACACGGTCGGGGAGGGCCGAACGTCAACCCGTTCGCGTCGAGGGAGCGGCCTCGGCGGCGGAACGACCGGTCAGCCGGTGCGGCCGGCGGCTCTCGATCCCGGGGTCGGACGCGCGAGGGTCGTCATCGCGCCGTCCGACGGCAGGGCGGCCCCGCTGCCGCGAGGGGCAGGCGGGACCGCCCGGCGGCCGGCAGCGGGGCTCGTCGGCGCGGGTACGTCAGCGGCCACGACGAGCCCGGCGGCTGCCGGACGGTGTACCTCTAGAGACCCTGCCAGGCGGGCTTGGCCGCGTAGGTGTCACGGAAGTAGTCGGCGAGCTTGAGGCCGGAGGCGGCCGCCTCGTCGACGACGACGGTGGCGTGCGGGTGCAGCTGCAGGGCCGAGGCGGGCACCAGCGCGGACAGCGGACCCTCCACCGCGAGGGCCACGGCCTCGGCCTTGGCCTCGCCCGTGGCGAGGAGCACCAGGTGGCGGGCCTCCAGGATGGTGCCGATGCCCTGGGTGAGCACGTGGTGCGGCACCTCGTCGAGGCTGTCGAAGAAGCGGGCGTTGTCCTCGCGGGTCTGCCGGGTCAGCGTCTTGATGCGGGTCCGGGAGGCGAGCGAGGAGCACGGCTCGTTGAAGCCGATGTGGCCGTCGGTGCCGATGCCGAGCAGCTGGAGGTCCACGCCGCCGGCCTCGGCGAGCGCGCGGTCGTAGTCGGCCGCCGCTGCGGCGATGTCCTGCGCGTTGCCGTCCGGGCCCATGAAGGAGGCCTCGGTCAGACCGAGCGGACCCACGACCTCACGCAGGACCACCGAGCGGTAGGACTCGGGGTGGCCGGCCGGGAGGCCGACGTACTCGTCCAGCTGGCAGATCCGGGCGCGGGAGGCGTCGACGGTTCCGGCCTCCACGCGGGCGGCGAGCGCCTGGTAGATCGGCGTCGGGGTGGAGCCGGTGGCCACACCGAGCAGGGCGTCGGGCTTGGCGGTCAGCAGATCGGCGATCGCTGCGGCGATGAGGCTGCCTGCGGCGGCGGCGTCGGGCACGATCACGATTTCCATTGGTCCACCATTTCTGGAGCGACAGTGAGGTCTAGACCATTCTGTCGTGAATCCCGCCCCCAGGTCCATTCCGCTCCCGGGGTTATTCGAGGCCGGGGCCGGTGCCGGCCCCGACGCCACGCTCCGGGCGAAGGCGACGCGCCCCGTCGAGGCGCCCAGTCGAGGCGCCCGATGAGACACCCGATGAGACGCGTCTCGTTGACGCGCACATGTTCCCCGGCCGCCGCCGGTGCCGTAGCGTTGCCGTGTGAGCGCGCACCCGTCCCTCAGGTACGACGCCGTGATCGTCGGCGGTGGACACAACGGACTCGTGGCGGCGGCGTACCTGGCGCGCGCCGGACTCCGGGTCCTGGTGCTCGAACGGCTGCCGCACGTGGGCGGGGCCGCGGTGTCGGCCCGCGCGTTCCCGGGAGTCGACGCCCGGCTGTCACGCTACTCGTACCTGGTGAGCCTCCTGCCGCACCAGGTCGTCCGGGACCTGGGGCTGCGGCTGGACCTTCGGCGGCGCCGGATCACCTCGTACACCCCCACCCTCCGCGACGGGAAGCCCACCGGGCTGCTGGTGGACGCGGCCGATCCCGGCCGGACGCGGGAGTCGTTCCGGGCCCTGACCGGGACGGAGCGGGAGTGGGAGGCCTGGCAGCGCTTCTACGGGATGACCGGGCAGGTCGCCCGCCGGGTGTTCCCGACGCTGACCGGGCCGCTGCCCTCGCGCGCCGAGCTGCGCCGACGGGTCGCGGACGACGCCGCGTGGGAGGCACTCTTCGAACGGCCGCTGGGCGAGACGATCGAGCGGACCTTCGCCGACGACCTGGTGCGCGGAGTCGTCCTGACGGACGCGCTGATCGGCACCTTCACCCACGCCCATGACGCCTCGCTGCTGCAGAACCGCTGCTTCCTCTACCACGTGATCGGCAACGGGACGGGCGACTGGGACGTCCCCGTCGGCGGGATGGGCGCCGTGACGGACTCCCTCGCCGGGGCCGCCCTGGCAGCCGGTGCGGAGATCCGGACCGGCTGCGAGGTCACCGCCGTCGCCACCGCCGGCGTCGGCGACGCCGAGGTGTCCTACCGCCACCGGGACGGGGAGGCGACCGTGGCGGCGGGCCGGGTGCTGGTGAACGCCGCCCCCGCGACCCTCGCCCGCCTGCTGGGCGACGATCCCGGGCCGGCCCCGGAGGGCGCCCAGCTGAAGGTCAACATGGTGCTGCGCCGACTGCCGCGTCTCAGGGACGTCTCCGTGGACCCCCGGGAGGCGTTCACCGGCACCTTCCACATCGCCGAGGGCTACCGCCAGTTGGAGACGGCCTACGCCGAGGCGGCGGCGGGCCGGGTCCCCTCGGCTCCGCCCTCGGAGATCTACTGCCACACCCTCTCCGACCCGTCGATCCTGGGTCCCGAGGCGATCCGGCAGGGGTTCCAGACGCTGACCCTGTTCGGCCTGCACATGCCCGCACGGCTCTTCGCCGACCCGGCGGCCAAGGAGCGGGCGCTGGCGTCGAGTCTGGCCCGGCTCGACGCGGTCCTGGCCGAGCCGATCGCCGACTGCCTGGCGACGGATCGCGAGGGCCGGCCCTGCCTGGAGGCCAAGACGCCGCTCGACCTGGAGCGGGAGGTCGGCCTGCCGGGCGGTCACATCTTCCACCGGGATCTCTCGTTCCCCTTCGCCGCCGACGAAGCCGTCGGCGAAACGGCCCAGGACCCCGGCGACAGCCCCGCAGCGCGTTGGGGCGTGGCGACGGACCGCCCCAACGTCCTGCTGTGCGGCGCGGGAGCGATCCGCGGCGGTGGCGTCAGCGGCATTCCCGGACACAACGCCGCACAGGCCGTCCTGGAGGACCGGGCCCGGTAGCCCCCGACGCACCGGGTCGTCGCGGGCCCGGTTCAGCCCGGCAGTACCCTGGTCACGCCCTCCGGGAGCCGGGGCCACCAGTGGTCGTAGCGGCGGTAGACGCGGGGCTCGCGGTCGGCCAGCAGTCCCGCCAGGGCGCGGGCCTCCTCGGCCAGGCCCTCCCACGCCCCGGCGGAGAGCTCGTGGAAGGCGGTGGCCTCGATGCCGTTCTCGACCGGTCGCCAGACCCCGGCGACGTGACCGTCCACCAGCAGGGTCGGCAGCACGTCACCGTTGTTGCGTATCACCAGCCGCCGGTAGTCCGGCGGGATCAGCCGGCTGCGGTCGGCGTACGCGAGCAGGACGCTGTCCCACATCGCCATCAGGCGGGGCGGCGCCGGGGTGTCGGCCGGCGGGCGCGGGGCGTCGGGAAGGTCGAACAGGGCTGTACCGTCCGGCCCTTGGAGCTGCTCGACGGCGCCGGCGGCCTCCAGCACGCGCAGCGCCGTACGCACCGGCGCCCGCTGCACCGTGGCGAACTGGGCGACGTCCGCGACGGAGGCCGGCCCGAATCCGGCCAGGTACCTCACGACGAGGATCTCCAGCGCCTCGGTGTCCACCTCACGGCCGCCCGGTCCGGTCCGGGGCTCCTCCGGAGGGTGGGCCGCGACGAAGGAGGGCCGCGGGCCGAAGGACCACGGACCGCCCGTGACGGCGTGCACCAGCGGCGCGTACGCCCGCAGTCCCCACCACGCGCCCGCCTGCCGCTCGGCGCCGAGCCGTTCGCCCAGCCAGGCCTCCATCTCGCCGTTCGCGTGCGGCTGGTCGGCGAAGGACAGCAGCGACGGCACCAGCTCCTCGGCGTCGGCCGGGGTGAGTCCGGCGGCGGCGAAGCGGTTCCCGAGCCGGGCGGCGTACAGTGTCGGCCGCATCGCCCGGCGCAGGACCCGGTAGTCGTCGGCCCGGACCGCGTGCAGGGTGATCCGCATCAGGGTCGCCTTGAGGATCCTGCCGTCGGCGAACGCGGCGTCCAGCTCGGCCGGGGCGAAACCGTCGATCCGGTTCCACAGCGCCAGGTAGGGCGAGGCCGGGTGCTGCGCCTGCAGCGCGACCACCCGGCCGAGGGCCTCGACGACGTCCAGCGGCTCACGTCGCACCAGCAGTTGGCGGCCGAGTGTGGCCCGGTTGAGCTCCCGCGCAGTGATCTTCACGATCGAGCATTGTGCCGCCCGCCGCCGCACCGTCGCCACCGGGCCCGGCCGGGCCCGCCCGGCGCGTCCCGGGGCGTCCCTGGTCCCCCCGGCGTCCGGCCTCGGCGGAGCACGCACAAAAGGTGTGGCCCCCGGGCACGGGGCGCGTTAGCCTCGGGACCATGAACGTCATGGGCCGAAGCACCACCGCGACCGCGCGAGCGACCAGCTCGCCGGTTGCCGCCGCCTGACGTATCCCGTCACTCCCACCGGCCACCGGAAACGGTCCGCCGGTGGCTCCACGCGTTCGCGCCCCGGTTCCGTCGACCGGGCGGACCTGTTCTCCGGTGCCCTTCCCGCCGTTCCGCGAAGGAGCCCACCCCATGCACAGCGATCAGATCGTCCGCACGTTCACCGAGTACTTCGAGGAGCGCGGGCATCGCCGGATCACCGGTTCGACCCTGCTGCCCCCTCCCGGCGACCCGGTGCTGTTCACGACCTCGGGCATGCACCCGCTCACCCCCTACCTGGAGGGGCGCCCGCACCCCCTCGGCAGGCGACTGGTCAACGTCCAGCGCTGCCTGCGCACCACGGACCTCGACGAGGTCGGCGACCGAACGCACCTGACCGTCTTCGAGATGCTCGGCAGCTGGTCGCTCGGCGACTACGAGGGACCGTCGAGCCTCGACTGGGGCTTCGGGCTGCTGACCGAGGGGTTCGGCATCGACCCGGGGCTGCTCCACGCCACCGTCTTCGGCGGCGACGACCGAACCGGCCCGGACACCTCCTCCCTGGAGCTGTGGCAGGAACGCGGGGTGCCGGTGGAACTCACCGTCGAGGACAACTGGTGGTCCAACGGACCGACCGGCCCGTGCGGCCCGGACTCGGAGATCTTCCTGTGGACCGGCGACACCCCGCCGGAGTCGACGCCGACCGGCGACGACCGCTGGGTGGAGGTGTGGAACCACGTGATGATGCGTCACCGCCGCCTCGACGACGGATCTCTCGTGCCGCTCCCCCAACGCAACGTCGACACCGGACTCGGCCTGGAACGGCTGGCCTCGCTGCTGCAGGGCCGGACGTCGGTGTTCGAGTGCGACGTCTTCGACCCCTGGCGCCGGCTCGTGCCACCGCTGTGGCAGCTGGACGAACCGTCACTGCGGCTGGTGTGCGACCACCTGCGC
This sequence comes from Streptomyces sp. BE20, assembly GCF_036322525.1. Classification (NCBI taxonomy): domain Bacteria; kingdom Bacillati; phylum Actinomycetota; class Actinomycetes; order Kitasatosporales; family Streptomycetaceae; genus Streptomyces; species Streptomyces sp. BE20. The sequence continues at coordinate 79,607 of NZ_JAQYWW010000474.1, read as the reverse complement.
TCCGCCGTGGTCGTGATCGGCGACGGGGTGCGCCCGGCCAACACCGGCCGCGGCTACGTCCTGCGCCGGCTCGTGCGACGGGTGCTCACCGTCCTGCGGCGCGACGATCCGCGGCGCGGGCTCGGGGACCTGCCGGACGAGCTGATCCGGCACACCCTGGACCGGTTCCGCCAGGACGTGGGGCAGGACGTCGTGCGGCGGGTGCTGCTCGACGAGGAGCAGCGCTTCGGCCGGCTGCTGGAGCGCGGACGGCGGATCCTGGCCCGGCCCCGCTTCCACGGACCGCTGGGCGAGGAGGACCTCCACTACCTCCACGACACCCACGGCCTCCCGCGCGAGCTCGTCCTGAGCCTGCGTCCGGAGTGACGGCCCAGGGCGTACCGGGCGCGGGGGCGGCGATCAGGGCTCCCGGCCCGGCGCCCCGGAATGCCGGAGTGTCGGGGTATCGGGATGCCGGGGTGTCGGACCGTCACGGCCGGTGCCGGCCTCGGGTCAGGGGCGGTCGGCGGCTCGTTCGGGCCCGCTGTCCAGGCGGACCGCTCCGTGCAGCAGCAGCCCCGCGGCCCTGGCCTCGTCCAGCCGACGGGTGAAGACGCCGATGCCCTCCTCGGTCCCCAGCTCCATCAGGTCGGGCGGCCAGGTGCCCGGTGGCACCAGGATCACGATCACCCTGCCGCGCCCCTCGGCCGCCGACACCCACCCGGGCGAGGCCCGGACCTCGGAGGCCGGTTCCCAGACCTGTCGGCCGCCCACCAGCACGAGCCGCGTCAGCAGCGATCCGCGCACCTCCATCACGGCGGTGGTGGCGGGCGGCTCCCCCGCCGCCAGGACGAACCCGCTGTCCACCACGCTCTCGACGAACTCGCCGTACAGGTGCGGGCCGATCTCCACGATCACCTCCGCGAAGGGCACCCCGGCCGCCGACTCGTGCACCGCCAGCGCCCACACCATCGGCGCCGGTCCGGCGCCTTCCACGTCTTCCGCCATGCCCTGTCAACGAGCCGGACCGGCAACCGAACCGGGCAGGCCCGGAACGGCGCGCAGGGCGGTGCGGGGCGGCGGCGCGCGGAGGTCCGTCGACCTCGCGGACCCCGCCGCCCCGTGCGCCTTCGTGTCACCGAGGAATGTCCGCACGGCATTCCGCGGTCCGCGCCGCGGACCTCACAGGACGGAACAGCTAGAGCGGCGCGGCGTCGTCGGCCTTGAACGGGCCTCCGTGGCCGGGCACGATCAGGTCGGCGGCGGCCAGCACCCGCAGCCGGGAGGCACGCAGGACCTCACGGTCAGGAGCGACGGGGTCGTCCGCCGGGCCCTCGGAGTGCCACCACAGGTCGCCGGCGAACGCCACCACGCCCGCGCTCGTGCCCACCAGCAGCGTGATGTCCTCGGGGCTGTGCCCCGGGGTGCGGATCAGCCGCAGCGACGGGGTGAGTTCGTACCCCTCCGCGTCCCGGTTCCGCCACCGGTCGTCCGAGTACTCCACCTTGTGGTCGTGCACCGTCGCCCGTCCGAACAGGCCCACGTTCATGGTGTTGTCCGGGTGGTGGTGGCTGAGCACCACGTCGGTGATGTCGTCCGGGCCGAGGCCCAGTTCCGCGAGCGGGGCGAGGATGCGGTCACGGCTCGCGACCATGCCCGGATCGAAGATCACATGGCGGCCCGCGTCGGATATGTAGGACACGGTGGCGGCGACCCCGGGGCCGGTGGAGCCCACGTAGCCGGTGGTCAGGATGGTGTATTCGGCGCTGCGGCCGATCGGTGCGTCTGTCACGAGCACGATCATTCCGAATGAACGGGCCGCCCACCAGTGGCTTTACCTCGGACGATCACGGACTTCGCACCGCCCGGGCAGCGCCCCCACTCCCCCGGCCCGGCCCCGTCGGCCCACAACAACCGTTCCACGTAACGATCTTGACGCCGTCTATCGCGGACGGACCGTCTGTTCGGCCGTGGTTCCGCAGGGGTGGCAGGTCCAGGTGAAGAGCGCCGGGGAGTCGGGGGCGGAGAGGATGCCGTCGTAGCTGGAGTGCCCGGGGCCCGCCGAGGCGGCGCCCCGGCGGTGGTGGGCGCCGTCCGGGAATCCGGCCTGCAGGGGGCGCGGTGTGCCTTCGGGGCGCCGGGAGCTGAGGTCCCACGCCGGGTCGTCCACCAGGTCGGGAGTGCCGGGGCCGCCGGCGGTGCCCGGGGAGTCGGGGGTGGCTTCGAGGTGCGTGAACAGCAGGTTCCGGATCCGGAGGAGCCCGGTGTGCCACACCTGGACCGGTTGGGGGGCCGGTGGCGGCAGGACCGCCGGCTCGACGAGCCACGCGGCCGAGGACGACGGCGTCACCGGCGAGTCGAGGAACACCCCCAGGGACCGCGGGAGATCCGGGTGGTGGACGGCCATCACCAGCCGACCGGGGTCCCGCACGGGGCCGAAGCTGCAGACGGTGAACTGGACGCCGTGCTCGGCGTCGCCGAAGAGGCCGGGAAGGGCGAGCAGCGCGTCGCGGCGGCCGGGCTCCGTGAGGTAGACCAGCCAGGGCGACACGGATCCGGCCGGGCGCGGCGGACCCGGCCGGCGTTCGAGGGCCAGGACCGTGAACAGACCCGACGGGGTGTCCAGGACACCACCGTGGGAGAGGCGGGCACCGGGCTCGTCCAGGAGCGTCTCGGGCGCGCGGAGGACACGCAGGCCGCGGCCGGGGGTGCTGGTCTCGCTCATGTCGCGAACGTAACGGCGTGCCGGTGCGGCCGCCAGCGGTCGCACCGGCACGCCGACCGGGCGGGCGCAACGGCCGACCGCGCCGCGGACACGGCGGCCGCGGTCCGACATGCCGCGCCCGGCCCCGGGTCACCGGCCGGCGGGTGGCGGCGCGGGAGACTTCCGAGGGGGTCGAACGAGACGGAGGGTCCAGCCGTGAGCAGTGCCGCGCCATTCCACACGTGGGACGTTCGGGAGGCGGGCCCGGCCGACGCCCCGCACCGGGTCCTGCTGCTGCCCGGCGGGCTGTGCAGTACGGCCTTCTACGAGGACATGACGGCCGCGCCGCCGCTCGCCGACGCACCGATCCGCCTGGTGGCGGCGACCGTCCCGGGCCACGCCGGGACGGTTGCGCCCGCGGACGTGTCGATGGAGCACTACGCGGCGATCACCGGTGCCTTCGCCGCCGAGCACGGCTGCACGGTCGTGGTCGGTCACAGCATCGGCGCGAACATCGCCATCGAGATGGTCGGCGGCGGGCACTTCTCCGGCCCGGTGGTGCTGCTGTCCCCGACGTTCTCGCGGCCGGACGAGTCCAGGGCGCTGGCGGTCGCGACGGCGATCGGACGCGTGCCCGGTCTCGGGGCCGCGGCCTGGCCGGCGATGCTGTGGCTGGCGCCGAAGGCACTCGCGGACAGCATCCCCGAGCGGCGCAGGCCGGCGCTGCTCGCCGATCTGAGGAAGAACTCCGCGCCGTTCTGCCGCCGGGCGATGGCCGAGTACTTCGCGTACCTGGACCGGCACGGTTCGCTGGTGCCCAGGCTGTGCGGCTCCGGTGCCCGGGCGTGGGTGGTGCGCGGCGACCGCGACGAGGTGGGCCTGACCGACGCCGAGCACGCCGCGCTGGAGGCCTGCCCGTCCGTGACCCTGGAGGTGGTCCCGGACAGCGGGCACCTGGTGATGGTGGAGCAGCCGCACGCGGTGGCGCGTCTGATCGCCGACGTGGTCCTCGGTCCGGACCGCTGACCGTCGGCGGGCCCGGCGGCGGCACGCACGGCGACGGTCGCGCGCGGGGCGGTGGCGCGCAGCACGGGGCGCGCGGCACGGGGCGCGCGGCACGGGGCGCGCGGGGCGGTGGCGGGGGCACCCCGGGCCCTGATGCGCGGACCGACGCAGGGGCGGTCAAGATAACGAGAGACGAACGTTTCGCCTCCGCCCGTCCTCCGCCCCGCCGCCGGGCGTCGCCGGTGAGGCACCATGGCGGCCCACGAACCACCCCCGGACTCCCCAGGATCACCGTGCCCGCACCCCAGCTCGCCGCCTCCGCGCTCGCCGGAGCGGTCCTCGCCCTTCTCGCGGGCTGCGCGGGCGGAGGGGCCGGCGCCGGAACGGCCGACCCGCCGACCGCGGTGTCGTCCCCCGCGAGCCCGCCCGGCGCCTCCACGAGCTCCTCCGCGTCCGGCGCCGGCCCCTCGGTCACCGGCTCCCCGGCCCGGGCTGCCACCCCCACCGCGCCGTCGGCCACCGCCGCGCCGTCCGCTCCCGGCGGCACCGCCGCCCGCACCGGCACGGCCGTCCTCGCCATCCCCTCCATCGGACTGGCGGGGCTGAAGGTGGTGCCCTACGAGGGCACCACGGACGACGCGCCGGGGACCCGGATCCAGAACGGCGGGGTGGCGGCCAGCCCCTACGGCGAGCAGGGCGGCGTCGGCCCGGGCCAGGTGGGCAACTACCTGGTCACGGCGCACCGGCTCTCCGCGGGGAGCCCACTGCGGGACCTCCCCGCGGTGCGCGACGGCGACGTCGTGCTGGTCACCCTGGACGGCACCGCGTACGAGTACGTGATCACGGGCACCAGGGCCACGTCGTTCCGCTCCCCGCGTTCCCTGGCCGAGCAGCGCGCGGCCGTTCCGGGGCGTCCCGGCGAGGCGGCAGTCCAGCCGATGGTCACCGTCTCGACCTGCGCCACGCCGGAGGACAACGCCGCGGGCAACCGCTGGCGGGACGCCAACGGCAACCCCGAGCACCGGATCGACAAGATCGGCGTCCTGCGCGCCACCCGGCCGGCCGGCTGAGCAGGCGCGGGCCCCTGATCGCGCCACCGGCTCCCGGCCCCGGCCGTCAGCCGACGCCGAGGGTGAGTTCCGCCGTGTGCAGCCGTCCCTCGGTCTGGAACTGCAGGAACACCCGCCAGTTCCCGGGCCTGCCGAACATCGCGTAGAAGGTCAGGTCCGGCCCGCCGCGGTCGCCGTCGACCCGGTCCGTCGGGTGAAGGTGGGCCAGCGCCCGGTCTCCCTCGTGGAAGGCGGTGAGGTGGGCGTAGCTGCCCAGATAGGGCTGGAGGGCGTCGACGGGTCGGCCGTCCCGGCTGACGGTGGCGGTGAGCCGGTGGGCGCCGGCCGTCGGCTCGCTCCGGAGGGCCACCGTGTAGCCGTCGACCGTGGTGGTGCCGGCCGGGGCCGGCAGCCGCACCGGGACGGCCTCGCCCGGCACGGTGACGGTACGGCTGAGCACGATCTCGCTGCCCCGCCGCGAGCGAGTGTCCGGGAGGAACGAGGCGTACATCCGCCAGCCACCCGGGCCGAGGGCGGCCAGGTCGGCGGTCCAGGTGCCGTCGGGGGCCATCACCGGGTGCAGGTGCTGGAAGCCCGTGAGGTCGCTGCGGATCGCGTAGAAGTGCAGCTTCCTGGTCTGGTGCTCGACGAACTCGGTGACCGTCCGGCCGTCCGGGCCGGTGAGGGTGAACGGGTAGGCCACCGCCCGGCCGGCGGGCAGCTCGGTGAGGTGCGCGTCCAGGCGGTAGCCGTCGCGCTCGGCGGTGAGGCCGTCGGGCACGTCCGGGACGACGGGGGACGCGTCGGTCGCGGGCCCTGCGGGGGCACCGGGCATCGCCGTCGCGCCGTGGTCCGCCGCCGCCCGGCCCCCGTGCCCGGCGAGGGGGGACGACGCGCCGGCCGGGGGGACCGGAGGAGGGGCGGACGACGCGCAGGCGACGAGTCCGAGGAAGAGCAGCACGGGCACGCAGGAGGCCAGTGCCCAGCCGCGGGAGAGCGAACGGACGGAGGCGGGCATCGGCAGGTCCTTCGCGTACGGGCACGCCGGGGGGCGCCCGGGTGGGCAGGTGCGCGTGGCAGGGGCGGTCACCACAGCACAGGAGACCGCCCGACGACCGCCGCGATAACGAAAAGTTCCGCCCGGCGTCCTCCCGGCCGGGTCGGTACTCGCCCGCCGTGCCCGGGCGGCGGGCCCCCGCTACACGCCCGTGGGGCCGACCGGGGCCGCCGGGCCGGCCAGGACGGTGGGGTCCCCGGCGAGGTCGGCGAGCAGGGCGTCCAGCTTGGCGCGGTCGACCGAGGGCATGAGGAAGACGTGCACGTAGCTGCGCCGGGCGGTCTCGTCGCCCGGGACCGTCAGGACGTCCTGGGAGGAGAGCGACCACTTGGCCACCAGCTCGGGCCCGGGCCGCCGGAACCGCACGGTGACGGCGCCCGGCGTGCGGGCCGGCCAGAGCGCGACGCCGGTGCGCCGCTCCAGTTCCAGCAGACGGGACTCCAGGTAGCCGGCCAGTTCCTGGGCCGAGCGGATCCGGTCCACCTGGTCCCGGTAGGAGTGCCGGGACAGGTGGTCCCAGAGCACGAGCGGGGAGAACCCGTTGCGCGAACCGGCGAAGGTGGTGTCCGGTGCGCCGATGTAGTCGGGCTGGGACGGCGGCGAGATCTGGTACTTCACCTTCGTCATGTAGATCCCGCACGGCCACGGCGCACCGGGCCACTTGTGGCCGCTCATGGCGATCGAGGAGACCATGTCGACGTCGCCGGACCGCTCGGTGGGCAGGGTGAGTCCGAAGTCGAACTCCGGTATCGCGGCCTCGGGCGACCAGCCGTACGCCGCCGGGTCCTGGGCGGCGAGCCGCAGGAACGGCGCGTAGCCGGCGCCCAGGGCGCCGTCGACGTGGATCCAGAAGCCTCGGCGCACGTCGGACAGCGGCTCGCCGGTCCGCGGGTCGGTGCCGTACACCACCTCGCGCCGGACCAGGCCGTGGCGCTCGAAGATCGGCAGCAGGCGCTCGCAGACCCCCCGGACGTCGTCGTGGGCGCCCTTGAAGGTGCTGCCGAGGTTCAGGCCGACGAAGACCGGGTGCCCCTTGGCGGCGAAGAACTCGACCAGCGCCGCGAGGGCGTCGACGTCGATCTCGCCCGGACCGTCCCAGGACAGGCCGGACGGGCCGGGGCGGGAGGGCACCTCGGTGGGCCAGGCGCGGCGGCCGGTGACCGGATCGGCCAGCGGGCTCTCGTCCGGGTACCGCTCCAGGCCGACGGCGTGGAAGGTCTCGACGCCCAGCACCTGGACGGCCTTGGCGAAGGAGTAGTGGGTGTCCTCGGAGTAGAACGCGACCGGTCGGTGCGCGTTCGGGTTGTACCGGTCGGGCGTCGCCCGGACGTACCGCAGCGCGTCGAGGGGGGCGGCCGGTGCCTGGATCAGCGCCTTTCCGCTCAGGTAGTCGCGGGCGTTCCAGAGCGCGTACATGTTGCCCTCGGTCGACCCCATGGAGAGCATGTAGCCCCAGTACGACTCGGGGTCCGCGGGGTCGTGCGGGCGCCGGGCATTCCACAGCGTCGCGTAGTAGTCGAGTACGGCGCGCTCGACGACCTTGGTGTTCGGCTTGTAGCCGCCGCTCCGGAACGGGTCGCCGAGGTTGTTGATGTTGTTCGGCATGAACCGGGCCAGGTCGAGCGCGCAGCCCTGCATGTCCTGGGTGGCCTGGTAGCCGACCAGGTGCCGGCGCTTGCGCGACAGGTAGGCGTCGACGGTGTCCAGGGCGCGCACGCGCCGGGCGTCGTCCAGCCCGCTCTCGGGGAGCGCGAAGTCCCGGCCGTCCAGCTCCGGACCGGGGTCGGCGGCGGTCGCGGCGGCGAAGGTGGCGGTCGGGCTCATGGGCGCGGCACTCCCGGGTCATCGGTCGGCCGGTCCGCGGACGGGGATCGGCCGAGCGGCGAAACGGCGTTCGCGGCTCGCCGACAGAATGGAACTTCCACGCGCCGGGTGGAAGATCCCCCGAAGAAGATTCGGTTCCGGTGCGGGAATCCTTGCGAATCGTCGGAACCTGCTGGGATTCTGTGCGCCGTGCCGAACAATCAGCAGGCCCGCAGGACGCCCGTCGACGACATCGACCGGACCATCATCCGCGCCCTGGCCGACAACGCCCGGATGCCGAACAACGCCCTGGCCGAGGCGGTCGGCGTCGCGCCCTCGACCTGCCTGGCCCGGGTGCGCGCGCTGCAGGAGCGCGGGATCATCCGCGGGTTCCGCGCGGACGTCGACCCGGCCGCGATCGGTCTCCCGCTCCAGGCGATGATCTCGGTCCGGCTCCGGGCGCACACCCGGGAGCAGAACGAGAGCTTCCGCAGCACCGCCCCCGACCTGCCCGGCGTCCTCGCGGTCTTCCACATGGCCGGGTCCGACGACTACCTGCTCCACGTGGGGGTCGCCGGCCCGGAGGGCCTGCGCGACTTCGTCGTGGACAACCTGACGACGCATCCGGCGGTGGCACAGACCCGGACCAACCTGATCTTCGAACAGATAGCCGGCCGCCGGTACCTGGCTCCGGAGCAGCGACGGAGGACAGTCGCGGACACGATCTGACCTACACGGCTCCTACGGTGGTTCCTGTCGACGGAACGCACTACCGACGAAGGCGGAGACCATGAACGACATCACGACCCTCGACCGGGCCACCACCACGGAGGCCGCGCCGGTCGCCACCGGCGAGCGGGCCGACCTGCTGGACATGCTCGCCCAGCAGCGGGGGTTCCTGCGCCTCACCACCCAGGGCCTGACCGACGAACAGGCCGGGCGGCGCACCACCGTGAGCGAGCTCTGCCTGGGCGGGCTGGTCAAGCACGTCGCGGCGGTCGAGCGGGGCTGGGTGGACTTCATCCTGTCGGGCCCGTCCGCGATGCCGGACTTCACCGCCATGACCGAGGCCGACTGGACCCGGCGCGAGAACGAGTTCAAGCTGCCGCCCGGGGAGACGCTGGCCGGTGCGCTGGCCGACTACGCCGAGGTCGCCCGCCGGACGGACGAGCTGGTCGCCGTGCTCCCCGACCTGGACGCCTCGCACCCGCTCCCCAAGGCCCCCTGGTTCGAGGGCGACGTGCGGTGGTCGGCCCGCCGGGTCCTGCTGCACATCGTGGCCGAGACGGCGCAGCACTCGGGCCACGCCGACATCATCCGCGAGGCCCTGGACGGCGCGAAGAGCATGGGCTGAGCTCTCGCCCGCTCCGGCGCGCCCCGCGACCCGGCGTCGGGCCGGGCCGGCGGGCAGGCCCCGGCCTCCGGAAGCGGCGCGCCGAACCGCGCGGCCACCGGAGGCGGCACGGGTGACGGGTCAGTCCGGCGGCTCACCGGGGCCGGGGTGCCCCGGATCGGGCACAGGACGGGGCCGCGTCGGGCGGGGCGGTTCCGGTGGGGGCGCGGGACTGCCCGGGGGCCGGGGAGGGTCGGGCGGAAGGGGCGGCCGGATCGGCTCGGGCGGTTCCGGGTGCGGCGGTGTCCCCGGCGGGGGCGAAGGGTTCGTGGTCATGGCGTGGTGCTCCTCTCCGGTCCGGGGCCGACTCCGCCCGGGACCAGCGTTCTCTCTCGGCCGCGTCCGGAACGGAGGCCGTGGTGCCGCGGGTCCGACGACCGGTCAGGTCCGCGCCTGCACGCCGGGGTCCCGCAGGACCGACCGGCGCTCCTCCGCGGAGAGCCCGCCCCACACCCCGTACGGTTCACGGGCGGCCAGGGCGTAGCGCCGGCACTCGATGCGGACGGGGCAGCGGGCGCAGACGGACTTGGCGGCCTGCTCGCGCTGCTCGGCGGAGGATCCCCGCTCGTTGACGGGGTGGAAGAACAGCCTGGTGTCGGCGGAACGGCAGGCACTGCGGAGCTGCCAGTTCCAGTGGTGCTCGGACGCCCCGGGCAGGCGGGATATGTCGGTCACGGCGAGTTTCCCTCCGTTGGCAGCGGTCGACACCACCCGTCTAACCGCCCTCAGGACTTTCATGCCCGCCGGATACGGGAGAACGTGGACCGCCGCCCGGACGGCCCCCGCCGGTCCGGCGAGGGCTGTCCGGGCGAGGGCTGTCGGGGCGGGAGCCGTCGGGGCGGGGGCCGGGACTCAGTTCACGTGGACCGGCGGGCTGCCGGCCCGGCTGGTGTCGACCAGCGGCCCGTAGGTGGCGGAGAAGTACCCCTCGCCGGGACAGAGGCCCGACCCGTCGCTCTTGACGAAGCGCTCGTTGCGGAAGGCCAGGCCGTGGGTCGCGTTGTCCGCGGTTCCGGTGAAGGCGCCGCTGAGCCGGTAGGTGCAGGTGAGGGTGCCGAACCAGGAGTTCAGGACGGCCGAGGCCTGGATCGGTCCCGCCGCCCCGGGGGTGAGGACGACCGGGAGGCCGGCGCCGCCGCCGACCGCCACGTGGTACGCGAGGTTGCCGACCGTGAGGCTCCTGACCGACGTGACGCCGGTGACGTTGGCCGTGCACGAGCCGAAGGTCAGCCCGGTCAGGGACTCCGTCGCGGTGCCCGGCGCGGCGGGGTTGCCGAGCACCCGTGCGGTGAACGGCGAGATGCCGCAGCTGACCCCGGTGGAGCCGTCGGCGGTCGAGGAGAAGGTGGCCCTGGAGCCTGCGGCGAGCGGGGCGACCAGGACGTCGCCCACGGCGACGGCCGGCCCGCCGGCGCCGCCGGTGGTCAGCACGGACACCTCGGCGGCCGTGCGGGAGGCGGCGGAGGCGGGGGCGGCGCCGGCGGTCAGCGCCGCGGCGACGGCCACCAGGGCCGGAAAGGTGCGGGTACGCATGGGAAAGCCTCGTCTCGGTGAGGGCGCGAGAAGGCGGACGTCCGACGCTCGCCGGACAGCCGGGGACGTCACGGCGAGCTGACTACGTTGTAGGACCGTGTCCGCACACCGTCAAGGAGCTGGACCGCACTTGCTGACAATTCGTCAGCAAGTGCGGTCGCCCGAAGCGGCCCCGATGCGGCCCCGGCGCCGCTTCGGGCGACCTGCGTCGGACCCCTCGACGGTCGGCTCCGAAGGGTCAGTGATCACTTCGGTGCACGGGCGTCCTCGACCGCTCGCCTCACGTCCGGGTGCGGGTCGTCGACGAGGCTGTCCAGCAGTTCGCCGACCCCGGGTGTGGACCATCGGCCGACGGCCCACGCCAAGTCCCCCCGCACCGTGGGGTCGGGGTGGGCGGCGAGGTGGGCGAGACGGTCGAGCGGGCCGCGCCGGCGCATCCCGAGCCAGTACAGCGCGTCACGGAGCGCGGCCGGGTCCCCGGGGTCACCGGCTTCCGCGATCCGGTCCAGCAGCACCCCGACCGGCGGGGGCGGGCCGTCCAGCGGGTGCGGCAACCGTTCACGCAGGCGCCGCCCGCCGTACTCGCCCCGCACCCGGCACCCTCGGCAGGTGCACGGGCGCGAACCGTGGGCGCCGGGCACGTAGCGCCAGCCCGCGACCTGCGGCGGGGTGCGGACCCTGTGCACTTCGCGCGGACGGATCGCCCGGGGCACGAACACCTCCCACCCGCGGGGATCCGCCACCCCGGCGATCCGCCGCACCGCCTCCGTCGCGGAGAGGGCCGGCTTCGCCTGGTCGGCGTAGCGCCCCACCAGCACCTGCTGGGCGTCATCGAGACGCAGGTGGACGGCCACCATCCCGCCCTGGCTGCCGAATCGCGCCAGCTCACGCAGCCACTGGTGCGTCAGGGTGTACGACGGCAGCACCGGAAAGCAGTACACCCCGCGAGCACCGCCCTGCCCGTGGCTCACGGCACGGATCCCGGACCGCCGGATGCGCGGCACGTTCGCCGCCGAGGTCAGGTGCACGAACATCGCCATGACCCGGCATGCTAGACGACCGCCCCGCAGGCCGTCGAAAGCACCTCGGGAGGCGGTCCGGCACCACCGCCTCCCACGGTCCATCGCCCCGGCCGGCCTAGCCGGGGCCGTCCGGGGCGGCGGTGCGGGCGAGGGCGGCGGGGGTCAGGCGGCCGACGATCGCCGGGGCCTCGTGGACGAGCGCGTCGTCGGTGAGCGCCTCCACCATGAACAGCGCGAAGTCCACCCGTCGCGTCAGGTTGCCGGCCAGGACCGGGTCGCCCACGTGCCGGCTCCACACCGGCAGGCCCTGGCTCTCGCCCTCCTCCAGGTCGCTGCCGCGCACCACGGTCCACCGGGTGTCGCTGGCGAAGACCCTCCGGCACGCCTCCACCTGGTCGTCGATCTCGACGGCGCGGACGAGCTTGCCCAGCACGGCGACGATCCGGAGGGCGGTGGTGAACAGCCACGAGTACCGGTCCTTGCCGTCCCGGGTGATGTGCCACCCGCACGAGAAGACCAGGCGCGCACCCGGCCGTGCGTGGTCGAGGACCGCCTGCGCAGTGCCCGACGCGTACTGCTGCACGCCCCAGGGCACGAGCACGGTCAACACCCCGTCGCACCCGGCGACGGCCCTCCGGATCACCTCGGGGTCGTTCGTCGCTCCGGGGACGACGGTCATCCGCCCTTCGAACGCGGCCAGCTTCGGCACGCTGCGCTCCCGGCACACGCCGACCACCTCGTAGCCGCGGTCCAGCGCGTGCCTGACCATGTACTGCCCGAGCTTCCCCGAAGCCCCGACGATGCAGACCTTCATCACACGATCCGTGCCCATGGCGCAGCCCCTTCGCCGGCATGGTGACCTTATGGTGTAAGGCACGTTAGCCTTATGCTGTAAGGCAGTCAATGGGAGCGGAAGGAAGAGGCGGATGCCCGAGGCAGGCAAGGGCCGGCGCGGGGCGGCGGCACGCACCCCGCTCAGCCGCGAGCGGGTGATCCGCACGGCGGTGGAGGTGGCGGACGAGAAGGGGTCGGCCGCGCTCAGCATGCGGGCCATCGCCCAACCGCTGGGGGTCGAGGCGATGTCGCTCTACCACCACGTGACCGGCCGGGAGGACATCCTCGACGGGATGGTGGACGCGGTGTTCGCCGAGATCGACCTGCCGCCGCGCGACACGGACTGGAGGAGTGCCACGCGCCACCGCGTGCTCTCCGCCCGCGCCGCCCTGCTGCGCCACCCGTGGGCCATCGGCCTCATGGACTCCCGCTCACGGCCCGGACCGGCGACCCTGCGCCACCACGACGCCGTCATCGGGGCGCTGCGCGCCGGAGGCTTCTCCGTCGCCATGGCCGCGCACGCCGTCTCGCTGGTCGACAGCTACCTGTACGGCTTCGTGCTCCAGGAGCTGAGCCTGCCGTTCAAGGGCGCGGCGGAGCTGGACGAGGTGGCGGAGGCCATCCTGCGCGAGATGCCCGCCGACGCCTACCCCCACCTCGCCGAGCTGGCCACCGAACACGTCCTCAAACCCGGCTACGACTACGCCGACGAGTTCGCCTTCGGCCTCGCCGTGATCCTCGACGGCCTCCACCCGGACGAGACCGCGGGGACCTGAACCGGACGGGTCCGCACCCGGTCACCGACCGGACCGCGACTGGGCCTGGTGGGAGCGGTCGCGCGGGCGTGGGCGCGCGGCCGGGCGCGAAGGGCGACGCCGGCGGCCGGGTGACACCCCCGGGGGCGCCGGCCCCACGCCGGACGCGGGCCGGTGGACGTGCCGCGGGACCGGCGGTCGGTCTGCGGATCGGCCCGGGGGTGACTGTCGACGGCCGCAACCACCTTGACCTGCACGCAAGTTGAGTGGCACGAAGCCACCGCCCGAAGGCGACGGACGGCCCGACCGCCAGGACTCGTGACAGTACGACAGGTGGTATGCGAAGCTGCACCCGGCGTGCATCGGTTCGCGCCACGGGGGCACGGGGGTATCCGCATGAACGACGATGCGGCGCGGAACGCGCGCCGATCGGGGCAGGTCGACACGGCACGGCCGGGCACCGGGCAGGTGTCCGGGGTCGTCCTGGTCGTGGCCGGTCTGCTGCTCGCGGCAGCCGCGCTCCGGCCGGACGGCGGGCTGCTCGGCACGGCCGCCACCGGACCGGTGGGCACCATCGGGTGGGTGGTGCTGCTCGCGCTCGGCTGGGTGGTCCTCGTCGGGCGCTACACCTCGCGTCTGCGCGAGGAGGTCCGTCACCTCACCGGGCCGACGCCCTGGGCCGAGCGACTGCGGGCGTGCGCCGTCACGCTGCTGACCGCCCTCGTCCTCGCGGTGCCGGTGCTGATGATGGTCCTCCACGTCCGGGCGAGGCCGGAGCAGGTCGCCCGCGACCTGCCCCAGGTGATGCCGACGCACACGATGCCGCCCGAGGATCCCGCGGTGGAGGCCGCACAGGACGACGCTCTGCACGGCGGCGTGCTGGCCCTGCTCGGGGGCATTCTGGTCCTCGTCCTGCTGGCCGCGCTCGTGGTCGCCGTCGTCCGGAGGTTCGGCCGGCTGCGGTTCTCCCGCCGGCTGCGGCCGGGAGCCCCGCTGCCCGCGGCGCCGCCGCGGCCCGGGGACGTCCTGGCCCTCGCCCTGGTCACCGGACGGCGCGCCCTGGTCGGCGACGACGCCCGGGCCGCCGTGATCGCCTGCTACGCGGCGATGGAGGGCTCGCTGGCGGTCTCCGGGGTGTCCCGGCGCGACTGCGACAGTCCGACGGAGCTGCTGGACCGTGCCGTTTCCCACGACGGGGTGGACCCCTTCCACACCCGGGCCCTCACCGCCCTGTTCCGCGAGGCCCGTTACTCCACCCACCCGATGGACGACACCCACGTGCAGCGCGCGCGGACGGCCCTCGACGCCGTCGCCGCGGGCCTGGAGAACCGGGCCGCCGCGCCCTCGGGCCCCACCGGACCGAACGGGCCGAACGGGCCGGGCACGGCCGCCGGGGCGGGCGCGCCCGGTGCGCCGGGAGAGCACCGGTGAGCGCCGCCGGGCCCGAGCGGGCGGCACCGGAAGGACGACCGGAGGGCGCGCGGATCACGCCCGGCTCGATCCGGCACAGCCTGGTCGAGCTGAGCGCGGCGGCGGTCCTGGCCGAGATCCTGCTCGCCCTGGTCGGCGGCCTCCCCGCGGCCGGCGCCGGAGCGGTCGTACTGGTCGCGGCCGCCCTGGTCACCGCCCGCGTCGTCGCCGGCGCGGGCTTCGCGGAGGTGTCCCTGCGCCGCCGGCCCCGGCTGATGGAGAGCTACGGGCAGGGGCTCGGCGACTGGCGGTGGACCGTCCGCCAGGGGCTGGACCCGGAGGGGGACGGCCAGCTGCTGCGCCTGCGCCTCCAACGGCTGTTCGCCGCACGCCTCTCCGAGGCCCACGGTCTCTCCCTGGCCACCGACCGCGACCGGGTCGCCGAGCTGCTCGGGCCCCGGCTCTGGCCCTGGATCGACCCGGAGTCCCCGGCTCCGGCCCCGACCGTCCCCGCGCCGGTCCTGCACGCCCTCGTCGACCGGCTCGAATCCCTGTAACCGCGCGGCGTCCCGGGCCACGGCCACACCCCGGGGCGCACCGTCCCCCCGGACCGGCGGCGGCGCCGCCGACCCGCCCCCACCACGACACCGCACCCATCAGCCTCTCAGGAGAGTCATGACCGCCGTTCCCCAGGCCACCGCCGACCCGGACGCCGCGCACAACCCGAACGGCCGCACCGGGACGGCCGTCCTGACACCGCACCAGGCGGGCGAGCGCGCACGCGAGGTGCTCCAGGAGGTCAACCGGGCGGTGGTGGGCAAGCCGGAGGCCCTCCAGCTGGTCATGCTGGGCGTCCTGGCCGGCGGTCACGTCCTGATCGAGGACCTTCCCGGCCTCGGCAAGACCCTCCTGGCGCGATCCTTCGCGACCACCCTCGGCCTGGACTTCCGCCGGATCCAGTTCACCCCCGACCTGCTTCCCTCCGACGTCACCGGCGCCCCGTTCTACGACCGGCGCAGCGGTGAGATGGTCTTCAGGCCCGGCCCGCTCTTCACCCAGCTCCTGCTGGCCGACGAGATCAACCGCACCCCGCCCAAGACCCAGGCCGCGCTGCTGGAGGCGATGGCCGAGGGGCAGGTCTCCGTCGACGGCGCCACCCGCCGCCTGCCGCAGCCCTTCACGGTGATCGCCACCGCCAACCCGATCGAGTACGAGGGCACCTACGCCCTGCCGGAGGCCCAGCTCGACCGGTTCCTGCTGCGCGTCCGCATGGGCTACCTGTCCACCGGGCTGGAGGCGGACATGCTCCGGGCCCGCCTGGACCGGGCCACGCCCGAGCCGGTGCTGGAGCCCGTCAGCAGCCCGGCCGAGCTGCTCGCCATGCAGGCGGCCCTGGAGCGCGTCGAGGTGGACGACGACCTCGTCGCGTACGTGGTCGCGCTGGTCGACGCCACCCGCAGCGACCAGCAGGTCCAGGTCGGCTCCTCGCCCCGCGGCGGCCTCGCCCTGGTCCAACTGGCCCGCGCCCGAGCGATGTTGGAAGGCCGCGACTACCTGACGCCGGAGGACGTCAAGGCGCTCGCCGTGCCCGCCCTCGCCCACCGCCTCACGCTCCGGCCCGAGCTGTGGGTGCGCCAGGTCGAGGCGGACGACGTGATGGCCCGGCTGGTCGACTCGGTACCGGCCCCGCAGACCGTGCCGCGTGCGGCCGCAGGCCCGGGCGAGGGCCAGGGGCCCGGCGCCGTGGCCGCCCCCGGCGGCACGCGATGAGCGCGGCGCCACCCGCCGGCGGCCGGACCGGCACCGCGAGCGCGTCCGCCGCCTCCCACGCCGCCGGCCTCCGGGTACTGGCCCGCAGCACCCGGGCCACCCTGGCCGGTCTGCCGAAGTCCCCGCCCTCCCCCCACTGGAGAGCCGGCGAGCGGACCCTGCGCCTGCTCACCGTGGCCGCCGCCGCAGCCGTCGCCGCCCTGGCCACCGGCCGCCCCTGGCTGCTCGCCCTGGCCGCCGGCCCCGCCGTCCTGCTCGTTCTCGCCGCCCCCGGGCCCGCCCGCCCCACGGAGCTCACCGCCGAGGCCACCGCCGAACCGCGCCGCTGCTTCGAGGGCGAGCAGGTCACCGTCCGGATCACCCTCCGGCACGACGGGCGGATCGGCCCGCTCGACCCGACCTTCTCCTTCGGCACCGGCCTCACCCCGGAAGCCCTCACCGTCGGCACCGACGGGATCGACCTGGTCCTCCGGACCGGCGCCTGGGGCCGCTGGACACTGGGCGCGGTCGACCTCGACGTCTACGACGCCGGAGGACTCACCCGCCGCACCGTGCGCGCCGAACTGGGCGAGGTCGACGTCTTCCCGGTGCCCAGCGCCTCCCGGCTCACCCCGATCCCGGTCCGCCTGCCCGAGCGGATCGGCGAGCACATCACCGCACACGAGGGCACCGGCGTCGAGGTCGTCGGCGTGCGCCCGCACGTACCCGGCGAGCGCCAGCGGCGCATCCACTGGCCGTCCACCACCCGCCGTGACGCGATCCAGATCAACCAGTTCGCCGCCGAACGCGCCGCCGACGCGGTCGTCCTGCTGGACACCCTCACCGACCTCCACGACGCGGCCACCGGCCTCTCCAGTCTGGACGAGACGCTGCGGGCGGCCGGCGGCCTCACCCGCGCCTACCTGCGACGGCACGACCGCGTCGGGCTGATCGCCGTCGGCGGCCGGCTGCGCTGGCTCACCCCGGCCGGCGGGGACCGCCAGTTCTACCGCATGGTGGAGAGCGTGCTGGAGGTCCGCCAGGACCGGCGCCACCGCGGCCCCACCCTCCCCCACCTGCCGCTGCCCGCACTGCCGGGCCACGCCCTGGTGTACGCGTTCACACCGCTGGCCGACCAGCGCATCCTCGACGTGCTCGGGCAGGTCCGCGAACGCGGCAACCCGCTCGTCGTGGTCGAGATCCCGTCCGGCGAACCGGCGGCCGACCCCGGGGACGAGGTCGACGCCCTCGCCCTGCGCCTCTGGCACGCCGAACGCGAGGCGATGCGTTCGGCGTTGCGCGGCCGGGGCATCCCCGTGGCCCGCCACACCCCCGGCGAGGCACTCGACCTGGCGCTCGCTCCGCTGCTGCGCCGCAGGATCGGAGGACCCGCCCGGTGAACGCGTCCCGGACCACGCTCACGACCGACACCATGCCCGGCGCCACCGCCGACACCACGACCGACACGATGCCCGGCGCCGCGACCGGCCCGGCCCCGGGCCTCGACGCGACGGGGAGCGCGGCGGGGAGCGCGACGGCCGACCGACCGGGCCCGTTCGCCGCCTGGGCCCCCCGGCTCCAACGAGCCGCCGCCCGCTGCACGGGCGCGGCCCTCGCCCTGGCCGCCGCGCTCGGTGGCGCGGCCGACCGGTTCGGTCCCGCCGCCCCGGTGGCGGCCACCGCCCTCGCCCTCTGGGCCGCCGTTCCTCCCGATGCCCCGGCGGCCCGCCCGCTCACCTGGGCCGCCCGCCTCACGGAGGCCCGCACCACGGTGCTCGCCACCGGGTGCGTCCTGCTCGCCGCACTGGGCGAGCCGCCGTTCTGGCGGGCCCTGGCCGTCACCGTGCTGCTCGTCGGCCACCTGCTGCTGCTCGACGTCCTCGGCCCGCACGGCCGGGTCCTCGCACCGGCCCGCGCCCTGGTCGCGGTGGCGTCGTCGTGCCTGGTGCTGCCGGTGGCGTTCGCGCCGACGGCGGCGGGCGAGTGGTCCCGCCCCATCGCCCTGCTCGGCCTGTTCGCCGCCGCCTGGGGTGTCGGACTGGCCCTGTGGCCGCACCGCCACCGGCGTCCGCGCCGGTCCGGAACCCAGGACCGGGACCACGACCGGCCCGAAGCCCCGTGAACGGCGGCCGGTGGACGGCGGACGGCGTGTCAGGCGTCCACGCCCTGCCCGCCTGCGGAGCCCGACCCGGCCGCACCGGGGAGCCGGTGTGACGCCTGGCACCCGGTCCGGGGCGAACCCGGGCTGCCGCCTCCTCGTCGTGGTGCACGAGGACACTCCAGTGATGTGACGGACCGTGGGGGGACCATGGAGAGCAAGGCATCCGGTACGAGAGCCGGTCTGGCCTGGACCGAGGCCGAGGACGAACGGCTGCTGGAGGCGGCGGGCCGGGCGCAGTCCCTGGAGGACCTCGCCGCCCGGCACGGCCGTACCGTCGGCGGCGTTCGCGCGCGTCTGAGCCGCTTCGTGCCGCTCACCGACGCCGGTGACGAGGAACTGCTGCAGTGGCTGCGGACCCATGCGGGCCCGGGCCGCGCGGCCGATCACACCGCTGGTCGCACCGCCGAACGCACCGGTGGTCGCACCGCCCGCCGAACACCGGCCGCGCCGGACCCCCGCGCCGCCGACGTTCTCGCCGAGTGGCAGCACCTGACCGGGCACGAGCTGCGTCCCGATCGGCAGACGGCCTTCCTCGCACGCCCCGCGGTCGGCACGCTGGCGGCCGCGGACCCGGCCGTCCGCCGGGACACCGGCCGACGACTGTGGCAGGACACCCGGCAACTGCTCCTGGAGGACTGGGCGCTGGAGTGCCGGTGCCCGGGCGCCACCGCGCCGGCCCCGCCCTGGAGCGCCGTCGCCGGGCACGACGACGACACCGCGATGGCGCTGCGGGAACTCCTGGCGGCGGCCGTCGACGAGCTCCCCCGCGAGCGCCACCGCCGGATCATGACCCTCCGGCTCGGCGTGGGCGACCACGAAGCACAGACGCTGGAGACGGTCGCCGGCGCCTTCGGCCTGTCCCGCGAACGCATCCGCCAACTGCAACAGAAGGCCGTGAGCGCGCTGGCCCGCGCCACCACGCCCGCGGCCCGGAGGTTCCGGAGCCTGCTGTCCGAGCTCGGCCGCCTCGACGGGACCCCGACCGACGGCGAGGACGGACCGCCCGACGCCGAACGCCTCCTCGACCTGGCGCGGGTGCTGCTGCCGTCCGTCCCGCCGCGCCGGGCGGTCGCCCTGCTCGCCACCCTCGCCGGGGCCGGCAGGCTTCCCGCGGAGAACCTCGCGGCCCGGGCCATGACGATCCGCACCCTGCGCCACGGCGCAGCCCGCCGCGAGGCCGCGCGGCAGGGCCGTACCGAGCGGGCCACCGCGCGGTGGAGCCGTCTGGAGGCCGACGTCCGGTGGGCCGGTACGGGCGGGAGCGCTCCCCCGCGCGCGGAGCTGGAGGCGCTGCGCGAGGCGGACGACGAGGATCCCCGCTCCGGGTCGTGGGAGTGCCCCAAGCTCGGCCGCGCGGTGGCGTACGAGTCGGAGACCGAACTCCAGGTGGTCCAGCTCCTCTCCTTCGCCTCGCAGGTCGCGTACTACCAGGAGCAGCCCCTCGCCGTCGGCTACGAGTTCGACGGGCGGGCGCGCACGTACTTCCCCGACCTGCTCGTCGCCACCACCGACGGGCGCTGCGTCCTCGTCGAGGTCAAGCCGGTCTTCGAGATGGCCACCGCCGTCAACGTCGCCAAGTACCGTGCCCTTGAGGCGCTGTGCCGCGACCACGGCTGGGGCCTGCTGGTCACCGACGGGTACCGCACCCGCTCGCTGGTGGAGAACCACCCGGCGGACCCGCGTCTTGCCGAAGCCATCGGCCCGCTGCTGACGGATGGCACGGTGCTGGGATGGCCGCACGTGCTGACCGCCGCGGGTGCGCAGCGCCCGGGTTCGCTGGACATCGCGGCCCTGGCCCTGCGTCACGGGTGGGAGTGGCGCACCCGGCCGTTCCGGCTCTCCGCCGGCCGGGCCGCGCCCGCACCGGTTCCCGTCGCCGTCCCGGAGCTCGCGCCCACGCCGACGCCCCTGCCCGTTCCGGACCTCGTGCCCGCGCCCGTTTCCGTTCCGGGCCCGGTACAGGAACCGGAACCGGGCCCCGGTCCGGCGGCCGCCCCCGGGCCCCGTCAGGAGACGCTTCCGGGGCAGGACGACCCGGCGCCCGCCGGTCCCGGCGAGCCCGTGTGCCCGACGCCCGAGGAGATCGAGGCGGCCCGGACCCCGGCCGGCGGGTGGCGTCGCAGCCAGCTCGCGGCCTGGGGCGTCCCGTGGCCTCCCCCGAAGGGCTGGAAGCAGCGGCTGACCGCCCGGTCGCGCTCCGGGCGGTCCTGACGGGACGGCCGCCCCGGTTCAGGGGTGCGGCCGGTCCGGGCCGGTCCGCAGGTCCTGCCGGTCGGTGGCGAGGTCGACGAAGAGGGCCGCGGACCAGCCGAAGCCGGAGGTCGCGCGCCTGCCGCGGGCACCGGTCAGGGGGTTCCAGTACTCGTAGAGGCCGCCGGCGCCCGCGACCATCGCCAGGGTGCGGCGTCGGAGCTCGTCGGCGGTCTCGGCGAAGCCCGAGCGGCGCAGGCCCTCGACGAGGAGGTAGTTGACGTTCAGCCAGACGGGGCCGCGCCACATCGCGTCCGGGTCGAAGGCGGGATCGTCGAACGCGACCGTCGGGACGGGGCGTTCCCCCCAGAAGGCGGCCGAGCGGAGGGTCCGCTCCAGGTGGGCGGCGATCTCGGCGGGCAGGCGGCCGGTGAACAGCGGCATCAGGTCGAGGACGGTCCGGACGGGCACGTCCGCACCGTCGGCGAGGGTGCGGAAGCGGGTGCCGTCCCAGCGGCGTGCGACCAGCAGGTCGGTGTGGGCGGCGGCCCGCGTGCGCCACCGGGCGGCGTCCCCGGGCCGGCCGAGGGCGTCGGCGATGTCCGCCAGGCAGTCGGCCTCGTGGATCAGGTAGGAGTTGAGGTCGGGGGGTTCGGCGCGGGGGCCGTAGTCCCAGACGGGACTGTCGTCGAGGCCGGACGAGTAGGGGTGCAGGTATTCGGGCAGCCCGTCGCCGTCCGGGTCGGAGGCGGTGAACCACCAGTCGTGCGCGCGCACGAGCCGGGGGTAGGCGGAGGCGAGGAACCGGACGTCCGGGTGGCTCCGGTGGAGCTTCCGCACGGCCCAGGCGGCCAGCGGCGGTTTGGTGACCGGGACCGGACCCGCGGAGGGCAGGGCGCCGTTGGCCCGGCCGACGTGTTCGCTCAGGCGGGCGTGGTCCGACCGGGGGAGGTCGGTGGTCTCGGCGAGGACGCCGTGGTCGTGGACGACGTCCGGGAGGCGTCCGTCGGGGAGCTGGTGGTCGAGGACCAGAAGGATCTGGTCGCGGGCGAGGGCGGGCGAGGCGTGGCGCAGGCCGACGGCGTGGAAGAGGGCGTCCCAGTTCCAGACGCCCACGTAGCCGTACTTGGAGGGGACGAGTCCTTCGCGGCCGGCGATCGGCAGCAGGTTGACGGCCAGGGTCCACCAGGCCGTCCGGGCGCGTTCCGCCAGGTCCTCCGGGACGGGCGGCATCCGGGCGAACCACGCGTCCCAGCGGGCCTCGGACGCGGCGCGCACGGCCGCTTCCGACCACCGGCCGGGCGGGCCGACGAGGACGTGGCAGCCCGCCAGGGCGAGGGTGTGCTCCGTCCCGTCGGGCCGCCGCCAGGAGGCCCGGGCGCGGTGTCCGGCGATCACCAGCGTGGCGGGGTCGGCGAACAGCAGCGACACCCCGCCGGCGAACACCACCTCGGTGGGCGTCGCGGAGACGACGGGGAGGTCCTTCCCGGCGGGGTCGCGGACGACCAGGGCGGACAGCTCGGTGGTGCGGGCGAGCGGGGTCTCGTACGCGGCGCGGGCGATCCGGAGCCCGTCCGGGTGGGCGGTGACGAGCAGGCGCGAGCCGCGTTCGGTGAACGGCCGCTCCACGAGGTCCAGCGCGAGCATCAGCGTCCTCCCAGGCCCGAGGAGGCCATGCTGTTGAGGATCTTGCGCTGCCCGACCAGGAACGCGATCAGCATCGGCACCACGGTCATCGCCGACAGGGCGGCGGTCAGTCCGTAGTCGACGCCGCCCCGCTGGGAGTGGAAGGAGTCGAGCAGCAGGGGGATGGTGAACAGGTCCGGCGTGTTCAGGAACACCAGCGGGAAGAAGTAGCTGTTCCAGCTGGCCAGGAAGACAATGATGCCGAGGGTCCACAGGCCGGGCCTGATGTTGGGCAGGATGATCCGCCAGAAGATCGTCCACCGGCTCGCGCCGTCGATCCGCGCCGCGTCCTCCAGCTCGACCGGGACGGCCCGGATGAACTGGCGCAGCAGGAACACCGCGAACGGGTTGGCGACGGCCGGCAGGATCAGCGCCAGGTGCGAGTCGATGAGTTGGAGCTTGGCGAGCATGATGTAGAGCGGCACGATCGTGACCTGGGCGGGGACCATCTGGGTCGCGAGGAAGAGGCCGAACAGCGGCCCCGAGCCGCGGAACGGTATGCGGGCGAAGGCGTAGGCCGCCATCGCACCGGTCAGCAGGGTCGCGACGACGGTGACGGCCGCGATGTACATGCTGTTCCAGTAGGCGCGCCCGAGCGGCACCTCGCCCAGGACGTCCGGGTAGTTCTGCGGGCGCCACGGCCCGGGGAGCCAGGCGAGCGGGTCGTTGATCATCTGGGTGGCGCCCTTGAAGGAGGTCAGCATCATCCAGATGAACGGGAACAGCATGACCAGGCCGCCGGCGGTGAGGCCGGTGTGCAGGAGGATCCGTCTGCGGTTGCTCATGGCGGCCTCACGACTCGTAGTGGACGAAGCGCTTCTGCGCCTTGAACTGGACCGCCGTGACGAGGAGTGTCAGGAGCAGCAGGATCAGGGCCGCGGCGCTGGAGAGGCCGAAGTGGAACTCGCGGAAGCCCTGTTGGTAGACCTTGTAGACGATGGTCTGGGCGCCCTCGTTGTGGTCGGGGTTGACGAGGACGTAGATCAGGTCGAAGGCCTGGAAGGAGCTGATCACCGAGACCACCACGGTGAAGAAGACCGTGGGTGAGAGCATCGGCAGGGTGACCGAGCGCAGGGTCTGCCACGGGCCGGCGCCGTCGATCCGGGCGGCTTCGAGCAGGTTCGTCGGGATGGTGGCGAGTCCGGCGAGGAAGATCACGACGTTGAGGCCGAGGGACGACCAGATCGTGACGACCGCGATGGCGGGCACCACCCAGGTCGGGTCGGCCAGCCAGTCCGGCAGGGTGATCCCGAAGAGGTCCTGCACGGTGCCGTTCAGGATGCCGTCGGCGCCGCCGCCGAGGATCATCTGCCAGATCACCGACACCGCGACGGAGCTCGTCACGACCGGCAGGAAGTAGACGACCCGGTAGGCGGTGCGGCCTCGCACGCCGTGCAGGGCCAGGGCGAGCAGGAGGGCCAGGACGAGGCCGCCCGGCACGGTGATCAGGCCGATCTTGACGGTGTTCCACACCGCGCGGCCGAAGGCGGGGTCGGTCAGCTGGGCCCGGAAGTTGTCCAGTCCCACCCAGCTCGCGTCACCGAGCCCGTCCCACTCCATGAAGGACAGGACGACGGCGAACCCGAGCGGGCCGACCAGGAACACCAGCAGGCCGAGCAGTTGGGGGGCGAGGAAGACCACGGCCCACCGGCGGTCCCGGCGCCGCCAGAGCGGCTCGCGGCCGCTCCGTGCGGGGCGGGACCGCCGGCGTGCCACGGCCTGGGAGACGGCGCTCAACCCTTCGGGCCCTTCATCCCGTCGACCAGGCTCTGGAGCTGGGTCATCCCCTCGTCGAACCCGACCTTGCCCTCCCAGATCTTCATGAGGTGGTCGTTGATCGCCTTGGTCAGGCCGGGGACGGCGACCTCGTCGGGGTAGTTGGCGAAGCCCTTGTCGCGGACGTCGAGGAAGGTCCGGGCGTGCGCGGGGTAGTTCCCCTCGGTCACCAGGTTCTCGGCACCCTTGATCGACGGCACGGCGCTGCCGCCCTTGAGCCGCAGCTGCTGGCCCTCCTTGCTGACGAACTCGCTCAGGAAGGTGAAGGCCTCCTTCGGGTGCTTGGTGTCCTTGTTGAGGGTCAGGTAGGACGCGGCGACCGCGCCGGGGATCGGTTCCCCGGTCTGCGAGGGGAACGGCACGACGTCGTAGCTCTCGCGGTCGCCGCCCTTGTCGATGCCCTCGATCACCCAGCGGCCCCCGGCGTAGAAGCCGGCCTTGTGCTTGACGAACTGGGTGGCCGCGCTGTTGCCCTCGGGCAGCAGGTCCGCGGAGGCGAAGGTCTTGTCCCGGTAGCCGTCGGCGAGGGTCCTGAGCGCCTGCCGGGCCTTGGGGTCCGACGGTGCGACGAACGTGCCGTTGTCCCAGACCTTGCCGCCGAAGCCGTTGACGAGGCTGTAGTTGGCGCCGTACCAGTTCCAGAATATGGAGCCGTACCGGCCGGAGTCCTTGAGCTTGGCGTTCATCTCCAGGTACGTGGCCATGGTCCACCGGCCGGCCTCGTTCAGGGCGGCCGGGTCCTCGGTGATGCCGGCGGCGGCGAGGGCCTTCTTGTCGAACCACAGGACCTCGGGGTTGGTGTCGTTCGGGACACCGAACGTCACACCGCCCTTCTTCGCCCCGCCGTAGATGCCCTCGAAGAAGTCCGTCGGCCTGCTCTTGCTGAGGGGGCCGGCGAGTTGCTCGTCGAGCGGGGCGAGCACGCCGTCGGCGACGAGCTTGCCGATGTAGTCGTCACCGACGTAGAACACGTCGGGCGCGGTCCTGGAGGTGAGCTGGGTGATCAGCTTGGGGTGGTAGTCCTCGTAGGAGGCGACGGGCTCCAGCTTCAGCGTGATGTTCGGGTACTTCCTGGTGAACTCGTCGCTGAACGCCTTGAAGACCGCCATGTCCTCGGCCGAACCCCAGGTCGACCAGCGCAGGGTGACCTTGCCGTCCTTCGCGTCGCCGGTGGAGCCCGCGCCGCCGCTCCCGCTGCACGCGGACACGGACACGGACAGGGCGACGGCGGCGGCGGCCAGGACCGTCCTTCTCTTCACAGCAGACATCAGATGCCTCCGAGGAGCTTTCGCGGGGGGGGTGGGTGGGTGGAGCGCGCCGGAGCGGTACGGAAAGGTGGAACGGGGGTGGTGGAGCGGGGTGGAGCAGGGGGGGTCAGGCGAGGCCGCCGCCGTCGACGACGAGGGCGGACCCGGTGATGTAGCTGCTCGCGTCGCCGGCGAGGAACAGCACGGCGCTCGCGATCTCCTCGGGCGACCCGGCGCGGCCCATCGGCCGGTCGGCGGCGTCCTTCTCGAAGGCCGACCACTCCACCTGCAGCTGACGCGCCTCGTCGCGGAGCATCGACGTCATGGTGTCGCCGGGGTTGACCGAGTTGACCCGGATCCCCGCGGCGGCGTGGTCGATCGCCAGGGCGCGCGTCATGTTGACGACCGCGGCCTTCGAGGCGCAGTAGGACAGGGCGTTGCCGCCTCCCTTCAGCCCCCAGCCGGAACCGGTGTTGACGATCGAGCCGCCCTGCGTCATCGCCGGGATCGCGAAGCGGCACATCAGGTAGACCGACCGGACGTTGACGGCCATCACCCGGTCCCAGTCGTCGGCGGAGATCTCCAGCGCGGTCTGGCGCCGGATGATCCCGGCGTTGTTGAACAGGACGTGCAGCCCGCCGAACCGCTCGACGGCGATGTTCACGATCCGCTCGCAGTCGACCTCGGAGGAGACGTCGGCCCGTACCGACACGGCCCGCCCGCCGGCCGCCTCGATCTCCCGGACCACGGCGGAGGCGTCCGCCAGGTCGGCGACGACCACCGCCGCTCCCTCGGCGGCGAACAGCCGGGCGGTGGCCCGGCCGATGCCGGAGGCTCCGCCGGTGACGACGGCGACCTTGTTCTGCAACGTGTTCATAGCTCCTCGTTCGCTGACTGGATGCGGTACATCACGGACTCGCGGTACCCGGTGACGACCCGGGTGTGGCCGCCGAACGCGGCGTCGGTCGCGGCGTCGCCGCTGTCCACGAGCAGCGGCCGGCCGCCGAGGGCGGCGAGCTTCTGCTGGGTGGCGAGCACGACGATCCCGGCGAGCCGGTCCAGCACCCGGGGGCTGAACTGCTGGTTGCCGCGACCGATCACGAACCCCTGCCCGCCGATCACGGACAGCACACCATGTGTGACCTGTGACATGGCAAGGGTGTGCAAGGTCCGCTCGGTGACGTCGGGGGCGAGCAGGACGCCGTCCCGGACCACGTCGACCCCCAGCGGCGTCAGGTCCAGACCCAGCACGCGGCCCACCGCGAGCGTCGTCGCCCCGGGGCCGAGCGCGTAGGTCTCGCCGGGCACCATCGACGCCACCACCTCGCGCGCGATCGACTCCGCCGATCCCGGCGGCGCCCCCGACGACCCGCTCTTGCGCCCGCTGAGCCGTGTCCTGGCCGCGGGCACCCGCAGGGTCCCGTACAGCCGGGCGCCCACCCGCCCCGACCGGTACGCCTCCTCGTCCAGGTCGACGACCTCCGCGTCCAGGGTGGTCCCGTCGAACGCGGCGGCGGTCGCGGCGGCGGCGAACGGGCTGACCGCGAAGCAGCCGGAGTAGACCTTCACCCCGGCCGGCACGCCGAGCACCGGCCCCCGGGGCCGGGCGTCCAGCACGTCCCGCGCCGTTCCGTCCCCGCCCGCGAACAGCAGCAGGTCCGCCCCGCCGAGCGCCGCCACCGCCGCCCGGGTGTCCGCCGCGCCGGTCGTCACGGTCACCGCGCCGCCGGCCGTGGTGGCGGCCCCCGCACCGGCCCGGGGACGGTGGACGACCTCGTGGGGGACGCCGGCCGCCCGCGCGCTGTCCTCCCCCATGGCCCCCGCCACGGTGCGCACCCGGACGTCCGGGCGCAGGCGGTGGAGCGCCGCCAGCGCGGCGGCCGCCCGCTCCCCCGCACGCGGGACGGCGCCGAGGGCGAGCGCCCTGGCCTGGACGTCGGGGCCGTCGCTGCCCTTGAGCGCGGCCGGACCCCCGAGTCCCGCCACGGGGTTCACGACCAGGCCGACGATCACCGGCGGTGCTTGCGACAGTAGGCGCGCCAGCTCGGCGACCACTGCGCGGGATCGTCCAGCGAGGTGGGGTCGATCCGGTGGACGGTCTGGTGGTACGGCGCGTTCTTCACGAACTCGGGGTTCTCCCGGGCCTCGGAGGCCACCTGGGCGAGGATCGCGGCGTACTCGTCCAGGTCCTCGCGGGAGTAGGACTCCGTCGGTTCCAGGGTGAACGGCTCGGGGACCACGTACGGGTGGTGGCTGGTCCAGTAGTGGACGCCGAAGTCGGCGGCGCGGATCCCGATCTCCTCGGAGTGCACCCCGGTCTCCTCCGTGAGGTCCTGCCAGGAGTAGCGGACCTGCTCCACCCGCCGCCGGTCCGCCCACGGGACGGAGGCGCCGGGGATCCGCAGGACCTTGTGCATCAGGTAGTTGTTGTTGAGGACGGCCGTCTCCGCGACCTCCCGCAGACCGTCCGCGCCGAGCGCCATCACCCACGCGTAGGCGCGCACCACGTTCGGCGTGACCCCGAGGAACGGCCGGATCTTCCCCACCGACCGCTCGGGGGAGGCCAGCGTGTACGACTCGCCGGCACGCTCGACGACCGGTCCGGGCAGGAACGGCGCCAGCGCCTCGGAGACGCCGCACGCCCCCGCCGCGGGACCGCCGCACGCGTGCGGGGTCGAGAACGTCTTGTGCAGGTTGAAGTGGCACAGGTCGAAGCCGGCGTCACGGGCGCGGGTGATCCCGAGGATGCCGTTGGCGTTCGCCTGGTCGTAGCAGGCCAGGCCGCCCGCCTCGTGGACGAGGTCGACGAACTCGCGGATCCTCGGGTTGAAGATCCCGGTGTCCTCCGGGTTGGTGATGAGCAGCGCCGCGGTCCGCGGGCCCACGGCCGCCCGCAGCGCCTCGATGTCCGGGTTGCCGGCGGCGTCCGGCATCAGGGTGATCACCTCGTACCCGGCGACCTTCGCACACGCCGCGTTCGAGGGGTGCGAGAACATCGTGGTGACGACCTGGTCGCGCTGCCCGCCCTCGCCCCGCGAGGCGTGGTAGGCGCGGATCATCGCGATGTTGGCGTAGATCGCCGCGGAACCGGCGCCGGGCTGCAGCGACACCCGGGCCATGCCGGAGATCTCCTTGAGGATCTGCTCCAGCCGCCAGTAGATCTCCAGCACGCCCTGGACGGAGTCCTCGGGCTGCAGCGGGTGCAGTTCGGCGATCTTCGGATCCCGCACGAAGGTGTCGTTGACCTTGGGGCTGTACTTCATCGTGCAGGTGCCCTGGCCGACGTCGATGTTCAGGTCGGCGCCGAGGGTCTCCTGCGACAGGCGCAGGTAGTGGCGGACCACCTGGTTCTGCGACAGTTCGGGCAGCGCCGGCGGGGTGCGGCGGCCGACGCCCTCGGGCAGCTCGACCGGCGGCGCGTCCGGGGCGGGCACGCCCACCCCGCGCCGGCCGGGCCGGGACAGCTCGAAGATGATCTCCTCGTCCCAGCGGGCCTGGTGGAAACGGCGCAGCGCGGGCTTGGGTGCGACGGGCAGGGTGGCGAACGATTCTCCGTGCGAGCTCACTTGGTGCCTCCGATGGCTGAGAGGGCGTCCTTGGCGGCCGCCGCGAGGGTGTCGATGTCGGCGATCGAGTGCCGCTCGGTGACGCAGACCAGGACCTCCCGGGAGCCGAGCCGCACCCCGCCGAAGATGTCCCGGCGGCGCAGCGCCGCGAGGAACGCGTCGGCGTCCGGCACCTCGACGGCGAACTCGCGGAAGTGGAAGGCCTCCTGGTGACGGACCCGGGCACCGGCCGAGGCCAGGGCCCCCATCGCGTACCGGGTCCGGGCCAGGATCGTCTCGCCGATCTCGCGCATTCCCTGCGGGCCCATCAGCGAGAGGTAGACGCCGGCGGTGATGCCCCACAGGGCGGCCGCGGTGCCGACCCACTCCTTGCCCTCCTCGCGCAGCGCGAAGGAGGTCCGGTCGTAGAAGACGTCACCGAAGCCGTACTCACCGGGGACGGCGGTCGGGGCGATGCCGAACAGGCGGGAGGGGAACTCCGCGACCAGGCGCTCGTCGTCCCGGCTCGCGATGAACCCGGCCTGGCCGCCGCCGTACTGCTGGTGCATGCCGAGCGACTGGATGTCCCCGCAGACCAGGTCCGCGCCGAAGGACGCGGGGGGCGCGAGCACGCCGAGCGCGATCGGGTCCGTCCCCACGACCAGGAGGGCGCCGGCGCCGTGGGCGAGGTCCGCCAGTTCGCGCCCGCGCGTCTCGATGACGCCGTAGACGTTGGGCGTCTCCAGGTAGAGCGCGGCGAAGGTGTCGTCCAGGTCGATCTCGCCCACCTCCCCCGAGCCGGCCACCGGGGCGAGCACGACCTCGACGTCCGGGGCCAGGTAGTCCCGGATCTTGGCGAGCTTGTCCGGCGCGATCGCGCCGCTGACGAGCACCCGGCCGCGGCCCGTGTGGCGGGCGGCCATCCGCAGGGCCGTCCCCGCCGCCTGGAAGCCGTCGTAGGTGGGCACGTTGACGACGTCCATGTCGAGCAGCTCGGCCATCATCGAGACGTACTCGAAGAGGGCCTGGAACCGGCCGTGGTCCTCGTAGGGCTCCCCCGCGTAGGCGGTCAGGAACTCGCCGCGCCCGTTCACCTCGTCGCACACCGCCGGGACGTGGTGCGGGTAGCAGCCGTGCCCGAGGAAGCTCAGCACCTCGGTGGTGTCGGTGTTGCGGGCCAGCAGGCCGCGCATGTGCCGCACCAGGCCGGGCTCGTCGGCGAACGGGGCGGGCAGGTCGAGGGGGCGGCCCGGCCGCAGGTCGGCGGGGATGTCGCCGTAGAACTCGGCGACGCTCGACGCACCGATCTCGGCGAGCATCGCCGCCCGGGCCTCGGGCCCCGCGTTGGGGATGTAGGGATGGGTCACGAGATCTCCTCGGGCTTCAGGACCACGGCGTCGCGGGGCGCGAGCACCACGTGGCCGTGCAGGGGACGGCCGGTCAGCAGGTCGGTCCCGGCGGCGGGCAGGGTGACGGTGGCCGGTGCGGCCCCGTGGTTGAGCAGGAACAGGTACGCGCCGCGGCGGCACGCCTCGACGCCGGCGGGCAGGTCCGTCCCGGTGACGCCGGTGACGCCGGCGCCGGCGAGCACCTCGTCGAGCACCGGGGTCAGGTCGTCGGGCAGGCAGCCGAGGTAGGTGGCGTGCCCGCGCCGGGTGACCGCCGCGCGCCCGTCCAGCGGACCGCCGCGGTAGCGCGCGACCACCTGCGCGTCGTCGACGGTCAGCCACTCGCTCCAGGTCCGGGCCGTCAGCCGGGTGCCGTCCGGCGTCACCACCTGCTGGGTCAGGCCGTCGGGGATCGGCCAGAACTCCTCGACGCGCACGCCCAGCAGCTCCCGCAGCGGCCCGGGCGCGCCGCCCTCGTGGACCTGGTCGGCGGCGTCGACGACCCCGCTGAACGGGCCGACGAGCAGCCGGCCCGGGAAGGAGGCGAGGTTCGCGGCCTGCTCCGCGGTGCACAGGTAGAGGTTGGGGACGACGACGACCTTGTAGGAGGAGAGGTCCCGGCCGGGCGGCGAGAGGTCGACGGCGATGCCGCGGGCGTGCAGCGGCCGGTACCAGGCGAGGAGGAGCGCGTGCAGCGCGAGCCGGTTCGACGGCAGCGACTCCGGCGCCTCCAGCCCCCACCAGCTGTCCCAGTCCAGGACGAGGGCGACGTCGGCCGACGTCGTGGCCCCCGCGACCTCGGCCAGCCGCCGCACGTCCGCCCCCAGTTCGAGCGTCTCGCGCCACTGGCGGGTGTCCGTCCCGCCGTGCGGCAGCATCGCCGAGTGGAACTTCTCCGGCCCGTACGCGGCCTGGCGCCACTGGAAGAACATCACCCCGTCCGAACCGTGGGCGACCGCCTGCAGGCTGTGCAGGCGCATGAGGCCCGGCTCCTTGGGGACGTTCACCTCCCGCCAGCTCACCGCGCCGGGCGCCGATTCGAGGAGCAGCCACGGCTGCCGCTTCAGCGAGCGCATCAGGTCGTAGCTGAGTGCGGCCTTCACGTGGGACGCCGGGTCGGCGGGGTCGGGGTAGGCGTCGTCGCTGACGACGTCCTCGGCCGCCGCCCACGTCCAGTAGTCGAGGTGGTGCAGGATGCTCATGAAGTTCGTCGTCACGGGGATGTCCGGGGTGACGTCCTTGAGCACCCGGCGCTCGGCCTCGAAGCAGGCGAGCAGCGCGTCGCTGGAGAACCTCCGCCAGTCCAGGACCTGGGCCGGGTTGACCGGACCGGGTGCCTTCCGGGGCGGTTCGACCTGCGTCCACTCCGTGTAGTGCTGGCCCCAGCAGGACGTCCCCCAGGCGGTGTTGAGGCCCTCCAGGCTCCCGTGGCGGTCGGCGAGCCAGCGCCGGAAGTCCCGCGCCGACTCCTCGCAGAAGCACTCGACCGTGTGGTCGCCGTACTCGTTTCCGACGTGCCACATGACCAGCGCCGGGTGCTCCCCGTAGCGCTCCGCCATCGCCCGTGCCAGCCGCACGGTGCCCGCCCGGAACACCGGCGAGGAGGGGCAGTAGCCCTGCCGGGAACCGAACCCCAGGCGGGTCCCGCCCGCGTCGACGGGCTGCATCTCGGGGTGTTCCCGCACCAGCCAGGGCGGCGGCGTCGCCGTCGCGGTGGCCAGGTCCACCGCGATCCCGTGGGCGTGGAGCAGGTCCAGGACCCGGTCCAGCCAGCCGAAGTCGAAGACCCCGGGCGCGGACTCCAGCCGCGACCAGGAGAACACCGCGACGGTCACGACGTTCACCCCGGCCTCGGCCATCAGCCGGACGTCCTGCTCCCACACCTCCTCGGGCCACTGTTCGGGGTTGTAGTCACCTCCGAACAGCATCCCCGGCACCCGCGTCAGGCTCATCTGCCGCCTCCCGTCCACCCGGTTCGCATTTTGTATTCAGAATGCATAGTGCAGTACTCTGCATCCGGTCAAGGGCTATGGTGGAAATCCGAGGATTGGGGACCCGATGGCGATCGAGCGCCGCCCGCTGCGAGAACAGATCCGCGACGAGCTGATGGACCGTCTGACCCGCGGCGAGTTCGCCCCCGGCACCGACGTCAACGAGGCCGTCCTGGCGGCCGAACTGGGCGTCAGCCGCACCCCCCTGCGCGAGGCGCTGATCACCCTGACCGGCGAAGGGGTCCTGGAGAGCAACCAGGGCCGCGGCTTCCGCTTCGCGCCCGTCAGCCGTACCGAGTTCCGTGAACTCGTCGCGATCGTCGCCTCGTTGGAATCCCTCGCGCTGGAGTCCTCCGACCCCGCGCACCTGCGGGGCATCGCCCCCCGGCTCCTGGAGATGGCCCGGGAGTTCCCCGACCCCGTCGCCGACCACGCGACCGTCGACCGGCGCGACGACGAGTGGCACGGCCTCCTGCTGAGCGGCTGCCCCAACGAGCGCCTGCTCGACCTGCTGGCCCGCATCAAGGCCGGCATGCGCCGTTACGAGAACCTCGTCGTCGCCGAGGACCAGCCGGTCGCCCGCGAGGCCGAGGAGCACTGCGAGATCGCCCGGAGACTCCTCGACGACGACCTCCCCGGCGCCACCGAGGCGCTCAGGGCCAACTGGGTGGGCGGCATGGAACGCATGCTCGCCCACATCCCCCCGGACCGGTGACGCGCGCACCCGTCACGCCGCAGCGGCGTGACGGGTGCGCGGGGCGGGTCGGTGTCGACCTCACCAGCCCGGGTCCTCCAGGACCTCGATCACCGAGCAGGCCAGGGAGATGCCCGCGCCGTTGCCCATCATCAGGACGTGGTCGCCCGGCGACACGGCGCCGGTCTCCACGAGGTGGGCGAGGGAGAGGAACTGGTCGCCCGCCCCCAGGTGACCGTGGGCACGGCCGAGGTCGAGCATGCCGCGGCCGGGGTCGATCCCCAGCGGCTCCAACAGGGTCTCCAGGTAGCGGGGGTGACCGGAGAACACGTGGGTGACCCGGGTGACGTCGGCCGGACCGATGCCCGCCTCCTCCATCGCCTGCCGGGCCAGGGCCGTCCGCGCCCGCACCAGGTCACCGGCGACGGCCCGGCGCGACCCGCCCTCCGCGTCGTGGCCGCCGTCCCGGTCGAGCCGGTCGGCGTGGGCTGACATCCGCCGCCCCAGGGAGGTCTCGACCGTGAGGCCCGGCCTGGGCGGGAACACCGGGTCCTCCCCCCGGTAGAGGTGCTCCCACCTGGAGAGCGACGACAGCGCCAGCGAACGGATCCGCAGCGGACCGCCCTCGGTGGAGACGACCGCCGCGCAGCCGGCGTCACCGAGCACCGAGCCCCGGCCGGCGGTCCAGCCGTCCGCGTACTTCCACCGGTCGACCAGCGGGGCACCGAAGTTGTCGGCCGCCGTCACCAGCACCGCGCCGCCGCCGGGACCCACCGCCAGGTGGCCGTGGGCGAGGTGGAGCGCGTCCAGCATCGCCGTGCAGCCCTGGTCCAGGCCGATCGCCGGCACCGCGGTGCCGACCACCTTGTCCTGGACGTAGTTCGCGGCGTACCAGCCGTCGGGTCCCTGGTGGAAGGTGCCGGCGTGCAGGACCAGCGAGATCCGGTCGGCGTCGAGGCCCGAGCGCTTGAGGGCCTCCACGCCCGCCCCGGCCGCGAGTTCGGGCGCCGACACGTCCCCGGCGAACGCCACGCCGGTCCAGCCCTCGGCCCGCGCCCGCTCCGCGTCGTACCGGCCCTGGCGGACGGCTTCCGCCACCGGTTCGAACCCCGGGACCCAGGTGCCCAGGCCCGCGATGAACAGGTTCTCCGTCCTCATGCCGTGACCCCCATGCCGATCAGCAGGTAGCAGGTGAAGGCGGCCGGCAGGTAGCCGACCACCGCGCGCAGCGGCCAGCGCGGCGCCCCGCCCCGGACGAAGCTCCACGCCGCCCGGAGGACGACGGCCACCGGAAGGACCACCAGCCACCCCCAGGCCGCCCCGGCCCCCGCCTCCCACGGACGGAGGACGGCCAGCGCCACCACCGCGGAGGCGACCGCGAACCCCACCGCCAGCGCGGTGGTGGCCCGGACCCCGAAGGCGTGGACGTAGGTGCGCTCCCGCTCCCCGGGGGCCCGGACCAGCTTGCGGGCCAGCTCGTGGTGGGTGGCCGCGAGCATCACCACGGCGAGCACCGCCAGGACGTGCCGGTCCGCGGACAGACCGGTGTCGCCGAGGAAGACCGCGTACAGGTAGAGGTTGAGCAGGATCTGGACCGGAGCGCTCAACAGCACGCTCAGCACCACCGCGTCCCCGGGCGGCCAGCCGAACCGCAGCTCCGCCCCCACCAGCAGGACGAGGTACCCGAACTGCGCGGCGAGCAGCAGCTGCGCGGGCCGGTTCCCCGTGTTGAGCAGCAGCAGGACGGCCGCGCCCACGCCCAGCAGC
Source organism: Streptomyces sp. BE20 (assembly GCF_036322525.1). NCBI lineage: Bacteria > Bacillati > Actinomycetota > Actinomycetes > Kitasatosporales > Streptomycetaceae > Streptomyces > Streptomyces sp. BE20. The sequence continues at coordinate 44,869 of NZ_JAQYWW010000474.1, read as the reverse complement.
ACCACCAGGTCGCGGGGCAGCACCGCGCCGCGCGCCAGCGGGCGGCCCGGATTGTGCCGCCGGTCGTACGGCAGGTCCCGCAGATCGTCGGCGGCCCGCAGCAGCAGCAGGTCGACGACGACGGTGACCGCCGCGAGGACGGTGCCCCACCCCGGCCGCCAGTGCTGGGCGTGCGGGTGGACGGCGGCGTAGAGCCCCGTCACCCCCACCGCCCAGAGGGCGCCGAACACCACCGACAGCGGCAGGGGGAAGCTGCCCCGCACGAAGAGGCCGAGACGACGGATCACGCCGGCGGCCCCGACGGCTTCGGTCGCGCCGACTGCCTCGGACGGGTCGACCAACGGACGGGCAACTCCCAGACGCCGTTGATGAACATCGTCCGGCGCCACTTCAACTCCGCCTCGGGCACGGCGAGTTCCAGCACCTCGAACCGGCGCAGCAGCGCGGCCATGCCGATCTGCAGCTCGGCGCGGGCGAGTTCGGCCCCCGGGCACAGGTGCCGGCCGTGGCCGAACGCCAGGTGTCCGGTGGCGTCCGGCCGGTCCGGGTCGAAGGTGTCCGGGTCCTTGAACACCGCCGGGTCCCGGTTGGCGGCGGCCGTGACCGGCACCACGATCTCACCGGCCCGGACCGGGCAGCCCCCGAACTCCGTGTCCTCCGTCACCAGATGGGGCGCGCCGCCGGTGTTGTTGAGCGAGCTCCAGCGGAGCATCTCCTCGATCACGGCCGGTATCCGCCCGGGCTCCGCCCGCAGCCGTTCGGCGAGACCGGGATGCCCGAGCAGCAGCAGGACGCACATCGCGAAGGAGTTGCCGGTGGTCTCGTAGCCCGCCATCAGCATGCCCGAACCGAGGGACACGATCTCCTTCGGCGAGAGCCGCAGGGCCGGATCCTCCTCGGGCCGGGTCGCCATCCTGGTCAGCAGGTCCTCGGCCGGTTCGCCGCGTTCCACGGCCCGCAGCTTCCCCGCGACGAGCTCCTCGAAGTACGCGTCCATCCGGGCCTGCGTCGCGGCGACCTCCTCCGGGGTGTGGCCGGAGGTCGACATGAGGACGTCCACCTCGCGGCGCAGCCGGACGCCGTCCTCGCGCGGGACGCCGAGGAGCTCGCAGATCAGCTGCATCGCGAACGGCACGGCGTACCCGTCGACCAGGTCCGCCTCGCCGTGGTCGGCGCCGGCGGTCAGACCGTCCAGCAGTTCTTCGGCCAACTCCTCCAGTCGGGGCCGTAGTTGCCGGACCCGCCGGGCGGTGAAGTCGGGCAGGATCGCGCGGCGGCGGCGGGTGTGGTCCGGCGCGTCGGCGGTGGCGAGCAGGATCGAGTCCGCCTTGCGGGCCAGGAGCGGGCGGGCGAGTTCCACGTAGCGGGCCCGGCTGAAGCGGTCGTCGTTGAGGACGGCGGCGACGTCCTCGTGACGGGTGATCACGAGGGCCGGCCGGCCGCTGGAGAGCCGGACCGGGTACGGCTCTCCGGTGGCCAGGAGCTCGTGGTACTCGGCGGCCGGACAGACACCGGCCTCCGGGGGGAAGGGGAAACGTACCGGGTCAGTCATCGTTCTCGGCCCCCTCGGTCTTCCGGGCGCCCGCCGCGTTCGCGGGGCCCGTCGCATGATCGGCGTTCGCCACGTCTTCGGCGGGCCCGCCGGGCCCGGCGGGCTCGGCGGGCTCGGTGTGCTCGGCGGGCTCGGTGTGCTCGGCGTTCGCCGGGTCGGGGAGCAGCCGGACCGTGCCGGCGCTCCCGTCGATCTCGATCCACGCACCGTCCGGGATCGCCCTGGTGGCCTCCGGCACGGCGACCACCGTCGGGACGCCGAGGAGGCGGCCGGTGATCGCGGTGTGCGACAGCAGCGTGCCGCGTTCGACCACCAGGCCCTTGGCGGACATCATCAGGAACAGCCAGCCCGGGTCGGTCTCCCGGGCCACCAGGATCCGGCCGTCGACGTCCGTACCGGCGCCGGGGTCGAGCACCACCGTGGCGCGGCCCCGGACCACACCCCCGCTGGAGCCGATCCCCCGCAGCACCCGGTCGTCGCGGGCGTCGTCGCCCAGGACGGGCGCGGCGTACGGGAGTGCGCGGACCAGCGGCAGGTTGCCGGGCACGCCCAGCAGGCTGGGTCGTTGCTCGGACTCCGTCCAGCGCAGGCGGTCCGCCCGGCGCAGTGCCGCCAGGGCGCGCAGGTCGGAGACGGTCCCGGTGCCGTCGAAGGCGCCGATGACCTCCTCCACCGTCAGGTCCGCCACGTCCAGCCGGTCGTCCAGCACGCCGGTGCGGGCGAGTTCCGCGCCGAGGCGCCACATCACGTCGCGCGAGATCCCGAAGAGCTGGGTGCGGCAGAACCGGGTGTCCTCACGGATACGCACGAGGTCCCGGGCCACTGCCGCGTGCGCCAGGAGCACGGCGCGGCGCACCGGACGGGGGCAGACCTCCCGCAGGTTCGCGCGGGCCCGCTCGGCGGCGGCCCGTTCCTCCGCCCGGTTGGCGGCGACGGTCGCCCCCTGGCGGACCAGCGGGCGTATCAGCGGCACGACGGCCCACGGGTGCTGGCGGGGGGTGGGCTCCTCCAGCTTGAGGTCGTGCAGGGCGCGGTCGCCGTAGCGCGCGACGTACGACCGGGCGGCGTCGGCGACGGGCTCGCCGTAGCGGCCGGCGGTCAGGTCCGTCCACACCTGCCGCGGGTCGTCGTTCTCGACGACGGCGCGGCGCAGCTCGGGAATCGTGCCCACGAGCTCGCCCAGGGCCATGGCCGCGCGGACGGCCTCCAGCGACCGGTTCTCCTTGCCGCCGACCAGCAGTGCCACGAACGCCTGCGGCCCGAGGCCGGTCCACCGGCGCAGCAGGGCGGTGCCGGAGCGCAGGACGAGCAGGGCGATGAGCGCGTTGACCAGGGTGACGCCCCACTTGCGCTCGGCCCGGTCCCAGATCCGCCGGTAGAGGGCGATCAGCTCCTCGGGGGTGTCACCGACGGCGTTCGCCTCCGTCATCTGCCGGTCCCACCAGTGGAGGAAGCGGCTCACCTCCCACGGGTGGGCGGCGGTGCGCCACAGCAGGCCCGGCACCGAGCCCACCACCCGGGCCCGCGACCGGCGGCGGGTGCCGCGGGCCGGGCCCGTGATGCCCATGCCCTGCTCCCAGAGGCCGCGCACGATGTCGAACATCGGCATCTGGCCGTGCAGTTCGTGCCAGTCGTCGAGCCGGTAGTAGACCTGGCCCTCCAGGTAGCCGACCATCCGGGTGAGCCGGTGCGCGTTCTCCCGCAGGAGCCGTGCGGGAACGCCCATCCGCCGGTAGAGGTCGCCGAAGGACCGGCGGTAGAACTCGCGCGACTGGGAGTAGGTGAGCGCGCCCGACACCCCGGGGAAGCTCTCCGTGATGTTGTGGTTGCCCCAGTACACGGTGGGGCCGGCGCCGTCCGGCGCGGCGGGCGCGCCCGCCGCGGGGGCGGTCACCAGCGGCCGGGCCTGCACCAGGTGGATGACGCCGTCGGGGGTGATGGCGCCCTCGATGTCCTGGGGGGTGCCGAACAGTTCCTCCACCCGGGCGGCCAGTTCGGCCACCGTACGGGCCTCCGCGTCGTTGAGGACCGGCGGGTCGGCCAGGTCCGCGGGCACCGCCAGCAGGACCGGCGCTCCGGCGACGGCGTCCTCCGGCAGGCCCATCGACCAGCGCTTGTGCACGGTCTGCGCGGTCACCCGGCCGGTGGCGGGGTCGTGGAAGAAGTGGTCGATGTCGGCCTTCTCCTGGACGACGCCCTCGCCGATGCCGTGCGCGGCCGCGATCAGGTGGCGACGGGAGCCGTCCCGGGGGTCACGGGTGAACGCGACGAACGAGCGGGTGCCGAGCACCATCCGCTGGACGCCGACCGCGACGCGGGCGCGCGTCGGGTCGAGTCCCCGGAACGCGCGGTAGCGCACGGCCTGCGGGTTGAAGGCGGACGCCCAGCAGCGGACGACGGCGTCGGCGAGCCCGGCCAGGTCGACGTACAGGAAGCTGTCGCTCATCCCGGCGAACGGGTCGACGGCGCTGTCCTCCCCGACGGCGTCGTCCGTGGTGCCCTCGGGCCCGGAGCCGACGACCGGGACCACGCAGGCGCGGACCGCGACCAGGCCGTCGGCGCCGACCAGGGAGGTGAACTCCGCCCGGATCCGCCCGGCCAGGGCCTGCGGGACGCTCAGGTCGGTCAGGGCCTTGTGGGCGGCCGCGCACCAGTCGACGACCGCGGACTCGTCGCCGGTGTCCGGCGGCAGGTCCGGAAGGAGCGGCCGGACTTCGTCGAGCGCCCGGTCGAAAGCCGTGGCGGACAGGCAGAAGAACTCCGGCACCCGGAAGCCCGCCCGGCGCAGCAGCTCCTGACGGGCGAACTTGTTCCCCACCGCGGCGGCGTCGGCGAGGGCGTCGCCGGCCTCCGCCGTGACCACGAGGTCAGTCATCGGATCCACCGCCGCACCCCCGACCTGCCCAGCCGTCCAGATGCAGCACGCTCTCCACGGGCCGGCGGGCAGCCGGCCGGAAGCCCTCCCCGAGGACGTGCGCGGTCGGGATCAGGGCACCCTGGCGCACGTCGTCGGGGAGTCCGAGGAGGGCGGCGACCTCCTGCTCGGCGTCCAGGTGCACGGTGGTCCACGCGGTGCCCAGCCCGCGGGACCGGGCGGCGAGCATGTAGCTCCAGGCCGCCGGCAGCAGGGATCCCCACAGACCGGCCTGGCTGCCGGCCGGAAGGCGCCCGCCTCGCAGCCGCAAGCACGGGATCACCAGCACCGGCACCTCGTGCAGGTGTACGGCCAGGTGACGGCCGCTGGCCACCATGCGCGCGGTGGCCTCCTCCTCCGGGGTGGCCGGGGGGCGTTCGCCGGACGGGTAGCGGGCGTCGAACACCCGGCGGTAGACGGCGGCGATCCGCCTCCGCAGGTCCGGGTCGGTGACGACCAGCCAGTGCCAGTGCTGGGTGTTGCCGCCGTTCGGTGCCTGGAGGGCGATCTCCAGGCACTCCTTGACGACCGCGAGGTCGAGCGGGCGTGACAGGTCCAGCCGCCGGCGGACGGTCCGGGTCGTGGTGAGCAGCTCGTCGGGCGTCAGCAGCAGCCGGCCCTCCCGCACCTCCGTGGGCGCGGTCACCAGAGCCCCGGGACCAGTCGGGCGTGGCCGGCCGCGTAGGCGCCGTAGCCGGGGATGTTCATGAGCATCCGTTCCTCGGTGCGGATCCGCCAGGTGATCGCGGCGGCGAGCGTGACCAGCAGGACGGCGCTCGCCGGGTTCAGGAAGAAGCCGACGAACCCGACGTGCGCCAGCAGCATCCCCGCGTACGCGGGGTGCCGGATGAACCGGTACAGGCCGTAGGTGACGATCTGGTGGTCCTGCTGGCGCATCACGTGGTGCGAGTAGAAGCGGCCGAGCGTGTGGATCGCCACCTGTCGCAGGGTGACGCCGCCGACGAAGACGAGGGCCGGCACGAGCAGCGCCCACGACCAGCCGTCCCACGGCACGGGGCCCAGCACGGCGGAGCCGGCGGTGGCGATCCGGGCCGCGGCGTAGAGCAGCAGGGTGGCCGACTCGCTGGGCGGGGCCGCGGACCTGCGGAACGTCACGGGGATCTCGACCGCGAGCCACGCGAGGTAGCAGACGGCGAGGAGGCCGGCGACCAGGTCCACCGTGCGGTCGAGGTGGCGCAGGTGGACCACCGCGCCGGTGCCGACCGCGGCCACCGCGCAGAGGAAGAGCAGACGGGGTGCCTGGACGGCCAGGGAAGGGCCGTGTCCGGCAACGGACTTCGCGGTACTCACTTGGCGGCCCTCCGCCTCTCGTAGCGGGCTCGGTCGAGGGAGTGGACGACGATCTCGATCCGGCCGTGCGGCTCGCCGCTCTCCGCGTCGACCAGCACCATCGGGTAGGCGGCCCGCGCGCCCCGGGCGGGGGTGAACTCCCAGTGCAGCGCCAGCGGGACGGACGTCGGGAGGTCGGTCGGCACGTCGGCTTCGAGGCTGAGCCAGAGCATCTGGGCGTCCGGATCGCGTCCGTGCGCCGTGTGCCCGAGCATGGTGGCCATCTGGCGGGCGGACTCGATCAGCGCGTCCGGGGTGTGCAGGCCCTCGGCGTCCCCCTGCAGCCGGTGCCCGTCGGACGGCACGAGGACGGCGGCCCGCTCGGTGCGCACGGCCGTGCCCAGCAGGATGTTCTCCGGCAGGCGCCGGTGCACCAGGGCGGCGTCGGCGGGGAGGTCACCGTCCGGCCCGGCAGTGCCCGTGGCGGTGCGCCGCCCGGTGGGCGCCGCGGTCCGGCCGAGGTCGACGACCGCCTGGCAGACGGTCTCGCCGTCCTGGTCGGCCAGCAGCCGCCAGGCCGGTCCGTCGTCGGCCGGGACCGGGTCGCAGTGCAGCAGCACCGGCCGGTCGCGTTCGCAGATCCGGTCGAAGCTCAGCGAGATCCGGAGCCGTCCGAAGCCCGCGTCCGCCTGTTCCCGCGTCCGGGCGCGGATCAGGTCGAGCAGGGCCGCCACCAGCAGCATGCCGGGGACGTGGTCGAGCGGATGATCGAAGAAACAGGGGTCGTCCTCGTCCACGTGCAGCGGTACCGGACTCCCGCTCGCGCCGAGAACCGGCACGTCAAGGCGGCCTGATGATGCATCAGTTGCCAAAGAGGCTCTAGGTGCTAACGATTTCACGGAGGTTGACGGTAGCCATCGTACAGTTGCCCGATCAAGGGACATCGGGAAATTGCCGCGCCGAACGTGACGTACGAGCCGACAATTGTCCCGTACTGTGCGGTTTTTGAGCTGTCGTCAGATGAGCGGAGGGCGAGCGTCCGTAAAGCCGTCCGCCCCGGGCCCTGCCTTTCGCCCCGGCGTTCAGCGCTGCGGGTCGGGCGCCCGGCGGGAGGGCCGCTGCCGCCACAACAACGGCAGGACCACGGCCGCGAGGATCGCGAGCAGCCCGGACAGGCCGATCGCCCGGCCGGTACCGACCGCCTGGACCTCGCGGAAGGCCGCGGTGATCGCCTGCGCCGTGGCCTGGTCGACCGAGGCGAGGATCTGGGAGGCGAGCTTGGAGTCCGTGACGGCGTTCCCCAGCTGCTGGGCGTCGGACTCGGAGAGCCCCGCCGCCCGCGCCCGGCTGATCGCCTGGTCGGTCTCCACCGCCTGCTGGACCGCCACCGTCGCGGCGACACCGAAGGCGCCGCCCAGCATGCTGGTGACCTTGAACATCCCGGAGGCGGTCCCGGCCAGTTCCTCCGGCGGACCGGCCACCGCGGTGTCCGACAGCGGGATCGACATCAGCCCCAGACCCGCGCCGAGCACCAGCAGCCCGGCGGCCAGGACCGCGTAGTGGTAGGAGTGGCCGAGGACGGCCGCCACCAGGGTGCCGGCACCCAGCAGGAGCAGGCCGAGGACCACCGGGAGCCGCGCCCCGCGCCGCGCCGACACCCGGCCGCCGAAGGGGTTGAACAGCAGGATGGTGACCGTGGACGGCAGCAGCAACAGGCCGGCCGCGACGGGGCCGTACCCGCGGACCTCCTGGAGGTAGAGGGTGAGCAGGAAACTGACACCGGCGAAGACGATGTTCATCACGGAGTTGGCCACCAGCGCCCCGCAGAACGGCCGCGACGAGAACAGCCGGAGGTCGAGCAACGGGTCCCGGACCCGCCGCTCGACCAGCACGAACAGCGCCGCCAGGACGACCGACCCGACCAGCAGCCCGATGATCACCGGGTCGTCGAAGCCGTCCTCCTGGCCGGCGGTGCACCCGTAGAGCAGGCAGAACGCCGCCGCGGCGCTGATCACCAGGCCGACCAGGTCGATGTGCCGGCCGGCGTTCGGGTCGGTCGACTCCTCGGCCGACCGGCGCACGAGCCACCAGGCGACCACTGCCAGCGGAGCGTTGATCCAGAAGGTCGAGCGCCAGCCGAGAAGTCCCGTCAGCACCCCGCCGACGGCCGGTCCGGCGGCCTGGCCGACCCAGGCGACCGCCATCCAGGCGCCGAACGCGCGCGGCTGCTCGCTCAGGGGGAACATCGGCGGGATCAGCGCCAGGGTGGCGGGCAGGATCAGCGCCGCTCCGACGCCCATCGCGGCCCGCCCGGCGATCATCCCCTCCACCCCGGGCGTGAACGCGGCCAGCAGGGAGAACACGCCCAGCAGGACCAGGCCGATCTCCAGGACGCGCTTGCGGCCGAACACGTCGCCCAGCTTCCCGGCCGCGAGCACCAGGGCGCCGGTGGTGAGGCTGAAGGCGTTGTTGGCCCACTGCAGTGCGGGAAGCGAGACCGACAGCTCGTCGGAGATCGTCGGGACGGCGACTCCGAAGTCCGCGAACGACAGCCAGACCATGCCGGCCGCAACGCACATACCGGTCATGGCGGTCCACCGCCGGGGGGACCCGCCGTTCGATTCCGCGGGCGTTCCGGCCATGCGTCCGCTCCCCTCCTGCGCCCGGCCCGGTGCCGGACGGACCAGGCCACTATCCGGGCGGCCCCCCGCTCGGGCCCGGGCGACACGCACCGGACGTCCCCCGAACGGCCCCCGCCCGAGCGCCGTGACGGCGCTCGGGCGGGGGCTCGGGCCCAGGCCCGAGCGCGAGGCTCAGGCAGGGGCCCCGGCGGGAGCCGGAGCGGGGACTCAGGCGCGGGCGAGGAGTTCGAGCGAGTCGACGACGCGGTTGGAGAAGCCCCACTCGTTGTCGTACCAGGCGACGACCTTCACGTGCTTGCCGTCGACCCGGGTGAGGGCCGCGTCGAAGATCGCCGACGCCGGCTCGCCGGTGATGTCGCCCGAGACCAGCGGCTCGTCCGCGTAGTCGAGGATGCCCTTGAGCCGACCGTCGGCGGCGGCGCGGTAGGCGGCGAGCACCTCGTCCAGGGTCACGTCCCGCGCGACCGTCGTGTTCAGCTCGACGATCGAGCCGACCGGGACCGGCACGCGGATCGAGTCGCCCGACAGCTTGCCGTCGAGGTTCGGCAGGACCAGGCCGATGGCCTTGGCGGCGCCGGTGGTGGTGGGCACGATGTTCACGCCGGCGGCGCGGGCGCGCCGCAGGTCGCGGTGCGGGCCGTCCTGGAGGTTCTGCTCCTGCGTGTAGGCGTGCACGGTCGTCATGAAGCCGTGCTCGATGCCGGCCAGGTCGTCCAGCACCTGCGCCAGCGGGGCCAGGGCGTTGGTGGTGCACGAGGCGTTGGAGACGATCACGTGCGAGGCCGGGTCGTAGGCGTCGGTGTTCACGCCGTAGGCGAGCGTGACGTCGGCGCCGTCGGACGGCGCGCTCACCAGGACCCGCCGGGCGCCGGCCTCGATGTGCGCGCGGGCGGCGTCGGCCGCGGTGAACCGGCCGGTGGCTTCGAGCACGATGTCGACGCCGAGCTCGGCCCACGGCAGGGCGGCGGGGTCGCGCTCGGCGAGCACCTTGATACGGCGGCCGTCGACCACGAGGTCGTTCCCGTCGACCGCGACCGAGCGGTCGAAGCGGCCGAGCGCGCTGTCGTACTTGAGCAGGTGGGCGAGCGAGTCGGGCGCGGTGAGGTCGTTGACGGCGACCACTTCGAGGTCGCTGCCGCGCCCCAGCAGCGCGCGGAGGCTGTTGCGTCCGATGCGGCCGAAACCGTTGATGGCGATGCGGGTCATTGCGGCTCCCTTGTCGTTTCGTTGCTCCTCCATGATCGGATCCGGGGACCCGGCCGGACAGGGGCCTGATCGACACGGTGCGCAAGGATCTCGCCACGATCAGCGCCACCGGGCGCAAGGATCCCGCCACGCCCTCTCCGCCGCCGGACACGCCTCCGGGCACTCGGCCGGAAACGCTTCCGGAAACGCTTCCGGAGACCGCGCTCAGGCGTCGCGGGCCGCGAAGGTGTGGCGGTACTCGGTGGGCGAGGTGCCGAGGACCCGGTGGAAGTGCAGGCGCAGGTTCGCGCCCGTGCCCAGCCCGACCCGGTCCGCGATCTGCTCCACCCCCAGGTCCGTGCGTTCGAGCAGCTCGCGGGCCACGTCGAGGCGGGCCCGCAGCACCCACTGCATCGGCGTGTAGCCGGTGTCCTCCACGAAGCGCCGGGAGAAGGTGCGCGCCGACACCCGCGCGTTGCGGGCGAGCGCTTCGAGCGTCAGCGGTTCGGCGAGGTGGGCCAGCGCCCACTCCCGGGTGCTCGCGAAGAGGTCGCCCAAGGGCTCGGGCACGCTGCGCGGTACGTACTGCGCCTGCCCGCCGCTGCGGTAGGGCGCGGCCACCAGCCGCCTCGCCACGTGGTTGGAGAGCCCGACCCCGTGGTCGCGCCGCACCAGGTGCAGGCACAGGTCGATCCCGGACGCCGCGCCCGCCGACGTCAGCACCTCGCCCTCGTCCACGAACAGCACGTTCTCGTCCACCCGCACCCGCGGGTGCCGCTCGGCCAGGGCCTTCGTGTAGTGCCAGTGGGTCGTCGCCTTCTTCCCGTCGAGCAGGCCCGTGGCCGCCAGCGCGAACGCCCCGGTCGAGATGGCCGCCAGCCGGGCGCCCCGCGCGTGGGCCGCCACCAGCGCCTCGACGACGGCCGGCGGCGGCTCCGTGGTCACCGGGTCCCGGTAGCCGGGGACGAAGACGGTGTCCGCGTCCGCCACGGCCTCCAGGCCGTCGGCCACGTGGTACGAGAGGCCGTCCCCACCGGTCACGAGCCCGGGGGCGGCGCCGCAGACCCGCACCGTGTACGGCATGCTCGGCCGGCTGGAGAAGACCTGCGCGGGGATGCCCACGTCCAACGGCTTCGCGCCCTCCAGCACGAGGACGGCGACGTGGTGGTTCCTGCGGCCCATCGGGCCTCCTTCGCTTCCCGGGACCGCCGTGCGCCCCGCACGGGCCTGACCCGGACGACACCGGACGCAAGCATCCTGCCACCGCGGGCCGGCGCGGCGGGACACGGGACCGCTCCGGGACCGACGGCGGCCCCGAGGGCCCCCACCGCCGGGGCCGCGGGCTCGCAGCCTCCCCCGGCCGTGGGCAGGATGGAAGGGACGGGGGCCTCAGCCGATCCGAGGGGCAGACAGCCGATGTCCGAGGACGCCCCGCCGCCCCGTGGCCCGCTCCGGGCGGTACGCCGGGCCGTCGACGGGTTGCGCACCGGCGGCGGGGAGGCGGCGCTCGCCGGTCGGCGGGCGCTGCGGGTCACACTGGCCGCGTCCACCGGGTTCCTCGTCTGCCTGTACGGCCTCGACGAGCCGGTCGCGGCGCTCTACGCCCTGTTCTCCTCGGTGGCGATGGCGGCGCTGTCCCGCATCCCCGGCACCGGCCGCCAGCGGGCCGCCGTCCTGCTCCGGGTCCTGCCCGTCGCCTGGCTGCTGGTGGCCGCCGGCACCGCCCTCGCGGGCCGCACCTGGACGGCCGTGGCGGGCATGCTGGCGGTCGGCTTCGTCCTCGCCTTCGCCGCGGTGGCCGGCCCGCGCCTCGCCGGCGCCGCCCCGGGGCTGCAGCTGATGTACATCCTCCCGTGCTTCCCCCCGTACGCGCCGGACGAGCTGCCGGCCCGCCTGGTGGGGACGGCGGTCGGGTTCGGGCTGCTCGTCGCCGCCGAGGCGGTGCTGCTGCCCGAGCCCCGGGCCCGGCCCTACCGGCTGCTCACCGCGGACGCCGCCGCCACCGCCGCCCGGACCGCGGCAGCGCTGGCCCGGGACCCCGGGCCGCTCTCCGGTGCGTCGGCCCGCGCCGCGACCGCCGTCGGCGAGTCGCTGCGCGCCCGGCGGGTGCCCGCGGCGGAACGCCCGGCCGGCCCCGGCCTGCGCGACCGCGCGGAGGCCCACGCCGGCTGGGCGGCCCGGGCGCTGCTCGCACGGCTGACGGCCGCACCCCGGCCGCCGGCCGGCGCCCGGTCCGTGCCGAGGGCCGAGGCCGGACTGCTGGCGGAGATCGCCCGCAGCGCCGCCCAGTCGTCACACCTCCTGGCCACCGGCGAGGAGCCGGCCCCACGACGCCTGGAACGGTCGCTGCGCGCGTTCCGGAGCACACCGCCCGACGCGACGGACGCGGGGGGAGCCCCGGACGGGGCGGGCGGCCCGCGCGGCCGGGACGGCGCGGACACGGCCGCGGCGCCCCGTCGCCGCGCCGCGCTCGCGGAGACCGCCGAGGCCGCGGTGGCCCTGTCCACGGCGGCCCGCCTGGCCGTGTGCGGCCGGAGCGCGGTGACCGCCGGGTGGGTGGGGGGACCGGCGTTCGCGTACGCCGGGCAGAGCACCGGGAGGCTGTACTGGCGGCGGATCGCCGGTCACGCCGGCCCCCGGTCGGTGTACTTCCAGAACGCGCTGCGGATCAGCCTCGCCCTGGCGGTGGCGCGCGCGGTCGCCGGCGCGGTCTCCCTCCCGCACGGCTTCTGGGCGATGCTCGCCGCGCTCAGCCTGACCCGGACGACCTTCGTCCAGACCGGACGGACCATCCGGCTGGCCCTCACCGGCACGGTGGTCGGGGCGGCCGCCGCCGGGGCGCTGCTGGCCGTCGTCGGCCACCACGGCGTCGTGTACGCGGTGCTCCTGCCACCGCTGATGGCCGTCACGTTCTTCCTCGGACCGCTGCTCGGGGTCGGCTGGGCCCAGGCGCTGTTCACGGTCGTCGTCGCCGCGATCTTCGGCCAGCTCGCCCCGGCCTCCTGGCAGCTCGCCGAGGTCCGCCTGCTCGACGTCCTCACCGGCAGCCTGATCGGTCTGCTGTGCGGCCTGCTCGCCTGGCCGCACGGGGCGCGGACGGTCCTGCCACGGGACACCGCGATGCTGCTCGACGCGGTCGCGGCGGCGGTGACGGCCACCACCGCGGCCCTCGCGGGGGCTCCGGCGACGGCCACGTTCCCGGCACCCGGGGCGACCCCGGGGACGGCGCGGGACCCGACCGCGGCGGTGACGCACGCCCTGCCGGTCGTGGAGTCGGCGTACGCGCAGTTCCAGGACGAGCCCCGGCCCGTGGCCGACCTGCCCGGACCCGACTGGCAGGCCGCGCTGATCGCCGGCCACCACGCCCGTCGCGGCAGCACCCGGCTCCTGGAGCGTCCGGTCCGGCCCGGGCCGGACGCGGCCGAGCGGGCCTGGCTGCTGCGGTCCGGTGACCACGTGGCGGGCGCGTACACGGCCGCGGCGGCGCGGCTCGCGGACCGGCGCCGCCGGGGCACGCCCGCACCGGGCCCGGCCACCCCTCCCCCGCCACCACCGCCGCCACCGCCCGGTGGCGCGCCCTTCCTGTACGAGGTGGCCGCCTGGCTCGAAGGCCTGACCCACGACCTCGCACGCCTGGACCCGCACCCGCTCCCCGCCCCGGACCACGACGGGGACCGCGACGGGAACCGGGGTGCGGGGCCGACCGCGTGACCGTACGGCCGATCCGCCGCACGGATGACATCCCCGCCACCGGAACGCGGCGCAGCGCCCCACCGGAACGCCGCCCGGGCATGGTCGGTGTTCGGCCCGGACGCCAGCCCGGGCCCGACCGGTGACGGCCGGAGCGACAAGGATCGTCCCCCGCCCCGCCACCACGACCGGTCCCGCGCACCACCAGGCCCGAGCGCCGGAAGGCCCGTAGGGCGGAAGGACGGAACGGATGGGAAGCCAGCGGCCCGACCCCACCCCGGCGGATCCCGCGCCCGCCGCATCGGCCGTGCCCGCCGAGACGAGCCGGCGGCTCGCGCTGGCGGCCATGCTGTTCGCGGTCTCGATGACCTTCATCGACCAGACGATCGTCTCGATCGCCGCACCCGACATCATCCGCGAGCTGGGCCTGTCGGCCGTCGGCATGCAGTGGGTGGTCAACGCCTACCTGCTCTCCCTGGCGGCGTTCTTCGCCCTCGGCGGCCGGCTCGCCGACGTCCTCGGCCACAAGCGGATGATGCTGATCGGCACCCTCACCTTCGTGATCGCCTCCGCGCTGTGCGGCGCGGTGCCGTCCGGCGGCGCCGCGGAGTCCTGGCTGATCTGCTTCCGCGCGGTCCAGGGACTCGGCGCGGCGCTGATGTTCCCGGCGGCGCTCGCGGTGGTGGTCGAGGTGTTCCCCCTGGAGCGGCGCGGCCGGGCGCTGGCGCTGTTCTTCGGGGTCGCGGGCGGCCTCACGGCGATCGGCCCGGTGCTCGGCGGCTGGCTGACCTCCTGGACCTGGCGGGCGATCTTCTGGGTGAACGTGCCGGTGGCCGTGATCGCGATCGTGCTCACCGTGCTGGCCCGGATCCGCAACACCCCGCGCCGCGAGCCCGTCGACTGGACCGGCGCGCTCCTGGTGGCCGCCGGAATGGGGCTGAGCGTGCTCGGGCTCCAGCAGGCGGCGACCTGGGGGTGGGGCAGCTGGGCGACCTGGCTGTGCATCGTCGGCGGGCTGGCGGTCCTGGTGGTGTTCTGCGTGCTGGAGCTGCGCACCGAACACCCGCTGATCAAGCTTCGGGTCTTCGCCGACCGCGCCTTCGCGGCCGACAACGCCGTGCTGTTCTTCGCCATGATCGCGTTCGTCCCGGTGTTCTTCTTCGCCTCGGTCTACGCCCAGGTGGCGCTGGACCAGTCCCCCAACGAGGCCGGCCTCTACCTGCTGGTGTTCTTCGCCGGCTTCGCCCCCGGCTCGCAGATCGGCGGACGGATGCTGGACCGGCGCGGCGCGCGCCCGCCGATGCTGCTGGGCACGGCGGTGTCCGCGGTCGGGTTCGCCCTGTGGGCCTCGAAGATCACCGACCTCTCGCTCGGCGCGCAGTGGCCGTACATCGTGCTGGCGGGCGCGGGCATCGGGCTGCTGCTGACGCCCGCGTCGACGGACGCCGTCAACCGCTCGATCGACGCGTCCTACGGCGAGGTCACCGGGATCACCCAGACCGTGCGCAACTACTCCGCGAGCCTGGGGCTGGCCGTGCTGGGCACCGTGCTGCTCCACACCACCACCAGGAACGTACGGGAGACCCTCGTCGCCGACGGTGTCCCGGCCGACACCGCGCACCAGGTCGCCGACACGGTGACCGCGGGCATCACCGGCCACGGCTCCGGCGGCCAGTCCCCCGCCGGTGTCGGGGCCGCGATGACGGACGCGATCCGGGCGGACTTCGCGGAGGCGAACGGGCCCGTGCTGTACGGCATGGCGGCGGCGCTCGCCGTCGCGTTCCTGTGCGCGCTGCTGCACCCCGGTACCCGGGTCACCGAGGAGACCGGCCCGCAGCGGGGCCGGTGACCGCTCCGGCCGGCGGACCCGGCGGCTCACCGGCTTCCCTGCGCGGGCGGCGCCGGGCCCCTCCGAGGGGAGCGCCCCTCCGGCGGGGTCGTCGGCTGACCGTCCGGCACCCTCCCACCGGCCGGCCGGTGGGAGGGTGCCGTCGTTCCGGTGCCGTCGTTCCGGTGCCGTCGTGCGGTGCGGAGCCCGACGGACGGAGGTGACTCCGCGGAGGCAACTCCAATGGGCCAGCAGCGTTCGTCGCCCGGCCGCCCGGAGCCGAGCATGGGAACGGCCCCCACCGGCGGCCGAACGGACGGCTGAAAGGTTGCACGGGATGCGAACGCTCTACCCCTGCCGCATCAGAGGAAGCAGGCCGGCGCGAACTGCGGCGGCCCTCGCGGCCGTCGCGGGAGCGGTCGTCCTCACCGTGGCGTCGTGCAGCAGCTCGTCGGCGCCCGCGACGCCGACCGACACCGCCCGCCCCACCCTGACGGAAGCACCGAACCCGTCGACGTTCTCCGGCGAGCCGCCCTCCGCACTCGCCTCGAAGGCGGAGTCCGCCCTGGCCGAGGCCTCCTCCCGCTCGGCCTCGGCCCAGGCCGCCGCGTCGTCCTTCCAGGCGTCGGCGGACGCCCAGGCCGCGCAGAGCCGCCAGAAGGCCACCGAAGTCCTCCAGGGCGTGGCGGGCAGCGGCAACGCGCTCTCCGACGTCACCCTCACCGGTGTACCGCGGAGCACCACCGGCGGCCTCCACGCGGCCGTGGTGACGATCGTCAACAGCACGCGCGAGACCGCCTCCTACGCGGTCCGGGTGGACTTCACCGACGCGTCCGGCAACACCGTCGACACCGCGGTGGTCGGCGCCGAGAACATCCCGGCCGGCGGCAAGGCCGACCCGATCGCGTTCAGCCGCCAACCGGGCGACCTGCCGCTGACCCCGGTCGTGGTCAAGGCCCAGAGGTACTGAGTCCACGGCGGACAGCGGACCGCCGCGCGCGTACGCCCGCCGGACGGGTTCTGACGAAAGGTACTCCCCCATGCGTTCCGACCTCACCACCGCGACCCTCGCCGAGCTTCGCCGTCCCCGCCCGTACCCGGCGGTCTCGATCCTGATGCCGACCCACCGCCGGGAGCCCGACAACGCCCAGGACCCGGTTCTCCTGCGGAACCTCGTCGCCGAGGCGAGGGCCAGGATCGACGAGGACCAGGCGATCTCCCGGGCCGACCGGCTCGACGTGACCGGCCAGCTCGACCAGGCGCTGAAGGAGGTCGACCTCGTGCACGCGGAGGACGGCCTCGCCCTGTTCGTCTCGCCCGGCGAGCACCAGGTGTGGTCGCTGACCCGGGCCGTGCCGGCCCGCACGGTCGTGTCGGACTCCTATCTCACCCGCAACCTGGTCGCCGCCCGTGCGGCCGACCGCCCCTACTGGGTCCTGGCGCTCGCCGCCGACCGCATCAGCCTGTGGGCGGGCACGGGCGACCGCCTGGAGGCGCAGTCCGGCAGCTTCCCCTTCACCCGGAGCCTGGAGGACCCGGACGCCGAGCGCAAGGAGCGGATCGGCGACCTGCCGAGCACCTTCAGCGACGAGGCCACCCGCCAGTTCTTCCGTGAGGCGGAGGCGGGCCTGCGGGACGTGCTCGCCGAGGACCCCCGCCCGTTCCACCTGGTGGGCGAGGCCCACGCGCTGTCCCTCTTCCAGGACCTCTGGACCGCCACCCCCGGCCCCGTGGCGACGGTCGCGGTGGGCGGCCTCGCCGAAGGGCCCGCCCAGGCGCTCCGGGAGGCGGTGCGGCCCGCCCTCGCCCAGCAGGCCGACCGGGCCGCCGCGAACGCGGAGGCCGAGCTGGACCAGGCCCGCGGCCGCCAGCTGCTGGCCGCCGGGCTCGACGAGGTATGGCAGACCACGGGCGACGGGCGGATCGGTCGGCTGGTCGTCGAGGACGACTACCGCGCCACCGTCCGCGACGACGGCGAACACCTCGTCCCGGCCACCGACGGCGAGGCCGGTGCCCGTGAGGACATCGTCGACGAGATCATCGAGAAGGCGCTGGACGGCGGGGCCCAGGTCGACTTCGTCCCGGACGGCAAGCTGAGCGGCATGGGGCACATCGCCGCGGTCCTGCGGTACTGAGCTCCTGAGGTTCTGAGGTTCGTGCCGCTCCCGGCCCCGTCCTGCCCACCCGCAGGGCGGGGCCCGCGCCGTCGTGCCCGTGCGCGGCCTCCGCCCTCCCGTCCGCCGGCGTCACCGGTCGGCCGTGTCACCGGTCGGCCGTGTCACCGGTCGGCCGTGTCAGCGGTCGGCCGTGTCAGCGGTCGGCCGGGCCGTCCGCTCGGGCGGGGCGGGACCAGGTGAGCCCTTCGAGCTGTTCGATGCTCCGGTTGAACTCGACCAGCAGGGTGAGGAACCGCTCGGTCTGCGGTTCGGGCCAGCCGGAGGCCTCGATGAGGCGGGCCGTGCCCGCGCGGCTGACGGCCCGGTCGGCCGTCAGGCGTTCCAGGCCGAGCGCGGTGGGGCGGAACCGGCGGGCCGTCCCTCCGGCGGGATCGGGGATCCGCTGCACCAGGCCGGCCCGGAGCATAGCCCCGACCTGGCGGTTGACGGTGGAGACCCCGACGTGGAACGTCAGGGCCAGCTCCTTCAGCGTGAGCGGTTCACCGGCCTCCAGCCGGGTGAGCAGGACGTAGGCCGAGCGCTCCAGCGTCTGGCCGATCCGGGGGCCACGGGCCGCGACGAAGTGGCGGGACAGCAGGGTCAGTTCACGCTCCAGCTCACCCAGCCGACGTTCGTGCTCACTCATTCCGGTCCTCCGCGCCGCCGATTCTTTGTGCATAGTGCACATCATATGTACGCTACACAATATGGGCATCATGCCCGTGCGGCCCGACACGAACCACCGCACCAGCACGAACGACGAAAGGACCTGGCCATGGATCGCCTGAAGGAGAAGGTCGCGGTCATCACCGGCGCGGGGAGCGGGATCGGACGCTCGGCGGCCGAGCTGATGAGCCGCGACGGCGCCCTCGTCGTGGTCGCCGACCACAACACCCGGGGCGCCGAGGAGACCGCCCGGCTCGTCGAGGCGGTCGGCGGCCGGGCCCTGCCCGTCACCGTCGACGTCACCGACGAGGGCTCGGTGGCCGACATGGTCGCCGCCGCCGTCCGTGAGTTCGGCGGACTGCACGTCCTCTGCAACCACGTCGGCGGGACCGATCCCCGCAAGGACCTGGACCTGCTGCGCATGGACCTCGACGAGTTCGACCGGGCCGTCGCCCTCAACATGCGCAGCACCCTGCTGGGCTCCCGGCACGCGGTACCCCACATGATCCGCGCCGGCGGCGGCTCGATCGTCAACACCGCCTCCGTGGCGGCCCTCGTCGGCGACGTGCTCCAGACCTCCTACGGCGCCGTCAAGGCGGCCGTGGTCAGCATCACGAAGTCGATCGCCGTCCAGTACGGACCGCAGCGCGTGCGCTGCAACGCCATCGCTCCGGGTGCGGTCATGACCCCCGCCCTGGAGAACAACCTGCCCCCGGAGGTCATCCGGTCGCTCAGGAACGGCAACGCCCTCCCCTACCTGGGCACACCCGAGGACATCGGCCACACCATGGTCTTCCTCGCCTCCGACGAGTCGCGCTACCTCACCGGCCAACTCCTGGTCGTCGACGGTGGCATGACCATGCAGTCCTCCGCGGCGCCCGGCCGGCGCGCCATGCTCCCCGGCTGAGGCCGGCGCGGCAGGGCGGGCCCGGCCAGGAAGGGAGCCGGGAGAGAAGGAAGCGACAAGGGGGGAAGGAGGCGGGCGGGGCGGTCGACGGCCGGGGCGCTACGGCCGCCCCGCGCGCCCGGCCGGACGTGACCGCCCTACGGCGTCGGCCGCGGCGGGAACGGACCCGCCGCCGGAGCACCCGCCTGCACAGAGGTCCGGGCTGCGGCGAGGGCGGCGCCCGCGGTGCGCAGGTGGTGGGCGATCAGGGGCAGCAACGCCGGAGAGAGCGTGCGGGCCGTGAACTGCCGCGCCGCCTCCAACGGACCGGCGGCCCGCTCCAGGAGATCCGCGACGCGGAGGCGGTCCGCACCGATGGCCTCCGCCCGGAGACCGTCCGCATGGAGGGCGTCCGCCCCGGCGTCCGACCGCAGCTCCCCCACGGTACGGCGCAGCAGGATCAGCGAGTCCTCCGCATCGGGTGGTCCGTCGGGGAACTCATGCCCCCACCGGGCGAGTTCGAGCTCGACGGTCCGGGCGTGGTGGTCGCACCGCCCGGCCCAGAAGACCAGGGAGGCGGTCGGGGGCGGCGGGGACTGGCTCTGGGTCGACACCCTCCGATCATGTCCCAAGACCGGGCCGACCGTGTCCCGTTCCCGCAGCTTCACCATCCGGAGCGCAGGCCCGGCGCCCCGGCCGGTGGACCGACCTGCCGGGGCGTCGACCGCACGTTCGACGGTCGGGGCGGCGTGCGGGCGCCACGGGGCAGGCCGACGGGGGCCTGCTCGGCGCGCCGCGGACGCGGTCGCACCGGCACGCCCGCGCGACATCGTCCGTAGACGCACCCCCCGTACAGCCCTTGACCGGCGGGTCGATAGTATGTACCGGCACGTGAGGCCCGGCAGACGGCTTCCCGTCACGGCGCCCGTCCGACGACGAACGTCGCACCGTGTCCGCTCCGTACGTTCCGGAGCCTGCTCCCGCCTGCCGACACTCCGTGGCGCTCGTGACCCTCGACGCCTGACGGGCCGCCGGGGTCATCAGCGTCGTCGAGGAGAACCGTGCCCGGATCGCAGCCTGCCGGACGCCTGCGCGCGTCCGGCCCCGCTCCACCGGCTGCCGGTGGACCGCCCCGGCCCGGACCGGATACCGGCGCCGGTACCGGTGCCGGTGCCGACTCCGGTTCCCTTCGGGATTCCCGCCCTTCCCGTACGCCTCCCTCGCCTCCCGCGCCTCTCCGGTCCCCCGGAACCGCCGGGTCGCGCGCCGCGCGTGCCCTCCCACCATCCATCAGCGACACGTCAGTTCAGGTACCGCATGCACCTCCACACCGCCCCCATCGACGGTTTCCATTACGGCTGGATCAACCCGGTCCTCTCCTACCTGGTCGCCTGCACCGGAGCCGCTCTCGGCCTTCGGTGCACCGTCCGCGCCCTCGACCTGCCGCCGCGCCGGCGCCTCGGCTGGCTGCTGCTCGGCGCCACCGAGATCGGCTGCGGCATCTGGACGATGCACTTCCTGGCGATGCTCGGATTCAACGTCACCGGATCGACGATCCTCTACAACGTGCCCCTGACGCTGTGCAGCCTGCTGCTGGCGATCGGCGTGGTCGGCCTCGGCATCCTCTACGTCGGCTACCGACCGCGTAGTGCCGGGACCCTGCTGATCGGCGGGACGGTCACCGGTCTCGGCGTCGCGGCGATGCACTACCTCGGCATGGCCGCCATGCACGTGCAGGGGCAGGTCTCGTACCAGCCGCTCGTCGTCGCCGCCTCGATCGCGATCGCGGTGTTCGCGGCCACCGCCGCGCTGTGGATGACGCTCAACATCACCGGCCTGCTGGCCTCGCTGGCCTCCGCGCTCATCGCGGGCGTCGCGGTGGTCGCCATGCACTACACCGGGATGGCCGCCGTCTCGGTCGTGCTGGACGGCCGCACGCCGACCGCCGGCCTGCCCGCCTCGCAGTTCATCACCCCGCTCGCGGTGGCGGTGCTCGTCCTCCTCGCGCTCGGCGGGATCGCCCTCATGCTCTCCCCGCAGGAGTCCTCCCTCTCGGGTCGCCCGGCCCCTCGGCCGGAACCCATCCCGGTCCGGCTGTTCGACCGGCGCGACTGACCCGGAACCGGGCGCACGGCGGTTCGACCCGTCGTGCGCCCGGACGCCGGTCCCCCGCCGGCACCGGTCGATGCGCCGCACCGGACTGAAGTCCGTACCGAGCAGAGTCCGTACCGGGCGAGGTCCGTGCCGGCGGAGGAGGTGCCGGGCCGTCGTACCCGACGGTGCCGTCCTTCCGGCCGCAGAGCCGGACGGCCTCGGCTCGGGGCGTCAGGACGTCCGGGGCACGGCGCCGGACGCGGCCGGGGCCGGGGGGTCCTCGCCCGGGGAGGCCGGGGCGGCGTGTTCGCGGAGGAGGGCGGCCAGGGCCTCGGCGTACGGGTGGGGGCGGCTGCGCCGGGCCCGGGCGATCCCGAAGTGGCGGGCGGGACGCGGCGGTCTCACCGGAACCACCCGGGTGCCGGGGAGTGCCGGATCGAGCGCGACGTACGGCACCAGGGACACGCCCACGCCCGCCGCCACCAGGGACCGGGCGAAGAAGTAGTCGGTGGTGGAGCCCGCGACCCGGAGTTCGAATCCGGCGAGCGCGGCGTGGCCGCGGTGAACGCCTGCTCGGACGGGCCGGTCGACGCGGTCGCGCTCTGCGAGCTGATCGCGGAACGGCTCGGCACCACCCCGCGCTACCGCCGGGCCGGGGAGACGGACCGCTCGCCGTTCTCCTTCGACCGCTGGTACCCGATGGACAACCGGCGCGCCGCCGGCCTCGGGCTGCGGTTCTCCCCCACGGCGCAGTGGCTGGACGGCGCCGTGGGCGAGGTCCTCGGGGCACTCGGAGGGCTGGGGGAGTTCGGAGGGCTCGGGAACCGCGGGGATTCCTACGCTCCCGAGGAGCGCCACGGCCGCGACGGCCACGGCGCCGGGGTGTCCGGCGGAAGGGCGGCGTGACCGTGCGACAGCGCTCCCTCGGCGACCGGACGGTCGGCGCGATCGGGCTCGGCGCGATGCCGCTCTCCGTCGAGGGCCGGCCCGACACGGACGCCGCCCTCACCACCCTGCACGCCGCGCTGGACGCCGGCGTCACCCTGCTCGACACCGCCGACTCCTACCACTGGCACGCCGACGAGGTCGGCCACAACGAGCGGCTGGTCGCCCGGGCCCTGGCCGCCCGGCCGGCCGCCGACCGGGCGGCGGTGCTGGTCGCCACCAAGGGCGGACGCGGCCGGCCCGGGGACGGCTCGTGGAGCGTCGACGGCCGGCCCGAACACCTCCGGCAGGCCTGCGAGGACTCGCTGCGCCGCCTCGGTGTCGAGGCGCTCGGCCTCTACCAGCTGCACAAGCCGGACCCCCGGGTCCCGTGGGCCGAGTCGGAGGGTGCCGTACGTGAACTGCTGGACGCCGGGAAGATCAGGGCCGCGGGGATCTCCAACGTCGACGAGCGGCAGATCCTGACGGCCCGGGACGTCCTCGGCCCGGACCTGGTCTCGGTGCAGAACCGGTTCTCGCCCGCCGTACGCGGCGGCGAGCCCGAACTGCGGCTCTGTGAACGGCTGGGCCTGGCGTTCCTCCCCTGGAGCCCGCTCGGCGGTCTCGCCCGCAGCGTCCTGGACGACCCCTCGGAGGACACCGCTGCCCGCACCGCCTTCCACCGGATCGCCGCCGCACGGCGGGTCTCCCCGCAACAGGTCGGCCTCGCCTGGCTCCTCGCGCTCTCCCCCGTCGTCGTCCCGATCCCCGGTGCCCGCCGCCCGGCCAGCATCCGCGATTCCGCGGCGGCGGCCGACCTCGTCCTCCACCCGGACGAACTCGAAGCCCTCGCCGGCCCGTTCACGGGCCCGGAGCAGCCGCCCGCAGCGACGGCGGGAGCGGGGTGAGACCGCGTTCGGAGCGCCGCCGCGCCCCGGACGGGCTCGTCCGACCGCCGGTCCGTGGCGTCCGAGAAGTCGTGCGGGAACTCGGTGCGGGCGGCCGACGGGTGAGGTTCCGGCGGAGTCGGGCGGCGGACGGAGGCGTCGGGGCGCGCCGTGGAAGACTTTCGGACCATGGACGAGGGCGACACGGACGAGGGCAGCGGGCAGGTGCCCCTGCTGGTGGTGGACGCCGCCAACGTCGTCGGGTCGGTGCCCGACGGCTGGTGGCGCGACCGGCGGGGCGCCGCGGAGCGGTTGCGCGACTCCCTGACCGGCATCGCGGACGGCGGGCTGGTGTCACCTGCCGGCGGCCCGGCGTGGGCGCACTCCGGGCCGCTGGAGGTGGTCCTCGTCGTGGAGGGCGCCGCGCGCGGCGTCGCCCCGGTCCCCGGAGTCCGGGTCGAGGCCGCGTCCGGCAGCGGCGACGACCGGATCGTCGACCTCGTCGAGAACGCCCTGACCGACCGGACCCGGCGGAGGTGCCTGGTCGTCACCGCGGACCGCGGACTGCGAGCCAGGGTCACCGCGCTCGGCGCCGACGTCGTCGGCCCCCGGGCGGTCCGCCCGGCGTGAGCCCCGTGCGGCCGACGCCACCGGCCCGACGCGCGACCGCCGCCTGTCGGCAGCGGGGACGCAGGGCGGCACGGCGGCACGGCGGCACGGCGGGGAATACGAGGTCACCGCCACCGGGGTCGGCCCGGCGCCGGTCGGCGGCGACGTCGTCGCCCTGGGCACCGCCGACAACCGCGTCCTGATCGTCGACCGCCGTGCGGACGCCACCTGGACGGCGCCGCAGGGGCGCCGTTCCCCTGGCTGCGACGCGGACGGGCACACCCGTGCGCCGGCGGTCGCACCGTCGGCGCACGCGCCGTCCCCGGTGCGCGCCGTCCCCGGTGCGGGCCTCCGGATCAGAACACCGACCAGCCGGTCGCGGTCGTCAGCGCGTCGAGGGCCGCGACGCCGAGCACCGAGTTCCCGGCGGCGTCCAGGCCCGGGCTCCAGACGCAGACCGTGCCCCGGCCCGGCAGCACCGCCAGCACCCCGCCGCCGACCCCGCTCTTGCCCGGCAGGCCGACCCGGTAGGCGAACTCGCCCGCCGCGTCGTAGGTACCGCAGGTGAGCAGCACCGCGTTGATCCGCTTGGCCTCGCTGCGCGACAGCAGCCGCGAACCGTCGGCCCGCACCCCGTGGCGGGCGAGGAAGAGTCCGGCCAGCGCGAGGTCGTGGCAGCTGGCCTCGATCGCGCAGTGCGCGTAGTAGTGCGCGAGAACGCTGTCGACCGGGTTGCGCAGGTTCCCGTAGCTCGCCATGAAGTGTGCCATCGCGGCGTTGCGGTGACCGTGCTGCGCCTCCGAGGAAGCCACCGAGTCGTCCACCGCGACGGCCGGGTTCCCGGACTCGGTGCGCAGGAAGTCCCGGACGGCCCCGACCGCGTCCCCGGTCAGCTTCAGCAGCCGGTCCGTCACGACCAGGGCGCCGGCGTTGATGAACGGGTTGCGCGGGATGCCCTGCTCGGACTCCAGCTGCACCAGCGAGTTGAACGGGTTGCCGGACGGCTCGCGGCCCACGCCGGTCCAGAGTCCGTCGTCGCCCTCGGCCAGTGCCAGCGCCAGGGTGAAGAGCTTCGACACCGACTGGATCGAGAACGGGTGCCGCCAGTCCCCCGCCCCGAACACCTCCCCGTCGACGGTGGCGATCGCCATCCCGAATGCCGCCGGGTCGGCCTTCGCGAGGGCCGGAATGTAGTCGGCGACCCGCCCTCGCAGGGGCGACCGCCGGGCCGCCTCCATCGCCTCGTGCAACAGCACCTGGTAGTCCACTTCGTCCACACCGCCATTCTGGTCGACCTCGTCGACCTGCGGGAACCCGGGTCCACCCGGTCCGGGGCCGACCGCCGGAGGAGGGGGTATGGCAGGCTGTGCGTCACCGACGGAGGGGACGTACCACCATGCACAGGCCGAGCCGGCCCGAGGACCTGCACCACGCGGACGCCGTGTGGGCGCGGGCCGTCGCCCTCGCCCTGCTGGAGGCCGCCCAGGGCGACCCCGAGGGCTACTGGCTGGACGAGCACGGCGTGTGGTGCGACGCCACCGGCGGGTCCTACTGGTGGCGTGTCACCGTGCTCGACGACGGCCACGCGGTCTTCTGCGGCCAGGACTCCGACGGGAGCGTGACCCACGTCGACGGCCGGCAGATCGACTTCCTCGCCGGAGGCCCGGACTGGCTGCCCTCGGAGCAGCTGCGCGAGGACGCCCGGGGCAACCTCTTCGGGTTCCTCTACTGGTGGGAGGACGGTGCCTGGCACCGGATCCCCTACCCGGCCGCCATCCACGACGACGGGCTGTCCGGGGCGGCCGAATGGCTGGGCTCGGAGGAGGCGTTCGTCGACGAGGCGACCGGCCTGGCCGGCGTGCAGCGCGCGGACGAGCCGGTGTTCACCGCCGCCCTCGTCCGGTACCTGCGGCGCGCCGAGGTCCGTACCGTCGACACCTCCGTGGTGGCGGAGTTGCTGGCCGCGGCGGGCACCGGGGACGACGGGCGCCCGCCCCTGCTGCTGGAGCCGGCCGTGGACGTCGCCGTCCGCGCCGGGCTGACCCGGTACGCGGCGCAGGTCTGACCGCCGCGGCACCGACCCGAGGGGCGGCGCGGTGTTCACCGGCTCGTGCCGGTGCCGGGCGCAGAATCGTCCGGGACAGCGCGTCCGTCACCGGCACGAGGAGCAGCGTCATGGCCCGCTACGAGACCGATCCCCGCGTGGATGCCTACATCGACGCCCTGCCCGGCTGGCAGCAGGAGATCTGCCGGCGGGTCAGGGACCTCGTCCACGAGGCCGATCCGGAGGTCGCGGAGACCGTCAAGCGGACCGTCGTCCCGTACTTCGTGCTCCAGGGCAACATCTGCGCGCTGCTCGCGGCCAAGGACCACGTCAACGTGTTCCTCTACGACGGCGGCATCGTGCCCGACCCGGAGGGCATCGTCACCGGCGGCCACGACAACAAGACCGCCCGTACGGTGGCCGTCCGGGAGGGCGGGGCGGTCAACGAGGCGGCGCTGCTGGCGATGTTCCGGCAGATCGTCGCCGACAACCGGGCCGGTGGCTGGCGGGTGCTGAAGCGCGACCGGTAGGAGCGGGGGTGGCGGGGTGCCGGCGTGGATTCAGTAGCCGCCGAAGCCCCCGAACCCGCTGAGGCCGTGGCCGCCGGAGTAGCCGCCGGATCCGGACACACCGGTGCCTCCGATGCCGTGGCTGCGGCTCGACCCCCTCGTGCCGGGACTCGCGACCACCGGTTGCGGGCCCTCCGGACCCGTGCGCCAGTGGTTCCCGGTGACCTCGCGCCACCAGTCGTGGAAGGTGACGGCGACGTCCTGGGCACGGCACTCCTCCTCGGTCGCGGCGCGGGCCCGTTCGTCCCAGCGGAAGTCACCGCTGCCGTCGGGGGCGCGTACCAGCTCCCGCAGAGCCGCCGCCAGTTCCCTTGCGGTCAGAGGGCCCCGGGAGGGGCCCGCGGAGCCCTCCGGGCCCTCGGGTGCCGCAGATGACTCCGCCGCCGGCAGGTCGGAGCGGCGGATGTCGGAGCGGTGGATGCGGACGGGCTCGCCCCGGCCCGCCGGCCGGTAGAGCCACACCTCGCGGGCGGCGACCCCGTCGAGCACCGCCCGTCTCCGCCGCTCCTCCCGTCGGCGGGCCTCCTCGGCCGCCTTCCGCGCCACCAGCGCCTCCGCCACCCGCTGTTCGAGCTCCGCCCGCACCGGCCGGTACAGCTCGGTCACCCGGTGCAGCTCCAGCGCGAAGACCTGTTGCGCGTGCACCGACCGCTCGGTGGCCCGCCGCTGCCGACCCGGCCACCGGCGTGGGCGGCCGATGCCGTGCCAGGCGCGTGAGCCCTCGGCCAGGTCGATGACGGCGCTGCGGCCACCGTGCGCCCGGTACACCTCCTCCAGGGCCCGCGACAGGCAGTCGAGGAAGGCACCCAGGGCACCCTCCCAGCGCGCGCGGTCGGCCTCCGAGCAGGGAACCTGCTCGCCCCAGCCGACCCCGATCCGGTAGACCTCGACGTGCTCCGGCAGCACCACCGAGCCGGTCGGCGCCAGCCGGGCACCGCAGAGCCCCTCCACGTCCAGCCTGACCCTGTCCCGACCGACCCTGACCTCCGTGACCGCCACTGCCGCACCCTCCCGCCCTCTTGGTCCTCCCACCGGCACACGACCCGAATGTCACTCACCATAACCGTGCGACCACGTTCGGCGACAGGGCTTTTCCGCCGGTCCGCCGCGCCGGGTGCCCCCGGACGGCGGCCGGGAACGGGAGGCGGGCAGTGGGGGCGGGTGAGGGAGCGGGGGGAACGTTTCCGCAGCACAGGGGGGCGGCGGTCGTTGTCAGTGGCCCCCGATAGGTTCCTCCGTACAGCGCCGCTCCGGCGCGAAAACCCTCTCAGTGCAAGGAGTTGGTGTGTCGTTTTCCCGGGAGGAGTCGAGCACGGCCCAGGTGGTCGCGCCCGCCCGGCCGCGCAAGCTCGCCAAGGTCCCGTTCGTGGAACTGACGGACGGTCGACTGCAAGGCGTGGTGTCCAGCGGCTCGGACATCGGGCGGGTCTACGTCTCGTCGGTCGCGGCCGGCGACTTCGCGTTCACCTGCAGCACCAACAACAACCGGCCCTGCGGCGGCGCGTACGGCAGTTTCTGCAAGCACCTGGCGGCTTTGGTCGACGAGGCGGTGCTGCAGTACGGCGGCGAGCGCGTCGCCCGCTACCTGCGGGTCGACGCGGGCACCCCGGAACCGGGCGGCCCGGAGATCACCCGCACCATGACCGGCACCCGCCCGCCGAAGGCCGACGGATCGGCCGCCGCGAGCGTGTTCAGCCGCTTCCTGCGCCAACTGGCCTACCTCGAACTCGCGCCGACCACCGCGCCGCTGCCGGAGCTGCACTGGTTCCCGTCGAGCCGGGCGGTGGCCTGATGCGCATCGACCTGCTCACCGAACCGGTCGCCGGGCTCCAGGAGGCCCTGGCGGCGGTCGACGCCTTCGACCGGGCCCTGGTCGGCGGCCTGCGCCGGCCCGGCCCCGCCCAGGCCGCCGGCCTGGCCGCACTCGCCGACGCGGTCACCGGATCGCCGCTGGCCGACCGGGTCGCCGAAGCGGCCGGGAAGGCCACCGCCGGTGCGGCGGGCGAGGAGCACCTCACCGTCCTCGCCGCGGCCCGCACCGCACTGCTGGGCGCCGTCCACGACGCCCTGACGGACCGGATAGGCGAGGCGACCGGCCGGCCTCCCGCCGGCGATCCGGCCGCGGGCCCGGCGGCGGTGTCCCCGGCGGGCTCGGGCCCGGCCGCCAACCTGCTCGCCGCCGCCCGCTCCTGGCTGGCCGACCTGGTCCGCGCCGGGTGGCAGGGCATCGACCACGAGTCGGTCGCCGGCGCCGCACCGGTGGTCTCCGCGCTGCTGCCCGACCCTGGGCTGCGCCGCCTCGCCGCACTGCTGGACGGCTTCGCCGCCGAACTCGCCGCGTCCTGCCCCGGCGCCGCCCTGGACCAGGTGCCGTTGCGCCGCTGGGCCGACCTGTGGTCCCGGGCGATGCTGCTCACGCAGCCGGGCGCCGCCGGCGCCCCGTCGGCCGCCGCACCGCCGGCGGTCGTGACGGGCCGGCTGCTGCCGCTGGGCGTCGACCTGCACGCCCACGCGACCGCCGCACAGGTCCAGGTCCACGCGGTGTTCGAACCCGCCGACGGAAGCACGCCCCGCCTGGTCCGCGCCGGGGTGTCGGTCCCCAAGCCGGACACGGTCGTCGGCGCCGGTGTGTGGCAGCTCCTTCGCCCCCACCTGTCCCTGCTGGCCGCCGCGGGCGAAGGGCTCTCGATGGACCTGACCGCCATGCCGGTCACCGCCGAGGGGGATCTGCTCTGGGACGACGCGGCGGCCCGACCGGGTACGGGCGCCGACCCGTTCGCCACCGCCCGCGTCGTCCTCGCCACGGCGCTCGTCGCGCCCACCGCGCCGCTGGACCGGCACCCCGCACGGATCGCGGCGCCCGTCCTCCTGGAGGGCTACGCCGTCGAGCAGGACGGCGAGACGCTGACCCTCGCCCTCGCCGGGCACCGCATCACCGTCGACACCGACCGCATACCGACCGCGGGGCCGCTCACCCCGCAGGCCGTCGCGGCGTCGAGCGCGTGCATCGGGCTGCTGCGCTGGGACGCCGGAGAGTTCAGCGTCCAGCCCCTCGCCGTCGAGACCACCGTGAAGCGGAAGACCGTCGCGCTGCACGCCGGGGCGTGGGCGGGCGGAACGGCCGACAAGACCGGCCTCAAGGGGGAGAAGGCCGCCCTCGACGCCGTCCAGGCCCTGCGCGAGCGGGCCGGAAAGCTGCTGCGGAAATGACCCGACCCACGACCGAACCCGCCCTCGGCCCGGACCGTACGCCGGACTCCGGGGCGGACGGTGACGCCAACCGCCGGCAGGTCCTGTACTGGCGCCTGCTCGCCCGGCTCTTCGACCCCGAGGAGCAGGCCGCGCTGGAGTCGGCGAGCCTGGCCGTCGTCGAGGAGTCCGGCCTGCCGGCCGCCCTGCTGGACCCGGCCGCCTCGGTCGACTCGATCGTGCAGCGTCATCCGGAGCTGGCCGGCGAGTTCGACGGCCTGATGACGCCCGGGACCGCGTCCGAACCCGACGGGCGGGACCGTGCCGCCGAGGTCCGCCGCGCGGCCCTGGTGTCGAAGGTGCTGCTGAACGTCTTCGCGACCGGTTCCGGTACCGTCACCGCCGGACAGCTGGCCGGCTGGCAGGCCGACGCGGGCTGGCTGGAGCGCGCGCTGGGCTGCCGGCCCGGCGAACTGCGCGGCACCCGCCCCGGCGGGACGGCGGCGGGCACCAACCCCGGCGGCCGCACTGGCACCCCCGACCTGTCCACGCTCATCCCGTGGATCGGCCCCGAACTCGCGGACATCGAGGCGGGCCTGGTCAAGCGCATGCGCCTGCGCGAGGTCCTGGCGGACCCGGGGCTCGCCGCACGGCTGACGCCGAGCATGTCGCTGATCGAACAGCTGCTGCGCGACAAGGACAACCTGTCCGGCGTCGCCCTCGCCAACGCCAAGGCGCTCATCCGCAGGTTCGTCGACGAGGTCGCCGAAGTGCTGCGCACCCAGGTCGAGAAGGCCTCGGTCGGCGCGCTGGACCGGTCCGTCCCGCCGAAGCGGGTCTTCCGCAACCTCGACCTCGACCGGACGATCTGGAAGAACCTCACCAACTGGGACCCGGAGCAGGAACGGCTCTACGTCGACCGCCTGTACTACCGTCACACCGCACGCAAGACCACGCCCCAGCGCCTCGTCGTGGTCGTGGACCAGTCCGGATCGATGGTCGACTCCATGGTGAACTGCACCATCCTGGCCTCCGTCTTCGCCGGGCTGCCGAGGGTGGACGTCCACCTCGTCGCGTACGACACCCGCGCGGTCGACCTCACGCCGTGGGTGCACGACCCCTTCGAGACGCTGCTGCGCACCAACCTCGGCGGCGGCACCGACGGCACCGTCGCCATGGCGCTCGCCCAGCCGAAGATCGCCGAGCCCCGCAACACCGTGGTGGTGTGGATCTCCGACTTCTACGAGTGGAACGGCGAGCAGCTCTTCGAGCAGATGGCCGCCGTGCACCGCTCCGGAGCGAAGTTCATCCCGGTCGGCTCGGTGACCAGCGCCGGCCGGGCCAGCGTCAACCCGTGGTTCCGGGAGCGCTTCAAGGACCAGGGCACGCCGGTGATCTCGGGTCACATCCGCAAGCTCGTCCACGAGCTCAAGAACTTCCTCGGGTAGCGCCGAGCGCCTCCCCGCTCCACCGGCACCACCCCCGCACGACCCCGTACCGACACCCCGGAAAGGCAGTCCGCTGATGTCCGACCTGCTCCGCGCCCCCGCCGAGATCAAGTACGCCGACGAGCTCGACTGGCTGGAGTCGATCGACGACGGCCCCAAGCCCTTCACCTGGCGCCTCTCCCCGAAGATGGTCCGGCTGTTCGTCCTCGGCTCCGAGCCCTCCGACGGCCTCGACCGGGAGGTCAGGCAGAAGTGGTTCGGCGAGCGCAGCATCGTCGAGCGCGCCGTCGTCACGCTCGCCTCCGACCGCGGACTGCTGCTGATCGGCGACCCCGGCACCGGCAAGAGCTGGCTGGCCGAGCTGCTGGCCGCCGCGATCTGCCGCAACTCCACGCTGGTGGTCCAGGGCACGGCCGGCACCACCGAGGACCACATCAAGTACTCGTGGAACGTGTCCATGGTGATCGCCAAGGGCCAGTCCCGGGAGTCGATGATCCCCTCGCCGATCATGAACGCGATGGAGACCGGCGCGATCGGCCGCTTCGAGGAACTGACCCGCTCCACGAGCGACGTCCAGGACGCGCTGATCTCCGTCCTGTCGGAGAAGTACGTCTCGGTGCCCGAGCTCACCGGCGACGCGGGCATCGTGTTCGCCAAACCCGGCTTCTCGATCATCGCCACCGCCAACAGCCGCGACCGCGGCGTCAACGACCTGTCCTCGGCCCTCAAGCGGCGTTTCAACTTCGTCCGCATCCCGGTCGTCACCAACCGGAAGAGCGAGGCGGAGATCGTCCGCTTCCGCACCGAGGAGCTGCTGCGCCGGCACCAGATCGACCTGGACGTGCCGCCCACCCTGCTCGACGTCCTGCTGCAGTCCTTCGCGGACCTGCGCGCCTCCGCGGCTGCGGCCGGCAGCGACGACGAGAAGCTGGAGTCCGCGCTGTCCACCGCCGAGCAGATCGGTGTGCTGGAGGACGCCGTCCTGCACGGCACCTTCTTCGGCGAGCGCACCCTGACCGCCCGCACCCTCGCCTCCTCGCTCGTCGGGTCGCTCGCCCGACGCGAGCCGGAGGACCTCGCCATCCTCAACAAGTACCTGCACGGTGTCGTCGAGCCGCGCAGCAAAGCGGAGGGCGGGGCCTGGCCCGAGTTCCTCGAAGGCGGCCGCGACACGATCGCCACGCTCGCGTGAGCGCCGCGAACACCGCCGCGAAGACCAGGGCCGGGGCGGGGGCCGGCACGCCCGCCCGGGGCGGGGGCTCCGCCGACGAAGGGACCTTCGACGCACTGCGGTCCCAACTCCAGGACGCCGCGGCGTCGTTCGCCGGCGGACCGGACGCCCTGGAGGGCATCCTGCTCGGCCTCGTCGACGACATCGACCGCGCGGTGCGCGAACCCCTGGAGATCTTCCCGGTCTGCCACCACTCCCCCGCCTCGGCCGTCGCGATGGCGCGGCGGCTCCGGGAGAAGCAGCCCAAGGTGGTCTACCTGGAGCTGTGCGAGGACATGGCGCCGCTCCTCGCCGAACTGCGCAACTGCCGGCTCCCGGTGGCGGTGCAGGCGTTCGCGAGCGAGATCGAGGGCTTCCCCGCCGACTGGGCGCCGCTGTCGGTGGTCGCCCCGATCACCGAGGCGTCCGCCGAGTACCAGGCCATCGCCTACGCCCTCGACACCCCCGGTGTCGAACTCGTCCTCGTCGACCGTTCCAGCGACCACGTCTTCCAGTGGGAGCCGCGCGACGCCGCCGCCGACGGGCCGGCCGACCCGGACGCGCCGGCGGCCGAACCGGAAGCCGCACTGCACGGCGACGCGGTCGGCGTGGAGATCGGCGACCTGCGGCCCCGGTTCGCCGAGCTGGAGGAGCACCTGCTGCGCCACGGCAAGGTCCGGCACTGGTCGGAGTGGTGGCACCAGTACGTCGAGCTGCCGCTCGGGGACGCCGACCACGACACGTACCGGCAGGTCATGCTGCTGATCGGCAGCCTGTTCCGGCGCCTCGCCCCGGGCGACGTCCGGCGGGTGCGGGTGGACGAGGACCGCGAGCGCTACATGTGGACCAGGATGCGCGAGCACCTGGCCGCCACCGGCACCGACCCCGCCGACTGCCTGTACGTCTGCGGCGCGTTCCACGCGGCCAGCCGCGTGGCCGAGTTCGGCGTCCACGGCAGTGCCGGGTTCGAGATCGGCCCGCGCACGGCCACCACGTGGCGGCACGGCCTCATCCCCTCCAGCCACGCGGCGATCGAGGCCCAGTTCGGCCTGGCCGCGGGCTCGGTGTCGATCGCCGCGACGGTGTGGACGAAGAACCTCAAGCGCACCCGGGTGCAGCCGTACCGCCTGGCGGGCGGGCCCGGCGCGAGGAAGTCGACCGCCAAGGCCCGCAGGGTCGCACCCGCGCCCGCCGTTTCGGCACCGGCCTCCGACCAGCTGTCCGGCTTCCTGCAGCGCCCGCCCGTCCTCGACGCCCTGGACGAGGCCGAACTCCTCGGCTGGTCCGTGGAGATCGTGCGCGCGGCCCGCCGCAACGGCTACCTCGCCTCCACCGCCGACGCGATCGCGGTGTTCGAGACGTCGATCCTGCTGGCCGGGTTGCGCGACCGGGCCAGGCCCACGCCGTACGACTTCCAGGACGCGGCGGTCACCTGCATCGAGAAGGACACCGTGCCGGGCCGGCGCGACGTCGCCCGGCTGGTCGAGATCATGATGGGCGGCGACCGGGTCGGCCAGGTCGGCTACGACGCGCTGCCGCCCCTCGCCCGGGACGTCCACGACCGCCTCGCCCCGCTCGGCCTCAACCTGGAGCAGCGGGGCGTGAAGCGGGCCCTGCTGGATGTCGCGTCCCGCCCCGAGCTGGAGCGGTGTTCCGACCTCCTCTGGATCCTGCGCCAACTGCTGCCGCACGAGGCCGCCCGACCGATCATGGGCGAGCGCCGGCTCGGCGAACGGCCCATCCAGGAGTCCTGGGACGTGGCGATCGGCACCCACCAGCGGGCGCTCATCGAGCTCGGCTACGAGGGCGTCAGCGTCGAACAGGTCCTGGAACAGCGCCTGCGGCGCGCCGCCAACGCGCCGCAGGCCACGGCGGGGACCGTCCTGCGGACGGTCGAGGACGCCACCCTCTACCTGCGCAGCCGGCGCCTCGCCGAGGAGTTGGGCACCCGCGCCCTGGAGGTGCTGGCCACCGAGCGCGGGGTCGACGGCGCACCGGAGGTGCTGCGCCGGATCCGGCGGCTGCTGGCGCACTACCGGACCGCCGAGCCGGTCCTGCCCGGGTGGATCGAGTCCTTCGTCAGGACCGGGTACGCGCACTACTGCACGCTGCTGCCGACCGCGTTCGTCGACGAGGACGCGACCGTCCGCCAGGTCGCGGCGATGCTGGGCTTCCTGCTCAGCATGGAGGACCTGGCCGTGTCCCTGGGCTGCGACCGGACGCAGCTGGAACTCGCCGTCGCGCAGTCGCATCCGCAGGACCCGTCCAGGACGGCGCTGCTCTGGGCGGCCCGGGTGCAGCTCGGCGGGCTGACGCGGGCCGAGCTGCGGGAGCGG
Source organism: Streptomyces sp. BE20 (assembly GCF_036322525.1). NCBI lineage: Bacteria > Bacillati > Actinomycetota > Actinomycetes > Kitasatosporales > Streptomycetaceae > Streptomyces > Streptomyces sp. BE20. The sequence continues at coordinate 10,750 of NZ_JAQYWW010000474.1, read as the reverse complement.
TGTGACGAACTGCTCGCCAACCCGCTGGTACTGCCCTCCTATCCGCGGTACCTCAGCGGGTTCCTGCACGCGTTGGAGCCGGCCCCCGGGCTGGCCGACTTCGTGGTGGAGGCGGTCTCCAACGCCTTCGCACGACTGCCCGACCCGGTGCTGCTGCCCTGGCTGCCGACCCTGATCGGCACGTTGCGCGCCGACGGCGCCGACCTCGCACCGCTGCTGATCCGGGAGGCCGGGCGGATCTTCCCCGGCCGGCCGGGGGCACTGGACACCTGGGTCCCGCCGTGGCGGGCGCAGCCGGTGCCGCCCGCGGCCGGGATCCCCCGGCGCGGCGGCCCGGTCGGCGCCGCGCTGCTCGCGGCGCACCCCGGGACGTGTGACGCGCTGGCCGGCCTGCTGGGCTGCGACGGGGGGTGGGCGCCCGCGGAGTCCGGCCCGGCGGGCGCGGCGCTGCTCGGCCGCCACCCGGACACGGCCCTCGCCCTGGCGGCACTGCTGTCCGGGAGTTGAGCGGCCGGCGGGCCCGCCGGCCCCGGGGAGGAGGTCGGCGGGCCCGGTGGTGCGGGTCGGATCAGAACAGCACGTCGGTGCAGGAGTAGAACGCGTTCGCCGTGTCGGCGACGTCCCAGACCGCGACGATCACGTGGTGTCCGGTGCGACCGGTGGGGAGGGTCGCGGTGTGCGTGGTGGTGGCGGCCGGCTGCCGTCCGTTGTACGGGACGGTCAGGAACGGGGTGAGGTCCAGACCGGCCCGGGTGATCTTCTGGGTCGCGCTGTAACCGGGCTTGGTGAGGAAGTACCTGAAGTTGGTGGTCGAGTGCCTGGCCTCGATCTCCCAGGTGAACGTGAGCTGCTGGCCGGCCGTCACCTTCGTGGTCGGCCAGGCACCGTTGCGCGGGTTGTCCAGGGGCGCCCAGCGCGAGTCGGCGCCCGCGCAGATGGTGTTGTCGGCGGGTCCCCTGGTCGGGAAGCCCTTCGGGCCCTCGACGCTCTGGGGCTCCCACTGGATGTCACCGCAGTTGGTGACGACGCCCGCACCGCAGAGCGCGGCGCGGCTCGGCGGCAGGTTGATGAACCCGTGCGACTGGGCCGGAACGGCCATCGCGAGCGGGACGGCGAGGGCGGCCAGGGCCGCGCCCACCATGTGGCGTTTGCGCATGGTTCTCCTCCGTGGGGGGTGGGGAGTGCGCCCGACGCAGGAAAGCGCGTGTGGGGGGGGTGCGCCAGCCGTGCGGATCTTGGCATGCCTGCGCCAGGTAAGTGCCCCATACCGTAGGCATCGCCCCGCCGACCGTCAATGGTCTGGACCAGATTCACCTGTGGTCTGGACCAGCACCCCGCCGCAGGAGTCCGCCGACACGCGGCGGCCGGCCCTGCGGAACCGGCTCCGGGGTGCTCCGGGCGGCTCCGGGCCGCGCCGGGCCGCTCCCCGGGGCCGGTGTCAGTGCCGGATGGCGGGGGTGGACTCGCCGAGGGCCCGCAGCCGGTTGCGGGCGTGGAACCAGCGAAGTTCCGTCCCGCAGGCCCCGAGGATCGTGCCGAGTGCGTGGAGCATCGCCGCGTGGACGGACGTGCGGGCGACCGCCGCGAGCCCGGCGGCCGGGGAGCCGCTGTCGGCAAGGTCGGAGAGCCGGCGCGAAGGGTTCCAGCCGATGTCCGCACCCCCGTCGCCACCGGTTCCGTCCTCCCCCGTCGGCCACGGGCCGAGGGTGACACCGGCGGCGCCGAGGTGCCCGGCGACGGGGAGCCCCGCCAGTGCGGCGCTGCGGCGGACGGCGTCGACGAGCTCCGCGTCGAGTCCGAGCTCGGCCGGTGTGGCCCCCGCAGGACGCCGGACCAGGACGTCCGGCGGCACGCGCAGTCCGCTGTCCGCCGCTCCGCCCACCCGCAGCTCGCGGCCGGAGCGGTCCCGGCTCACGTCCAGCCCGAAGGCGGGGAGGAACTCGGCGAGCGCGTTCACCATGCTCACCCCGACCACCTGCCGGGCCGAACCCGCCGCGTGCTGCGGATCCTCCATGGCGGCCGCGTCGGCCAGGCGCCGGGACGGCAGCCAGTCGAGGGCCGCCAGGCCCTCGCACCGGTCGGCGGCGTCGACCGCCTCCGCGGGACGGATGCGGACACCGGGGCCCTGGTCGCCGAACGCGACCGGCAGGCCGGCGAACAGGACCGCGTCCGTGACGCGGTCGACCAGGGCGGCGTCGAGCACGCCCCGGCGCGGGTCGCCGCCGGCCGGGGAGGAGGGATTGCGGTGGGAGGGAAGAGTCATCGGAGGGCGTCCTTCCGTGCGTCGGACCGCATGTCCCGCCAAGTGCCGGCCCGCCTCGGGACGGTGAACGGCCTCGGAGTGCCGGGCGCGCCCGACTGCGCGGCCGACCGAGGCCGGGGGTCCACCCGCCCTGCCGAAGTCCTCTCCACGGACGCCTCCTCGAACCTGTGCGGATGCGCGGGGCACCTGCCGGACACCCGTCGAGAGGCTACCGGCGCGCACGGACGGTTCGGCGCCGAATCCCCAAGTTGCCCCGGCCCGAAGCACACCCGCCCGACCGGTCGCCCGACCGCCCCCGACCGCCCGGCGGGACGGCGCCGCGTCCCGCCCGCGCCGTCCGCGCACGCCGGGGCGCCCACGAAGCCGATCGACGGCGCACGAAGCTTCGTGCACCACGGAACCGTCACCCCGCGACCGCTGCCCACCGGCCCGGCCGGCCCGGCACCCGCCCGCCGTCGGCCCGATCCCACGAAGAATCGACCAGGTCACAGGCTCAGCCGGTGGACCTGCACGCCCGGCACCGGAGAACCGCCCCGTCAAACCGGCGTGCGGGGGCCCGACGACGGAGGCCCGTACCACGGGGCGCCGGTGCCCCACCCTTGGCCCCGACCCCACCGGCCCCGGACGATCTCAGGTGTCCGGCCGATCACCGGCCCGCAGCAGGGCCCGCACCTGGGAGAACCCCATGTCGATCAAGCGTTTCCGCACGACCGCCGTCACCGCCGTCGCCACCGCCGCCGTCGCCGCCCTCCTCGCCGGAAGCGGCACCGCCTCCGGCGCCACCCGCGCGCTCAGCCGTTTCGACGACGGCAGCTTCGAGACGCCCAAGGTCGCGGCGAACACCTTCCAGACCCTCTCGGCCGGACAGACCATCGGGCCGTGGCAGGTCACCGCCGGTTCGGTGGACCTGATCGGCGCCGGGTTCTGGCAGGCCGCCGAGGGCGACCAGTCGGTGGACCTCAACGGGTCCAACGCGGGGACCGTCTCGCAGACCTTCACGACGACGCCCGGCACGGCCTACACGGTGACCTACTCCATCGCCGGCAACCCGGACGGCGCCCCCGTCCTGAAGACCGGTCAGGCGCGCGTGGACGGCCAGGAGTTCCAGGCGTTCTCCTTCGACGTCACCGGGAAGACGCGCGCTGCCATGGGGTACGTGACCCGGCAGTTCACCTTCGTGGCGACCAACGCCTCGACCACGCTGGCCTTCCGGAGCACCACCGCCGGCAGCAGCGCCGGACCCGTCGTGGACAACGTCCAGGTCCAGGCCTGCCAGCCCTGTCCGACCTGCGGCTGACCGGAGCCGGGGCGCGGTGGAGCCGACGGCCGCCCGCCGCCGGCTCCACCGCGCCCGCGGCGGGCGGCCCGCGACGGGCGGCGGACCGTCAGACCTTCAGGCGGTACTTGGTGGCGGTGGAGGTGATGCTGTGGCTGCAGTCCCGGTCGGTCACGGTGGCCGAGTAGGTCCACCCGGCCGGCACCTTGCACGCCCAGAGGCCGTCGACCGGAGTACGGAGCCGGTAGGCCGGGTTGGTCGACCCGGGGCTCATGCTGCACTCCGCGCGCGCGGTGACCAGGTCGTGGACGAAGCCCGTGGCGGTCACGCAGGAGGTGACCAGGTCCCCGGGGATCCGCAGCCGGTAGGAGGCCGACTTGGAGCTCTTCACCATGCTGCAGTTGGACGTCTGCGAGGCGGTGTCGTAGACGAAACCACGCTCGGTGACGCACGAGACGAGCCCGTCCACCGGGGTGCGCAGGTGGTACAGCGGCCGGGTCCCGCAGGAGGACGAGGCGACGATCTGGTCGTAGACGTAGCCGGTCGGCACGGAACAGGACCAGGTGTCGTCCAGCCCCGAGGCGGTGGCGGACGCGACCGGGGCGGCGGCGAGCACGGGGGCGAGGGCGGCTGCGGCCGCCAGCGCGGTGCGGCCGGCGGCACGGGAGAACCTGGAGGACGTGGACTCTGGCATCACGGAACCCTTCGGCTGGATCGGCGACGGGCGGGCACCCGTTCGTCCCTCTTCTAGCACCCGCCCGGCACCCGCCCGGGGCCCGGACCGAAGGGACCGGTCCGGGCCGTCCGCGAACGTCTACCCGCCGCCCTACGTCCCGACGCCGCACCCGGCCGGCACCCGGGCGGCGAGCAACTCGCCCAGACCCACCAGCCGGTAGCCGCGCTCGCGCAGCCCGGTGATCACCGCGGGGAGCGCCGCGACGGTCTGCGCGCGGTCCCCGCCGCCGTCGTGCATCAGCACCACCGAACCGGGACGGACCTGCCGGAACACCCGCTCGGCGATCACCTCGGGCCCGGGCAGCGCCCAGTCGTTGGTCTCCACGTCCCACAGCACCGTGGTGAGGCCCAGATCCGCCACCGTGTCCAGCAGTTCGGGGCTCCGGCCGCCGTACGGGGGGCGCAGCCACGCCACCGGCCCGTCCAGACCGGCCGCCTCGGCGAGCGCCTCGGAGGTGTGGCCGAGCTGCTCACGGAGCCCGATCGGGCCGAGGTCGGGCAGGTAGGCGTGCGACCAGGAGTGGTTGCCGAGGGTGTGGCCCTCGGCGGCGGTCCGGCGCACCACGCCCGGGTGGGCCAGCACGTGCAGGCCGATGCAGAAGAACGCCGCCGGGGCGTCGTACCGGCGGAGCACGTCCAGCACCTGCGGGGTGAACTCCGGGTCCGGGCCGTCGTCGAAGGTCAGCGCCACCATCGGCGCGGACCCGGACCCGGCGACCTCTCCGTCCGCCTCCGTCCGGCGGACCGGTCCGCCCAGCAGGAGCCGGCCCTCCGCCGCGAGCCGCCGCTCGACCGGACCGGACGCCCTCTCCGCGGCGGTGATCCCCTCCTCGCGCCCGCTCATCGTCCAGCCCCCGGATCCCAGCGCCACGAGCGCCTCCGGCCGGGAGCGGCCGAGTTCGGCGAGTGCCTCCGCCGTCACCCGACCGTCCGTCAGGACCGGCGGGTCGGCCCGGAACACCGTGACCCCGGCGGCGGCGAGGGAACCGTCGAAGATCCCGTTGCCACTGTCGACGACCACCGCAAAACCGTCCGGCGCGAGCTGCGCCAGCTCGACCAGCCGCGCCACCGGCCTCTCCAGGACGCAGTGTTCGTACACCTCGACCGTCGCCGGACGGCTGACCGCCGTGTCCAGCACGGCGATCCGATAGCCGTCCCGCGTCAGACCCACACCCGCGAATCGCATGCTCCCGCCCCTCCCTCGGGCCTCGCCGGACCGGTCCACCCGGCCCGGCGAGGCTCCCGGTGACTGCTGATGACTGCTGGAGACCGCCCGTTCCACCGGTACCGCCCACGATTGCCGGGCAGCACAACTCCCGTCCCCCACAAGCCCCGACGGCAGGAAGCCCGATCATACGGACGAGCGGCCTCCGCGACGAGAGACCCGGACCGGCAGTTCCGCCGCATCAGCGGGTGCGGGAGCGGCGGCGGGAGCGGCGGCGGGAGCGGCGGCGGGACGCCCCGACGGGCCCGCGGTCACGGCCCGGAGACCTCTCGGCGGCAGCCGCGTTAGCACGAACCGCCCCCTCCGCGTGACGGGTTCTCCGGGATACCGCCCGCATTGGCGAACTGCGCGCGGCCTGCGGTTCGGTGGGGCCGGGGCACGGTAAACCTGGTGCCAACACCGCCCCGGACGCCGGAACCCGGGCCGGTCCGCGGTGCGCCGGCCCCGCACGTCCCGCCCCCTACCCTTCCGACCGTTTAGAGGATGCCGAATGCTTGGTGCTGGATCGTCACCCGGAGGCCGGCGCTCCGCTCCCGTACTCGTCTGGCTCGTCCCCGCCCTCGTGACGGCGACCGTCGCCGTCCTCGCCGTGTCCACGGCCTCCCCCGGCTCCCGCGTCGCGGTCGGCTGGTGCGCGGCGGTGGGCACGCTGTCCGTGGCCCTGGTGGCCGCCGAGGCCGTCCGTCGGGGCCGGGCGACGGAGGCCCTGCGCGAACGGTGCGCCCAGCGGGAGGACGAGCTGCGCCGCCGGTTGTCCCGGCAGGAGGCCGAGACCGTCCGGCTGGCCCGGATCGGCCTGCCCGACGCGGTGGTCCGCCTCCAGCGCGGCGAGTCCCTGGACGACGTCGTCACCGCGAACGAACCGCAGGACATCCTCGTCGGACCGGAGTTCCGGGTCGCCCAACAAACCCTCCTGCGCGCCGTGCTGGAGACCGTCGACACCGAGGAGGGCATGCGCGAGTCCGCCCAGCGGGCCTTCGTCAACATCGCCCGCCGGGTCCAGGCGATCGTGCACCGGCAGGCCCACGAGCTGCGCGGCATGGAGCACCGGCACGGCAACGACCCCGCCGTCTTCGACGACCTGCTCCTCCTGGACCACGGCAACGCGCTGATCGGCCGCCTCGCGGACAGCATCGCCGTCCTCGGCGGCGCGCGCCCCGGCCGCCAGTGGAACAAGGCGGTTCCGCTGTACAGCCTGCTGCGCGGCGGTATGTCCCGGATCCTCGACTACCAGCGGGTGGAACTGCACCCGGTGTCCGACGTCGCCGTCGTCGGACCGGCCGTCGAACCGCTCATCCACGCGGTCGCCGAACTGCTGGACAACGCCACCCGCTACTCCCCGCCGCACACCAACGTGCACCTGACCGCCGTCGAGGTGCAGACCGGCATCGCGATCGAGATCGAGGACGGCGGCCTCAGCCTGAGCGAGGAGGGCCGTGCCCGCGCCGAACGGATGCTCCGGGAGGCACAGGCCGGCATCGACCTCAACGACCTCGGCGAAACCCCCCGGCTCGGCCTGGCCGTGGTCGGCCGGCTCTCGCGGGCCTACGGCTTCCAGGTCTCGCTGCGCCCGTCCGCGTACGGCGGGGTGCGCGCCGTGCTGATCGTGCCGCAGGAGCTGATCACCACCGCACCCGCCACCGGGCGCGCCCACGGCATCGGCGTCACGGGCTCCTCCGGGCCGCCGCCGGTGGACGACCGCCGGCCGCACACCGGGCCGGCCCGGCGGGCCGGGTCCGGAGCGTTCCCGGCGGGGGACGAGGCCCCGGTGGTGAGCGAGCGGACCGCGAACGGCCTGCCCAGGCGGCGACGCCACGCCGCCCCCTCCCGGACCGTCACCCCCGCCCCCGTCCGGGGCGCCGCCCCCGCACCGTCCCGGAACGGGGTCCCCGCGGCCTCCCGCACCGGCGGCGCTCCCCCACCACCTCCCCGGGCGGCCGCCGAACCCCCGGGCGGGGCGGTGCAGCCCGGCCTGTGGCTCGCCGCCTTCCACGACGGAGTGAACGGGACCTCACCGTCCGCCGGACCGGCGGGCCACAGCAGCGACGAGTCGGCGGGGAGGGACGAGCGGTGATCAGCCAACGAACCAACATGGACTGGATGCTGAAGCAACTGGCGGAGGAGGTGCCGCACGTCCGCAACGTCGTCGTGCTCTCCGCCGACGGTCTGCGGATGGCCCAGCACGGGACCGAGACCGACACCGCCGACCGCCTCGCCGCCGCCTGCGCGGGTCTGCAGAGCCTCGCCGCCGCCGTGGGGCACGAGTTCCCGCACGGCGACGGCCGGATGCGGCTCGTCGTGATCGAGATGGGCGGCGGGTTCTTCTACCTGATGGCGGCCGGCGCCCGGGCGTTCCTCGCGGTGCTGGCCGACGAGGGCGTCGACGCCGGCCTCATGGGCCAGCGGATGCGGGACCTGGTCGCCCGGATCGGCGAGCATCTCAGTACGCCTCCGCGCAGGGGTGAGCCCGTCGTATGAGCACAGCCGACCAGGACTGGGGCGACGAGGCCCCGGAACGCCTCTACGTGATCACGCGCGGCCGCGGTGGTCCGGCCGGACGTACCGCGTTCGACCTGGTCACCCTGATCGTCTCCCGCTCGGAGCCGACGCCGACCATGCCGCCGGAGCACGCCGCGATCCTGCGGATCTGCGGGTCGCCGCTGTCCGTCGCCGAGATCTCCGCCTACCTGCGGCTGCCGGTCAGCGCGGTCACCGTGCTGCTGGCGGACCTCCTCGACGAGGAGAGGATCGAGGCCCGTGCCTCCGTCCCGGCCGCGCTTCTCCCCGACCGTGCCCTCTTGGAGGCGGTGATGCATGGACTTCAGAGGCTCTGAGACGGTGCTGGGGCCGGCGAGCGCCGATCTGCTCCCGGACTCGGCCGCCGCAGCGGTCAAGGTGGTGGTCGTCGGCGGCTTCGGCGTCGGCAAGACCACCCTGGTCGGCTCGGTGAGCGAGATCCGCCCGCTGACCACCGAGGAGACCATGACCGAGGCCGGCGCGGACGTCGACGACATCGCCGGCGTCGAGCGCAAGTCCTCCACCACGGTCGCGATGGACTTCGGCCGCATCAGCATCAGCGAGGAACTGGTGCTGTACCTGTTCGGCACCCCGGGCCAGGAACGGTTCTGGTTCCTGTGGAACGGCCTGTTCGAGGGTGCGCTCGGCGCCGTCGTCCTGGTCGACACCCGGCGGCTGGAGATCAGCTTCGACGTGATCGGGCGGTTGGAGGACCGCGGCGTGCCCTTCGTGGTCGCGGCCAACGTCTTCCCCGAGTCGCCCACGTACGCGCAGGAGGAGCTGAGGCTCGCACTCGACCTGCCGGTCGACGTGCCGATCGTGGCCTGCGACGCGCGGGTCCGCGAATCCGGCCGGGACGTGCTGCTCGCCCTGATGCACTACCTGTACGACCTCGCGGGCCCGTCGCCGGTGCGATGACCGCGCCGGTCCGGCCGGGTGCTCACCGCCCGGACCGGCCGGACCGCCGCCCGTCGTCGCCGACTCCCCGCCACCGCCCCCTCTTCGCCTGCCGACCACTCCCGGAGCCACCGTGACCAGCCCGTTCCCCGACGACGCCGCCCTCGTCCCGCCGAGCGGCTGCCCCGCCCACCGGCCCGGCTCCGACCTCCCGGGCGTCCAGGACCTCCCGGACCCCCAGGGCGTTCAGGGCTCCCAGGGTCTTCAGGGCCTTCAGGACCTCGGGATCGAGAGCCTCGGGCTGCAGCAGACCGGACCGCCGGACGTCGGACTGCGGGACCTCGGGCTCCGGGCGTTCGCCCCCGCCGGCCTCCGGCGGCTCTACGGCCCGGAGGCCGAGGCGGACCCCGCGGGCCTGTACGAGCGGCTGCGCGCCGAACACGGCGAGGTCGCTCCCGTCCTCCTCCACGGCGACCTCCCGGCCTGGCTGGTCCTCGGCCACTCCGCCAACCTCACCGTCATGCGCACCCCCTCCCGGTTCTCCCGGGACTCCCGCCGCTGGACGGCGTTCCAGGAGGGCCTGGTCGCACCCGACTCCCCGCTGATGCCGGTGATCGCCTGGCAACCGCTCTGCGTGTTCGCGGACGGCGCGGAGCACCGGCGCCTGCGCGAGGCCCTCAACGACGGCCTCAACGGCTTCGACCGGCGCGGCATCCGCCGCTACGTCACCCGGTTCACCGACCAACTGGTCCGGGAGTTCGGCCCGGCCGGGCACGCCGAACTCGTCACCCGGTTCGCCGAGCACCTGCCGATGCTGGTGTTGACCCAGCTGGTCGGGATGCCCGAGGAGTACGGACCGCGTCTGGTCGACGCCGCCCGGGACCTGATGAAGGGCACCGAGACGGCCATCGCCAGCAACGACTACGTCGTGGCCTCGCTGCGCCGGACGATGGAGCGCAAACGCATCACCCCCGGCCCCGACCTCGTCTCACGGCTGATGGCCCACCCCGCCGGGCTCACCGACGACGAGGTGCTGGAACACCTGCGGGTGGTCCTGCTCGCGGCGAACGAGACGACCGTCAACCTGATCGCGGACACCCTGAAGCTCATCCTGACCGACGAGCGGTTCCGCGCCCACCTGTCCGGCGGACACATGACCGTCCCGGACGCCCTGGACCAGGTCCTCTGGGACTCGGCCCCGATGTCGCTCGTCGCGGGCCGCTGGGCCACCGGCGACACGGAGCTCGGCGGCCAGCGGATCAAGGCCGGCGACATGCTGCTGCTGGGCCTCGCCGCCGGGAACGTCGACCCGGTCGTCCGCCCCGACCTGGCCAGGCCGCTGCACGGCAACCGCTCCCACCTGGCGTTCGGCAGCGGCCCGCACGAGTGCCCCGGACAGGACGTCGGCCGGGCCATCGCCGACACCGGGATCGACATCCTGCTGACCCGTCTGCCGGACCTCCAGCTCGCCGTCGACGAGTCCGAGCTGACGTGGACCTCGGCGTGGCTCTCCCGCCATCTGGTCGCGCTGCCCGTGGAGTTCACCCCGCGGACCGACCTGCCCGAGCCGCTGGCCCCCACGCCCGTGACCGCGCCCGTGACGACCGCCACCGCCGCCGGGGCTGCGGCACCCACCGGCACGGGGAGCGAAGAGAGCACCGACAGCACGGACGGCGCGACGGCGGGCGTCCGGGCGCACGCTGGGGTGCCCGTTCAGCCGCCCTCGCCGGCCGGGGACGGGCTGTCACCGGCGTCCACCGCGTCGGCCCCCGTCCCGCGGCAGCGACGCGGTTGGTGGAGCCTCCTGACCGGACTGCTCCGGCGGTGAGGGCGGCGG
>NZ_JAQYWW010000473.1:0-430 GCF_036322525.1 Streptomyces sp. BE20 | reverse complement strand
GGGGGGGGACCCATCCCCCCACCCGTGCACAAACCAACCCACACCAAAAAACACCACAAACGAGATCAAAAAAAGAAACACCAACCAACAACAACAAACAGCCGCGCCCAGACACGCCCCCGCGGGGCGGCCGTGATTCTTTCGGTGTTTCGGTTGTATTCTGTTCTCGGTTTTTTGGTGTGGGGGGTGGGCGGGCCGCCCGGCGCGCTGGTGTGGGGGGGGGGGGGGTGTTGTGGTGGGGTGGTTGGTTTTGTTGTGTTGGGTGGTTTTGGGGGTTGTCGGTTTTTTGTTTGTTTTTTTTTTGTTTTTTTTTGTTTTTTTTTTTTTTTTTTTTTATTTTTTTTTTTTTTTTGATTTTTTTTTTTTTTGGTGTGTGGGTTTTGTTGGGGTTTTTTGTGTGTGGGGCGGGGTTGGTGGTGTTGGGCGCCCC
>NZ_JAQYWW010000472.1:0-364 GCF_036322525.1 Streptomyces sp. BE20 | reverse complement strand
GGGGGGGGCCCCCAACAAAAAAAAAACCCGCACCCACCCCCCCACACCGCCGACCCCACCCCCCCCCCCAAGAAAAACCCCCACAAGATAGAGGTGGGCCTGGGATTTTTTTTTTTTAATCACACCGACGGAAAAAAACACCCCAACCCCCGCCCCAACCCCCCCCCCCCCCACCCACACCCAAACAAACAACACCAAAATCACCGCTCCCACCAAATTTTTGTTTATAAAAACCCCCACAAAACCAAACACAACACCAACACCCCCGTCCACGACCCCCTGGCCCACGCCAACCTCAACCGCGAGGTATGGTAGTCTCTCGAGTACAAGGAGATCTACACGCTGGACCTCGGCGCCCTGGTCG
>NZ_JAQYWW010000471.1:0-115953 GCF_036322525.1 Streptomyces sp. BE20 | reverse complement strand
TCGTTCGTCGCTTCCCCGCTTCTCCCTCTCGGCACGGGCGGGGGCATTGGGCTGGGGGCGGGGTCCTCGCCCGCCCGCCTCCGGGCGGTTCCGGAGCCGGACGTGGGAGTGGGTTTGTCACCCGGGTGACTTCCCATCTCCCACGTCCGACCGCTCAGTCCTGCTGCTCGGCGGCGGCGGCCTCCGCGAAGGCCGTGGCCAGCGCGGGCGCGACCAGGTCCACCTGCCACTGGCGGGCGCCCAGCCGGCGCAGCGCCGCGGCCACCTCGCCGGCGCCGGCGCCGGCCGGCGGCTCCCACGCGACCCGGCGGACGAGGTCCGGCGTGATCAGGTTCTCGGCGGGGAGGTTGTGCGACTCGGCCAGATCGGTGACGGCGGCCCGCGCGCCGGTCAGCCGGGCGGCGGCCACCGGGTCCTTCTCGGCCCAGGCCCGCGGCGGCGGCGGGCCGTCGTGCGGCGCCGCGGACGGCGGCAGCTGGTTCTCCGGCACCTCCCGGCCGCGCTGGACGGCGGCCAGCCACTGCTCCAGCTGGCGCCGGTGCACCCGCGGGCCGAAGCCCTGGACGCCCTGGAGCGCGGCGATGTTCAGGGGCATGGCGAGCGCGGCGTTGACGATCGCCGCGTCCGAGAGCACCCGGCCCGGCGAGACGTCCCGCTCCTGGGCCATCCGGTCGCGGGCCAGCCAGAGCTCGCGCACCACGGCCAGCTGGCGCCGCCGGCGCACCTTGTGCAGCTGCGAGGTGCGGCGCCACGGGTCGGTCCGCGGGGCGGGGCGGGGCGCCGCGGCGATCGCGGCGAACTCCTCCAGGGCCCAGTCGAGCTTGCCCTGGGCGTCCAGCTCCCGTTCGAGCGCGTCGCGCAGCTCGACCAGCACCTCGACGTCCAGAGCGGCGTAGCGGAGCCACGGTTCGGGCAGCGGCCGGGTGGACCAGTCGACCGCGGAGTGCTCCTTGGCCAGGCTCAGCCCGAGCACGCTCTCGGTCATCGGCCCGAGTCCGACCCGCGCGAAGCCGGCGATCCGCCCGGCCAGCTCGGTGTCGAACAGCCGCCGGGGTCTCATACCGACCTCGGCCAGGCAGGGCAGGTCCTGGGTGGCGGCGTGCACCACCCATTCGGTGTCCGCGAGGGCCTCGCCCAGCCCGCTGAGGTCGGGGCAGGCGATGGGGTCGATCAGCGCGGTACCGGCGCCCGCGCGGCGCAGCTGGATGAGGTACGCCCGTTGGCCGTAGCGGTAGCCGGAGGCCCGCTCGGCATCGACGGCGACCGGTCCGGTTCCCGCGGCGAAGGCGGCGACGGTGGCGGCAAGCGCCTGCTCGTCCGCCACGACCGGAGGGATCCCCTCCTTCGGCTCCAGGAGCGGGACCGGGGCTGCTTCTTCTGGGATGGCTGCTACGGCGTCGGTCACCTACCAAGGGTACGACGGTCCCCGCAGCCGGGAGTGTTGTCGGACTGGTCAGACCGCTTTGTGACCTGCCCGTGCGCCTCCGGGGCGCCCTGAACGGGTGTCGACGGCCGCCGATCCGGAGCGGGGCCGTCCACGGCTCCGCCCCGGGGAGACATCTCCCCGGGGCGGAGCCGTGGATCACGAGCGGCCCGGAGACGGGCGGGCGACGGTACAGAAACGTTCCTCCAGGCCGCCGCGGCGGTCCACCAGGGTCAGTGGATGATGCCGGTGCGCAGGGCGACCGCGACCATCCCGGCGCGGTCCCCGGTGCCCAGCTTGCGGGCGATCCGGGCGAGGTGGCTCTTCACCGTGAGCGCGGAGAGGCCCATCGCCACGCCGATCGCCTTGTTCGACTGGCCCTCGGCGACCAGCCGCAGCACCTCCACCTCCCGGCCGGAGAGCTCGCGGTAGGCGGCCTGCTGGGCTCCCGGCGCACCGGGGGCCCCGGGCGCGCCGCCCGGAGCGCCGGCCGCACCGGGCATGCCCGGCATGCCGGGGCGCCGCATCCGTCCGGCGAGGCCGCCGGCGCCGAGGGGGAGGCCGGGGCGACCCGGCATCGCGACGTTGGTGCGGGTGCCGGTGACGACGTAGCCCTTCACGCCGCCGGCCAGCGCGCTGCGGACCGCGCCGATGTCGTCGGCGGCGGACAGCGCGAGCCCGTTGGGCCAGCCCGCGGCGCGGGTCTCGGCGAGGATGGTGAGTCCGGAGCCGTCGGGGAGGTGGACGTCGGCGACGCAGATGTCGCGGGGGGTGGAGACCCGGGGGCGGGCCTCGGCGATCGAGGACACCTCGATCACGTCCCGGACGCCGAGCGCCCAGAGGTGGCGGGTGACGGTGTTTCGGACGCGGGGATCGGCGATGACCACCATGGCGGTGGGCTTGGTCGGCCGGTAGGCGACCACGTTTGCGGGGTGCTCAAGAAGGACCGACACCAGGCCTCCTGCGGGGAGTGGCGGACGGAACCCCGAGGGGGCGGTCGGAGTGTTCCGCGTTCGGAAAGGGTCACAGTCTGCTTCGGCATCATCCGTGCCCGGCTTTAGCGAAAGATCACGATCTAGTGAGTAACAATACGGACAAATCGCGCAAGTGACTGATACGAGGTGCCTGGAAATCGCACAAAATCGATCAGATCGATCGCGGAGTGGTCAGGTTCGAGCGGTTCGTTGACGGAGGGCCCGCGTGGGATCACACGTCGTCAGCCCTGGAGGACGTGCCGGGCGCGGCGGCGCCGGGCCTCCCGGGCGCCACTCGTCAGTGCGAGCGCGGGCGCCGTCGCGCGGGCATCGGGACCACTCCACCGAGTGACGCGACGTCGGCCGGTGACTGCGGGGCCGGGGCGACCGGCGGCAGACCCGCGCTGATGCAGAGCAGGTCCCCCCAGGCCGCGAGGTGCCGTTCGAAACGGCCGTCGGCCGGCGTCCAGGACGCCCGGATCTCGATCTCGGTGCTGGACTCGCGGTCCGCCAGCCCGCCGAAGTACTGCGAGGCGCACCGGGTCACCGTGCCGGAGGTCTCCGCGTACCCGGCGCCGTGCGCCTGCAACGCGTCGAGCAGCCAGGCCCAGCCGACCTCGGAGAGCATCGGGTCGCCGGCCATCTCCGGTTCCAGCTCCGCCCGGGTCATGGTGACCACGCGGAAGTCCCCGTTCCAGGCCTCCTGGCCGGCGGGGTCGTGCAGCAGCACCAGCCGGCCGTCGGCGAGCTCCTCGCCGTCGACCTCGACGGCGGCGGTCACCGCGAACGCGAACGGGGCGAGCCGGCGCGGCGCGGGGGCGGGGGAGAGGACGACCTCGGGGCGGAGCCGCGCTCCGGAGAACGCCTCCACGGCGGCCCGGAACTCGCTCGGCGCCGTCTCCCGACCCGTTCCGCCACCTGCTCCGCCACCCTGTGCGGGGTGCCCTCCGACCGCTGCCATGACCCGAAGACTAGGTCGAAAACTCGGTTAATCGCCGCAACTTCTTTCCGCGCGGCGCGCCGGGAGGGCAATCCGGCCAGATCTTGGAGGAACCGACGAGACCGGGCGAGGGGGCCGGTCCGGGGCGCGTGCGAAGATTTGGGGCGTGAGCGAGACAACGGCAGACACCACGGCAGCCGCCCAGGCAGGCGCCGCCCCCGGCCAGCAGCCCCCCGCGCGCCGCGGCGCCGCGTACGACTCCGCGTTCCTGCGGGCCTGCCGGCACGAGCCGGTACCGCACACCCCGGTGTGGTTCATGCGCCAGGCCGGCCGCTCGCTGCCCGAGTACCTGAAGGTCCGCGAGGGCATCCCCATGCTGGAGTCCTGCATGCGGCCCGAGCTGGTCAAGGAGATCACCCTCCAGCCGGTGCGCCGGCACCAGGTGGACGCGGCGATCTTCTTCAGCGACATCGTGGTGCCGCTCAAGGCGGTCGGCATCGACGTCGACATCAAGCCCGGCATCGGTCCGGTCATCGCCGACCCGATCCGTACCTTCGAGGACCTCCGGCGGCTGCGCCCGCTGGAGCCGGACGACGTCCCCTACATCACCGAGGCGATCGGCCTGCTCGTCGACGAGCTCGGCTCCACCCCGCTGATCGGCTTCGCCGGCGCGCCCTACACGCTGGCCAGCTACCTGGTCGAGGGCGGCCCGTCCAAGAACCACGAGAACACCAAGGCCATGATGTACGGCGAGCCCGAGCTGTGGGCCGCCCTGGTCGACCGGCTGGCCGACATCACCTCGGCCTTCCTCAAGGTGCAGATCGAGGCGGGCGTCTCCGCGGTCCAGCTCTTCGACTCCTGGGTCGGCGCGCTCGCTCCGGACGACTACCGACGCTCGGTCATGCCGGCCAGCACCAAGGTGTTCGACGCCGTCGCCGGCTACGGCGTCCCGCGGATCCACTTCGGCGTCGGCACCGGCGAGCTGCTCGGCCTGATGGGCGAGGCCGGCGCGGACGTGGTCGGCGTGGACTGGCGGGTCCCGCTGGACGTCGCCGCCGAGCGGGTCGGCCCCGGCAAGGCCCTGCAGGGCAACCTCGACCCGGCCGTGCTGTTCGCGCCGACCCGGGCCGTCGAGGCCAAGGCGCGCGAGGTGCTGCAGGCCGCCCGGGCGCTCGGCACCAGCGGCCACATCTTCAACCTCGGCCATGGCGTGCTGCCCAGCATGGACCCGGACGCGCTCAGCCGCCTCGTCGCCTTCGTCCACGAGTCCAGCGCCCGCTGAGGTCTGCGGGCCGGCGCCCGCCGAGGGGCGGCGGCGGGACCTCCCGGAGGGGTCCCGCCGCCGTACCGGCGGTTCCGCTGCCGCGCTACTCCTCCCCGCCCTCCCCGGGAGCGCCCGGGCGCCCGGGCGGGACGGCCGGGACCTTCGGGCTCTCGACGGGGGCGGCGGGGACCTCGGGTGCCGCCGGCCGATCGCCCTGACCGCCCGGGGTGACCGGGGTGACCGGTGTCGTCCCCGCTCCGGCCCGCCGACGCCGGCGCAGTACCCAGAGCACCAGCGCCGCCGGTCCGGCGACCAGCAGGAACGGCGCCGCCGCGGCCACCGCGACCGCGACGCCGCGCACGATCGCCGCCAGCACGTCCCAGCCGCCGCCCAGCGCGTCACCGACCGAGGTCCAGAAGCCGTCGTCGTCCTCGGCATCCGGTTCGTCCGGCGCCGGGGTGTCCGCCCGCTGCCGGACGTCCAGCGTGATGGTGGACAGCGAGGTCTTCGCCGACAGCTCCTTCAGCTGCTTCTGCAGGGACTCCAGGTCCGCCTCGCGGCGGCTCAACTCGCCCTCCAGGCTGGTGATCTCGGCCAGCGTCTTCGCCTGCGCCATCAGCGCCCGGACCCGGTCCACGCTCACCTGCTGGGTCTGCACCCGGCTGCCGACGTCCGCGACCTGCTGGGTCAGGTCGTCCGCCTGGCTGCGGCGGGACAACACCTCGCCCAGCCCGGCCAGCTGGTCCAGCGTCTGCTGGAACGCCGCCGACGGCACCTTCACCGTCAGCTGGCCGCTCTGCGGGCCGGGCGGATCCATGTCGACCGGGCGCTTGCCACCCCCTCCGCCGCCGGGGACCCCGGCGGAGCCGCTCACCGTCTCGCTCGCCACGTAGCCGCCCGCCCCGACCGCCAGGTCGCGGGCCCGCGCCAGCGCGGTGTCCGCCTTCGCCACCCGGACGGACAGCTGCGCGCTGTAGGCGATCTGCCGGGTGTCCGCCACCGGCACCGCGTTCGGCTTGCCGGCCCCCGCCTCCGGTGCGGCCTTCGGAGCGGCCGAGGCCGCACCCGCCGCACCCGCCGCACCGGGTGCGGCCGGCGCGGCCGGTGCGGCGGCCGGTGCCGCCGCGTCACCGGCGACCGCCGGCGCCGCGTTGCCGCTCATGCTGCTGTCCCTCTTGTCGGACGCGCTGCACCCCCCGGCCAGTACCGCCGCCACGGCCACCGCCGCCAGCGCTCCCGCTCTCCGCCGTCCTCGTTCCACGATCGAGTCCTCCCCGCGTCCACAGTTCCGGCGCCGCTTCCTTCCGGCACTCGGACCATTCGACGGGCGCGGAGCCGGATCGGACCCGCTCCGGAGGTCGCAGCTCGATCACAGCTCGGCTGCGGCCCGGACAAGGCGTCAGACCGTCACCACCACGCTCCCCGCCCGCCGCAGCAGTGCCGCCGTCACCCCGCCGCACCGCCCCGCCGGACATCCGGGCGCCGACCTCCCGTACGACCCCGACCGGACGTGGCTCGCGCGCGGATGTCGCGCCCGCCCCCGCCCCCGGGGCCTCGAACGGGCGGAAGCGGGCGGATTGAGGCAAAGGTGTAAAGACCTGCAAGACTGCGAGGCATGTCGCAAGCACATGTCGTCGTGATCGGCGGCGGGATCGCGGGGCTGACCGCGGCCGCCGTGCTCAGCGGGGCCGCCGGGGGAGCGGCCCGGGCGCGGGTGACGCTGCTGGAGGCGTCCGACCGGCTGGGCGGGAAGCTGTGGGGCGGCGAGGTGGGCGGGGTCCGGGTGGACCTCGGGGCCGAGTCGATGCTGGCCCGGCGGCCCGAGGCGGTCGACCTGGCGCGCGCGGTCGGACTGGACGGGGAACTGGAACCGCCGACCACCGCCAGGGCCGCGATCTGGACGAGGGGCGCGCTGCGGCCCCTGCCCGGCGGACAGGTGATGGGCGTTCCGGGAGACCTCGCCGCGCTGGAGGCCTCCGGGGTACTGAGCGCCGAGGGCCTGGAACGGGCCCGGCACGAGGGGGCAGGCGAGGCCGTCACGGACGACGTCGCGATCGGGCGGTACGTCGCCGACCGGCTCGGCCGCGAGGTGGTGGACCGGCTGGTCGAGCCGCTGCTCGGAGGTGTCTACGCCGGCCGCGCCGACGAGATCTCGCTGCGTGCCGCCGTCCCCGCCCTGCTGCCCGTCGCCCGCGGCGGCGGCTCGCTGGTCGCCGGCGTGCACGAACTGGCCACCCGGCCGCAGACCGCCGGCACCCCCGTCTTCCAGGGTCTGCGCGGCGGCCTCGGCACCCTGCCGACGGCGGTCGCCGCCGCCTGCGCCGGAGCCGGCGTCGACCTGCGCACCCGCACCGCCGTGACCGGGCTGCGCCGCACCCCGGACGGCTGGCGGGTCGCGACCGGCGACGGCGGGGAACTGCACGCCACCGCCGTGGTGCTGGCCGTGCCCGCCCCCGCCGCCGCCCGGCTGCTGCGCGCCGACGCACCGGCCGCGGCCGTCGAGCTGGACGCCGTCGAGTACGCGGGGATGGCCCTGGTCACCCTGGCGTTCCGGCGTTCCGACCTGCCGGAGCCGCCGGCCGGCAGCGGCTTCCTGGTGCCGCCGGTGGACGGCCGCCGGATCAAGGCGTCCACCTTCTCCTCCAACAAGTGGGGCTGGCTGGAGCGCTCCGCCCCGGACGCGTTCGTGCTGCGCACCTCGCTGGGCCGGCTGCGCGAGGAGGAGCCGCTGGAACTGCCGGACGAGGAACTGGTCGCCGGATCGCTGGCCGACCTGGGCGAGGCGATCGGACTGACCGCCCGCCCGTACGACACCGCCGTCACCCGTTGGCGGGCCGGGCTGCCGCAGTACCCGGTCGGCCACCTGGACCGGGTGGCCCGGATCCGGGCTGCCGCGGACCGGGTCGGCGCGCTGGCGCTGTGCGGGGCCGCGTACGACGGGGTGGGCATCCCGGCGTGCATCGCGAGCGCCCGGACGGCCGTCGCCGGGCTCGACGGAGTGCTGACCCCGCTGACCGGGGAGAACGTCACGGAGAGGACAATGGGCGCATGACTGAGACCGTTGAGCAGCAGCCGGAGAAGAAGAAGGCACGGGACCTGAACCAGGTCATCCGCTACACCATGTGGTCGGTGTTCAAGCTCAAGGGCGCACTGCCCGAGGACCGCACCGGCCTGGCCGCCGAGGTGGACGAGCTGTTCGCCCAGCTCGACGCCAAGGACGTCACGGTGCGCGGTACCTACGACGTGTCCGGTCTGCGCGCCGACGCCGACATCCTGGTCTGGTGGCACGCCGCCGACTCCGACGACCTCCAGGAGGCGTACAACCGCTTCCGCCGCACCGGCCTGGGCCGGGAGCTGGAGCCGGTCTGGTCGAACATGGCGCTGCACCGCCCGGCCGAGTTCAACAAGTCGCACATCCCGGCGTTCCTCGCCGACGAGCGCCCGCGCGACTACGTGTGCGTCTACCCGTTCGTCCGCTCCTACGAGTGGTACCTGCTGCCGGACGCCGAGCGGCGCGCGATGCTCGCCGAGCACGGCCAGATGGCGCGCGGCTACCCGGACGTGCGGGCCAACACGGTCGCCTCGTTCGCGCTGGGCGACTACGAGTGGCTGCTCGCCTTCGAGGCGGACGAGCTGCACCGCATCGTGGACCTGATGCGCGACCTGCGCCCCTCCCGGGCCCGGCTGCACGTCCGCGAGGAGGTGCCGTTCTTCACCGGGCGCCGCAAGCCGGTCAGCGAGCTGCTCAACGGGCTCGTCTGAGGCCACCGGCCGTCGAACGCGGCCGAGGATGCCGGTCTGCGGGGCTCGTCCCGGCAGGCCGGCATCGCTGCGTCCGGGCGTCGTGGCGTGGTCGGGGCCGCCGGTCCGGCCGGACCCTCAGTGCCGGCGGAGGGCCGCGCGGAGGCGGGCGTCGGGGTGGGCGTCGGTGCCGTTCATGGCGACGGCGGTGAACAGTTCGCGCTCGTCGTCGTCGGTGAGGCCGTGCTGGCGCGGTGGGCGGACTTCGCGGAGCACCTCCTGGCCGACCGGCGAGGCCCAACCGGTGTACGGGTAGACGTCGACCCGGGCCATCAGCAGGGTCCCGGCGGTGAGCACCAGCGGCAGCGAGAACCAGGCGAGCGGTGCCAGCGCGTCACCGTCCACCAGGACGCCGGTGGCCAGCGCGGCGGCCAGCAGGACCAGGGAGAGCAGCAGCGCCTGCCGGACCTGCCGGATCACCAGGACGGTGCGCCGCTGGACGGCCGCCGGGGTCGCCAGCCCGGCGAGCGAGAGCCGGCTGCCGATCTCCAGCACGGTGGGGTGGGCGCCCATCGCCTCGCGCAGGTCGTCCGTGCGGCACTGGCCCTCGGGGCCGACGGTGGCGAGCACCGCGCGTTCGAGCCGGCTGCGGCCGCGCGGGTCGACGACCGTCGTCCACCCGGTGTGGGCCAGGTGCAGCCGGCCCCGGGACGCCATCAGGACGAGTGCCAGCTCCACCACCCGGTCCGGGCCGCCGGCCAGGTAGGCCGTCTCGTAGAGCCCGATCCCGACCGCCTCGGCCGGCCGTGGGCCCTCCTGCCCGGCCAGGGCGTCGGCGGTCGCGGCCGTCCGGACCAGCCGGATGCAGGAGAGGACCGCGGCGACGCAGGCCGGGAGCAGGAAGAGCAACCACATGGGGTTGTTGTAGACCCGCCGCCGTCGTGGGTGGAACGCATTCCCGGACCGCGATACCGAACTGTGACGTCCGGGGCGGGCGGTGGTCAGGAACCGCAGCCGCCTCCGCCTCCGCCGCAGCTGGAGGAGGAGCTGCAGGAGGACCCGGAGCTCGACCCGCAGCTCGACGAGGAGGACCCGCCGCTCGACGACCCGCAGCCGCTGCTTCCGCCGCAGCCCGAACCGGAGGAACCGGAGTCGGAGGAGGAGCCGCACCAGGTGCCCGCGGTGCCGCAGGACGAGGAGGACGAGCCGGACGAGGAGGACGAGGAGGAGCCGGCGCCGGTGTGGGCGGCGGACCGGGCGGCCTGGTCGGCCGCCGCCGAGGCGAGCATCGCCTCCCGCAGCTGCTCGTCGGCCAGCTCGGCGGTGGTGAGGCCGCCGAGCGCCACGGCACCGAGCAACGTGGCGTCGCGGGCGTGCAAGGGGGCCGGTCGGTCGGAGGGCTTCCACGGCTTGCCGGTGTTCATCAGGGTGAGCTGACGCCGCCCGGCGGGCGTGATCCGGCCCTTGAGCGGCCAGCTGGCCGGCAGCGAGAACAGGCCGAACCCGAGCATGACCAGCGGGGCCCAGAGCGCCGGGCGGTCGTAGCCGGGCTCGTCGGAGTCCAGCAGGTAGGCGGCGACGGCGAAGACCACCACGTCGAGCAGGGCTATCCAGAGCAGCCGGCGGGCGGACCTGGCCCGCCGCAGCCGCACGGGGTCGCGCAGCAGACCGCGGTCGGCGAGCCGGTCGCCGATCTCCTGGACGGCGACGGAGCGCATCACCGTGCGGCGCAGGGCGCCGAGCTCGCCGCTCCGGGACGGGCCGGCCGCCTCGATGACGGCCTGGTCGACGGCGTCGAACGCCAGGGTGCCGGTGAGGGTGACGAGGCCGGCGCGGTTCAGGACGGCGCGGCCGTCCCGGTGCATCCGGACGAAGGCGGTGTCGAAGACCCGGCCGGGGCCGCCGGCGAGGAAGGCGGTGTCCAGCAGCGGCAGGCCGCGGCCGGGCAGGCCCTTGGGGGACGGCACGCGCTTGGCGGCCCGCTTGGCCTGCGCGGCGTACAGCGCGGCGCCGAACAGCAGGAGGGCGGGGACGAGGAAGTAGCTGTTGTGCCACATGGGCGGATTCCCCCCGGGACGTGAGCGTTCTGGTGCCGCTCGTTCTGGTGCGCGGGGCCTGGCGGCCCGGTGCGGGTTTCGGGTGCGCGGGGTCCGGCGCCCGGTGTGTGGTGGGTCGTTCGTGGGGTCCGGCGAACGGTGCGCGGACCCGGTGACGAAGTGCGCGGTCCGGTGCTTGCCTGCTGCGGCCGGGCCGCCGGGTGTCAGGTCCGGCTGCCGGGCCGCAGGGCGCGGCGCAGGCGGGCGAGCGGGCCGGGCGGTCGTTCGGGGGCGGGGCGGAGCCAGCGTTCCAGGGCCCGGCGCCGTTCGGCGTCGAGCGGGGCGGCTGCGGTGCCTTCCGTCGCCGGGTCGCGCTTCGTCGGGTCGTCCGTTGCCGGGTCGTCCGTTGCCCGGCGGGGCGGTTCGGTGAGAGCCCAGGCGGCGAAGGCGCGGGCGTCGGCGCGGTAGCCGCCGGTCTGCGGGTGCCGTCGGGCGTAGGCGAGGAAGAGCGGCCCGTACTGCGGCCCGAGCAGGCGCGGCAGTGCCGGTGCCACCTTGGCGGCGGTGTCACGGCGCTTGGCTGCCAGGGCGGCGGACTGGGCGCGGACCTGGGCCGGATCGAAGCCGGGCGGCACCGGCCCGCCGGCCACCAGGGCGGTGAGCAGGTCGGTCTGCCGGGCGGCCAGCCGCTCCCGGGCCTCGTCGGTGGCGGTCACCGTGGGCCACCGCCGTCCAGCACCCGGCGCACGGCGTCGAGTTCGGCGGCCAGTTCGGCGGGCGGCGGGAAGGCGGCGTCGCGCTCCAGCAGCACGCCGGGCGGGGCGACCCGGGCGCAGAGCTCGGCCAGCACCTCCAGCACCGGCTCGGTGACCGGGTGGGCGTGGGTGTCGTGCCAGACCCCGTCGATCATGGTGCCGCCCGCGACGTGCACGTAGGCGAGGGCCTCCAGCGGCAGGCGGTCCAGCTCGGCGGCCGGGTCGATCCCGAGGTTGACCCGGTTGGTGTGCAGGTTGGCGACGTCGATCAGCAGCCGGACGCCGGTCCGTTCGACCAGCTCGGCGAGGAACTGCCCCTCGGTCAGCTCGTCGTCCGGCCAGGCCAGCTGGGCGGCGATGTTCTCCAGCGCCAGCGGGACCGGGAGCTGGTCCTGGGCGATCCGGACGTTCTCGGCGATGACGTCCAGGGCGTCGCGCGTGCGCGGTACCGGCAGCAGGTGGCCGGCCTCCAGGCCGCCGGCCCGGACGAAGGCCAGGTGCTCGGTGACCAGCGGGGACCCGAGGGCCCCTGCGGTCTCGGCGAGCCTGGCCAGGCGGGCCGGGTCGGGCCGGTCGGCGCCGCCGAGACCGAGCGAGACGCCGTGCGGGATCACGGTCAGGCCGCGGGCGAGGAGGACGGTCAGGGACTCGGGCAGGTGGTCGGCGCAGACGTTCTCGGCGACGACCTCGATCCAGTCCAGGCCGGGCTGCCGCTCCACCACGGTGTCGATCTCGCTGCGCCAGCCGAGGCCGATGCCGAGCCGGCCGGCGGCACGGGCCGTGCCGGCCGTGGCGGTGCTGCCGGCCGTGCCGGCGGTGGTCCCCGTCGTCGTCGCGGGCGCTCGCAGTGCGGGAGAGGTCATGGGTGCGCCCCCTTCTGAGGGCTGGTGGGGAGCCGTCGGTCGGCGCGGGCCTCGTCGCCAGGGCCGCCGGGCTGTGCTGCTGAGGATGTCCCCGGACGGTACCGCTGCCAAGCCTCACCCGGACATCTCAGAGCATTATTTGAGCTTGGCGGCACGCGGGTGAGGGACTTTGGTCCCCTTCCCGTGACTTCTTCGCAGGTGGAGCCGGTAGGGCGGGCCTCGGGCCCGGAGAATAATCGGCTGCGTACGAGCCCGCCGCGGGTTAGCGTGACGCACCTATGACAACACTGATAATTCGTGACTTCCGCCCCGACGACGCCGAGGCCGCCGCGGCGGCCCACCGTGCCGGCCGCGACCACCTGGTGATGACGGCCGAGGCCTTCGCCTGGCACGCCGCCCACCAGGCCGAGGGTGCGCACTTCCGCACCTTCGTGGCGGAGCTGGACGGCCGGGTGGTCGGGTCGGTCCGTTGCGCGCTGGTCACCGGCACGACGACCAAGGGCATCGGCTACGCCAACGGCAGCGTGCTGCCCGAGTACCGGCGGCGCGGTGTCTTCACCGGCCTGCTGGCCGCCGCCGAGCGGCACCTGGCCGAGCACGGCGTGGTCGAGGTGCACAGCTGGGTGGACGAGGACGAGGACGCGTTGGCCTTCGCTCGGGCCCGCGGCTTCACCGAGGGCCGGGTGGCCCACTTCGGCGGTCGTGACCTGACGCTGCCGCTGCCGGAGGCCCCGCCGCTGCCGGCCGGTGTCGAGCTGCGCCCGGCGAGCGAGTGGGCGGCCGACCCGTACCCGATCTTCGTGATCGAGGCGGACGCCATCCGGGACGAGCCGGGCGAGATCGAGATGGACGCGGCCGACTTCGAGGAGTTCCTGAACGGCGACTGGATCCACCCGGACCACGACCGCGACCTGACCGTCGTGGCCGTGGTCGACGGTGAGCCGGCCGCGTTCAGTGCGGTGCACACGGACGGCGTGGACCGGTACTGGTCGGCGTTCACCGCCTGCCGCCGGGAGTACCGGGGCCGGGGCCTGAGCAAGCTGGCCAAGCTGGAGTCGCTGCGCCGGGCCCGCGAGGCCGGGTTGCTCCGGGCGTACACCTCCAACGACGCGACCAACGCGCCGATGCTGGCGATCAACGCCTGGCTCGGGTACGAGCAGTGCGCCAGCGAGCGGAAGTTCACCAAGAAGCTGGGCTGAGACGCCGGTCGGCGGCCGGCCCGACGGACGGCCGCCGACGAAGTCGGGCGGCGGTGAGGCCGGGCCGGTCGGCCGGAACCGCGGCGGGCGTGACTGGGTGTCACCCGAACGGGTGAAGTGGGCGCATTTCGCGTGGTCGGCGCCGGGTGGGCTGCAGTGCCGGGAGTTTCTGGTGTTCTACGGGGCATCACCTCAGCGCAGACAGTTCGTGCCCGAGTCGTTCGCGCGAGGGGTGCCATGGAGATCCTCCTGCAGATCCTGGTCGGGTTCTTCCCGGCCGTGATCGGCTTCGTCGCCGCCCGGTCCCTCGCCCGCACCCGCCTCTTCCTGCGCTACGGCTTCCTGCGCGCGCTGCTCGCGCCGTACGGGCGGGTGCAGATCGTCACCCCCAGCATCGAGGTGGCGGAGTTCGCCTACGCCAAGGACGGCTGCCGGCTCACCAGCCGGGGGCCGAAGAACGTGCTCTTCATGCCGATGGCCGAGGCCCGGGCGATCGCCGAACTCACCGACCTGCTGCGGAAGATCAACCGCAAGGCGACCATCGAGCTGGTCACCGCCGGCGCCCAGGACCCGCGGATGCCGACCTTCTCGATAGGTGGGCCGAGCGTCAACGCCTACTCGGCCAGCGTGCTCGCCGGCGACTTCCCGGACTTCCGGCTGGAACACCCCCGGGCGGCCCGGGCCCGCTGGGGCGGCATGGCGTTCGAGGCCCAGTACAACGCCGCCGACGAGCTGGTCCGCGACCACGGCTTCGTCTTCGTCACCCGCACCTCCCGGCACGCCCCCTGCATCGTGCTCTGCGGCGTCTTCGCCTTCGGGTCCGCGATGGCCGTCGAGGCCCTGGGGGCCGCCGGCCGGCAGTCCCCGCTGGCCGCGCTCTTCCGTTCCGGGGAGAAAGGATTCGTCGCCGTCGAGGGCCGGGTCATCGGCCTCGACACCGTCGACGTGACCGTCGAGGTGTGCCGGCCCCTGCCCCTGGTCTGAGACGCCGACGGACCGTCCCCCGGCGGGCCCTGCCCGGCGGGACGGAACGGCCTGGACCGGGCGTGGTGCAAGGGGGGAGGAATCGGGACAGGACAGGATGGTCCGTGACAGGAATTGTCTTGAATTGCAGAGGCCCTGCTCCACTCCTGTCACATCATCGGCATAATCGCGCCCATGACGATCAACCGTGCGAACGTGAGCACGATTGCCGATGACCTGTACGTCTGGCTTCCCCCGAAGCGCGGATGGGGTCTCGCCAACTGCGGGCTGCTGGCTTCGCCGAGGACGGCGCTCTGGATCGACACGCCCTACGACCCCTCGCTCGCCGCGGAGTTCCTCACCGAGAGCCGCAAGCGGCTCGCCGACGGCGTCACCGTCGACCGGGTGATCGTCACACACGCCAACGGCGACCACCTCTGGGGAGCCGGCGTGCTCCCCGGGGCGGAGATCATCGCCACCCGCGAGGCGCTGGAGCACATCCACTACGAGCCGACGCCCAAGCAGCAGCACGCCCTGGTCGCGAGCAGCGACCCTGACTCGCTGCTCGGCGGCTACCTCCGGCGCCACTTCGGCCAGTTCGACTGGTCGCAGACCGAGCCCGTCCGGCCCGACACCGTCTTCCACGGCGAGCTGGAGCTGCGGGTGGGGGAGTACCCCGTGCAGATCACCGGGCTCCCGTCCGCGCACACCGGTGGGGACCTGATCGTCCACCTCCCGCACCAGCGGGCGGTGTTCACCGGTGACGTGATCTTCGGATCGAGCGCCGACCAGCCCGGCGACCACCCCTCGCACTGGGCGGGGCCGCTGGAGAACATCATCGCCGCCTGCGAGCGCATCCTGGCGACCGGTGCCGAGATCTTCGTCCCGGGACACGGACCGGTGCTCGGCCGTGCCGGCGTCCGGGAACACATCGCCTACCTCGGCCACCTGCGCGAGCGCGCGCACGCCCTGCACGCCGCCGGGATCCCCGCGCTGGACGCGGCCCGCCGGATCATCGCCGAGCAGCGCTACCCCGAACTCGGCCTGCCCGAGCGGCTGGTGCTCACCATCGGCGCCGAGTACCGGCACCTGGACGGCACGGAGGTGCCGAACGTCCTGGAGGCGATGAGCCAGGTGGCCCTGGTGGCGCGGGAGTTGGACGAGGACACTGATCGGCGCACGCCCCGGCCACGGAACGGGACGGGCGGCACGACCACCCGGGCCTGAGCCGCCGGACACCCCCCGGGGCGACCCCGCCCCTCCGACCGAGGACCTCCGAGGACGTCGATGACGCAGCTCGTGTTGCCGGCCCTGGCACTGATCGCGGTCGCCGCGCTCGCGGCGACGGCCGTCCTGGCGCGCGCCCGCTCCCGGGCGCTGGTCCGGGCCGCCACCGCGGCGGCCGGGGCGGCCCGGACCGAGGAAGCCGCCCGCGCCGCCGAGAACCGGGCCCTCCTCGGCGAGGAGCGGGCCCGCGAGGCCCGGGCCGAGGCCCGGCGCTCGGCCGACGAGGCCCGGCAGGCGGCGGACCGCGCACTGGCCGCCGAGGACCGGGCGCACGAGGCGGAGCGCGGCACCGCGGAGGCCGTCCGCCGGGCCGTCGAGGCCGAACGCGCGACGGCCGGGGCCGAGCAGGCGGCGACCGTCGCCGGCCGCACGGCGTCGGAGGCCCGGCGCGCCGCCGAGACCGCCGAGGAGCGCGCCGCCGCCGCCGTGCGGCAGGCCGCGGCCCTGCTGGCCGAGATCGGCCACCTCGCCACCGAACGCGTGGCCGCCGCCGCCCTCCGGCTCAGCCACCCCAACGCGCCGGTCGCCGGACCGCTCGACCCGGCCGCCGTCGGCCCGGAGGCCGTCCAGACGCTCCAGGCCGTCCTCGACGCCGCAGCCGCCGCCGTGACCGACGAGCGCGAACGGGTCGACGCCGCCGCCCGCTCCGCGATGCGCGGGGCCACCTCCAAGATCCAGACCCTGCTCTACCAGATCCAGAGCCTGGTCCAGCAGCTCCAGCACGACAACGACGACCCCCGGCTGCTGGAGGTCGACTTCCGCAACGAGGTCGCGCTGCGCCGCATCCAGACCGTCGCCGTGCTCTGCGAGGCCTGGCCCGGTCTGGCCCGCACCGACTCGCCGCTCGCCGAGGTGGTGGTCGGCGCGCTCTCCCGGGTGCCCGGTTACGCCCGGATCAAGGTCGCCAACCACCTGCGGGAGAGCCGGCTGGCGGTGGTCGCCCGGGCCGCCGAGCCGCTGGCCATCGCCGTCGCCGAGCTCCTCGCCAACGCCACCGCGTACTCGCACCCGGAGACGGACGTCCCGGTGACCGTCCAGCAGGGCGGACGGGGCGCGCTGGTGATCGTCGACGACAGCGGCATCGGGATGGAGGAGGACCAGCTGAGCCGGGCCCGCCGGCTGCTGTCAGGTCCCCCCGAGGTCCTGCTCACCGAGCTGGGCAACCCGCCGAAGACCGGCTTCGCCGTGGTCGGCAAGCTGGCCCGCCAGTACGGCTTCTCCTGCCACATCGAGCCCTCCCCGTACGGCGGCATGCGGACCATCGTGCGGGTCCCGGCCGGACTGCTGACCGTCATGGACGAGGGGCAGCAGCTCTCGGTGCTCACCCCGCTGCCGCTGCGGGCCGGGGCCGGGCCCGCCCCGGCGCCCACCGTGCAGGCGGTCCCGACGCCGTACACCCTCCGGTCCGGGGACCGCTCCGGTCCGGCAGGCGGGTCCGGTGCGTCCGGCGCCGATGCGCCGGACGCTTCGGAGCGGCACGCGCCGCCGGCCATCCACGTCGTGCCCGCGGTGCACCTCGTCGCGGACGACGGCAGCGGGCTGCCCAGCCGTCGCCGGCGCCAGCCGCTGGCCGCGAGGACGCAGCCGGCGGCACCGGGCGAGCCCGGGGAGCCGACGGCTGAGGGGGAGCGGCAGCCGGCCGGTCCGCCGGCCCGCACGCCCGAACAGGCCGCCGAGCGCTGGCAGGCCCTCCAGCACGGCACCGGCTCCGGCCGGGCCGCCGTGGCCCTCGCCGCCGTGACGGCCGCCGACGCCCGGGCCGAGGGTGACGGCGGTGACCCGGGCGGCGGTGACGGCGGTACTGCCGCGGCCACCGCCGCCGACGAGCCCGCCGCCACCGGCGACGCCACCACCGACCACCGTCCGTCCCCCGCGGCGACCGGCCCCGCCGGCGCCGACCGGGCGGCCCCGCCCCGCCCCGACGCCGACCACGCCGGCGCCGGACCCGCGGGCGCGTCCGGCCGCTAGATCCCCAGCCCCCGAAGGAGTCGAGCCGTGAGCAGCACGCCCAGCCCCACCGCCGCAGGGACCACCACCGCAGGCACCGCCGCCGGTGCGGCTGCGGCCGGCACTGACGAGATCTCGTGGGTGCTGACCCCGCTGCTGGAGCTGCCGGGCGTCCTGCACGCGGTCGTCGCCACCGGTGACGGCCTCGTCGAGGCCGCGTCGGCGGGCCTCGGCCGCGCCTCCGCCGAGCGGGTCGCCGCGATGACCGCCACCGTGCACGCCGCCGCCCGCGCGTTCACCACCGCCTTCACCGACGTCGAGCAGCCCCGGCTGGCCCAGACCGTGGTCGAGTCCGAACTGGGCTTCGCCGTCGTCGTCCCGGCCGGGGAGAACACCTCGCTCGCCGTCTTCACCACGCCCGAGGCCCAGCTCGGCAACGTGGCCTACCAGATGCAGGTGCAGGTCGCCGCCCTGGGCCGCGCGCTGGCGAGCCCGGCCAGGCGGCAGGACGCGCCCGCCCGGTCATGACCGCCGTCCCCCGCAGGCGGATGGTCCCCGCCTACCTGGCCACCGGCGGCCGGTCCCGGCCCGGCACGGCCGGTTTCGACCGGCTCACCGTCCTGAGTGCCTCCGGCACCGAACCCCCGCCGGAGCTGGCGGAGTTGGGGGCCGAGCACGGTCGGCTCTGGGACCTGCTCCGCCCCGGCGCGCTCACCGTCGTGGAGGCCGCGGCCCATCTGCGGCTCCCGGTCAGCGCCACCGTCTTCCTCGCGGCCGACCTGGTCGAGGCGGGCTGCCTGCGCGCCCGCGCGCCGATCCCCCGCGCCCAGCAGACCGACCGCTCCATCGTCGAGAGGCTCCTCGTTGGACTCCGCACTCTCCGGTAACCCGGCCGCGCCGGGCGGGCCGGACCGGGTGGGCTACCTGCCCGACCGGGACCAGACGCTGATGAAGCTGGTGGTGGCCGGCCCGTTCGGGGTCGGCAAGACGACGCTGATCCGCACGCTCTCGGAGATCCCGACCCTGCACACCGAGGAGGCGATGACCGAGACCGGAGCCCCGGTGGACGACGTGGCCGGCCTGACCGGCAAGTCCACCACCACCGTCGCGGTCGACTTCGGCCGGCTCACCCTGCCCGGCCAGGTGGTGCTGTACATGTTCGGCACCCCGGGCCAGCGCCGGTTCTTCCCGCTCTGGCAGGACATCGCCCGCGGCGCGGTGGGCGCCCTGGTGCTGGCCGACACCCGCCGGCTGGCCGACTCCTTCGAGATCATGGACATGGTCGAGGAGCAGGGCCTGCCGTACGCGGTCGCCGTCAACTGCTTCCCCGACGCGCCCGTCCACCCGCCCGACGTGCTCCGGGCCCACCTGGACCTGCACGCGAGCACCCCGTTGGTGCTCTGTGACGCCCGCGAGCGCGACTCCGGTCTGGACGCCCTGATCGCGCTCACCGAACACGTCCTGCACGGCCTGCCCGCCGGTCCCGACCCCGCCGGTTCCGATCCGGCCGGTTCCGATCCTGACGCGTCCGACCCCGCCGGTCCCGACCCAGCCGTGCCCGATCCCGCCCCGGAGCAGCCGTGACCAGCCCCGACGACGCACCCGCCGGCCCGACCGACGCCGTACCCGGCGACCCGGCCCCCCGGGCGGTCCCCCTCCACGGTCCGGCCTTCGCCGCCGACCCGCAGGCCGTCTACGAGCAGCTGCGCCGCCACGGCCCGGTCGCCCCGGTGGAGATCGCGCCCGGCGTCGAGGCCCTGCTGGTCACCGACTACCAGGCAGCCCTCGACCTGCTGCGCGACTCCGACACCTTCTCCAAGGACTCCCGGGCCTGGCAGCGGACCGTCCCGCCCGACTCCCCGCTGCTGCCGGTGCTCGGCTACCGTCCGACCGCCCTCTTCAGCGACGGCGCGACCCACGCCCGCTACCGCCAGGTGATCACCGACGGCCTGGCCCTGCTGGAACCGCACCTGCTCCAGCGCCGGGTGGCCGAGGTCGCCCACCGGCTGATCGGCACCTTCGAGGCCACCGGTTCGGCCGATCTGATCGCCGACTACGCGCGCCGCCTGCCGGTCCACGCCGTCACCACCTGGTTCGGGGTGCCGGAGGAGCACGCCGACCGTCTGGTGGCCGGGATCGTCGGCATGATCGAGTCGACCGAGAAGGCGGTGGCCGCGTACGGCGACGTCGTCGCGGTGGTCACCGCGATGGTCGCCGAGCGGCGCGAACGGCCCCGGCACGACCTGACCTCGTGGTTCCTCACCCACCCGGCGGGGCTGGACAACGAGGAGGTGGTCCGGCAGATCACGCTGACCATGATCGCCGGCAACGAGCCGACCACCAATCTGATCGGCAACGCCCTGCTCCGCCTCCTCACCGACGCCCGCTACGCCGGTTCGCTGTTCGGCGGCGCGATGACGGCGTTCCAGGCGATCGACGAGGTGCTCTGGCACGAGCCGCCGCTGGCCAACCTCTCCGCGCACTACCCGCGCTACGACGTGACCTTCCACGGCCGGGAGATCGCGGCCGGCTCCCTCGTCCTGGTCTCCTACGCGGCCGCCAACTCCCAGGCCGCCCCGCCCACCGGCGGCGGCGAGCTGGGCAGCGGTGAGTCCGCGCACCTGGCGTGGGCGGCCGGTCCGCACGCCTGCCCGGCCCGGGACCCGGCGCTGCTGATCGCCATCACCGCGATCGAGCAGCTCACCAGCCGCCTCAGCGAGCTGGAGCTCGCCACCCCCGCCGCCGGTCTCCGCTGGCGCCCGGGCCCGTTCCACCGGGCCCTGGTGGAGCTCCCGGTCCGCTTCGCCCCGGTCGCCGGATAGCGCGCGGGCCCGGGAACCGAACCGGTTCCCGGGCCCGCTGTCCGACGGCCGCCGAAACGGCCGCCGGTCCGGCTACTCCGCCGGCTTCAGCGTGAGCGAGACGCTGTTGATGCAGTACCGCTGGTCGGTCGGCGTGCCGTAGCCCTCGCCCTCGAAGACGTGTCCGAGGTGTCCGCCGCAGCGGGCGCAGCGGACCTCGACCCGGCGCATGCCGAGCGTGCTGTCCTCGATGTACTGGACGCGGTCACCGGCGAGCGGCGCGTAGTAGGACGGCCAGCCGCAGTGGCTGTCGAACTTGGTCTCCGAGCTGAACAGCTCGGCGCCGCAGGCCCGGCAGCCGTAGACGCCGACCGTCTTGGTGTCGGTGTACTCGCCGGTGAACGGGCGCTCGGTGCCGGCCTCCCGGAGGACGTGGTACTCCTCCGGCGAGAGCTCGGCGCGCCACTCGGCGTCGGTCTTCTCGATCTCGTAGCTCATGACGGCTCCAGGTCGGGGGACTCAGACGTTGGTGGCAACGTTCGCGAGGTGCTTCAGGATTTCCGGGCCGAGGTTGGTGACGTCGCCCGCACCCATGGTGAGCAGCAGGTCGCCCGGGCGGGCCAGGCCGGCCAGCAGGGCGGGGGCGGCGGCGAAGTCGTGCTCGGCGGTGACCTCGGCGCCCGCGGTCCGGGCCGCGTCGATGATCAGCTCGCTGGTGACGCCCGGGATCGGGTCCTCGCGGGCCGGGTAGATGTCGAGCACGACGGAGGAGTCGGCCAGGGCCAGGGCGGCGCCCATCTCCTCGGCGAGCTGCTGGGTGCGGCTGAACAGGTGCGGCTGGAAGACCACCAGGACGCGGCCGTCGGTGGCCTCCCGGATCGCCTCCAGGTCGGCGGTCATCTCGGTCGGGTGGTGCGCGTAGGAGTCGATCACCTGGACGCCGCCCGCCTCGCCCTTGAGCTGGAGGCGGCGGCGCACGCCGGTGTAGGCGGCGATGGCCTTGGCCAGGTCGGCGGCCGGGACGCCGAGCGCGACGCCGGCGGCCAGCGCGGCGACCGCGTTGTGGGCGTAGTGCCGGCCGGGCACCGAGACGGTGAAGGTGAGCTCGGCGCCGTCGAGCAGGACGGTGACCTCGCTGGTCATGCCGTGCGCGACCACCGACAGGACGCGGAGGTCGGCGTCCTCGGCGGCGCCGACGGTGACCACCCGCAGGCCCTCGCGGCCGGCCACTCGGGCGGTCAGCTCGCGGGCGCCGTCGTGGTCGGCGGAGACGACCAGGGTGCCGCCGGGGGAGATCCGGCCGACGAAGGTCTCGAAGGACTCGTAGATCTCGTCGATCGAGGCGTAGTTGGCGTGGTGGTCCAGCTCCACGTTGAGCACGATCGCCACCTCGGGCGCGTACTTGTGGAAGCTGCGGTCGCTCTCGTCGGCCTCGGCGACGAAGATCTCGCCGTCGCCGTGCCGGGCGTTGGAGCCGGGCGCGTCGAGGTCCCCGCCGATCGCGTAGGACGGGTCGAGGCCCAGCTCACCGAGCGCGACGGCGAGTATGCTGGTGGTGGTGGTCTTGCCGTGGGTGCCGGCGACGGCCAGCGCCCGGCGGCCGCCCATCAGCGCGGCCAGCGCGTCCGAGCGGTGCACCACCGGGATCCCGCGCTCGCGGGCGGCGGCCAGCTCCGGGTTGTCGGCGCGGATCGCGCTGGAGACCACGATGCTGCTGGCACCGTCCGGGACGTGCTCGGCGGCGTGGCCGATGTGCACGCCGGCACCCAGGGCGCGCAGGGCGAGGACGGTCTCGGACTCCTTGGAGTCGCTGCCGGAGACGCTGGCACCGCGCACCGCGAGGATCTTCGCCAGGCCGGACATCCCGGCGCCGCCGATACCGATGAAGTGCGGGGCGTGCAGGTCGTGCGCGGCGTCGTTCAAAACGGGACTCCGTACGGGCTGTGGCCCCTCCTGCCCGACGGCGGGCGCGGAGGGAGAGGCGGGTGTGGTGGAGGGCGGGCGGCAAGGGCGAATCGTCCTCGCGGACCGGACCGCAAGGACGATTCTGCACCACCGGAGGCCCCGGCCCCGGTGCCCGAGAGCGGGCGAGGAGGGCGTCAGGAGTCGCTGGCGAACAGCCGCAGCACCGGAACGCCCACCTTGTGCCGGGCCTGGGAGGCCCAGTCGCGGTGGAAGAACTCCTCCACGAAGTGCGGCGAGGTGAGCACCACCACCTCGTCGGCCCGGTGCTCCTCGACCACGGTGCGGAGCCGGTCGAGGGGCTTCTCCTCGACCAGCTCGCCGACCGCCTCGGCGCCGGCCTGCCGCAGGTGGCGCAGGCTGTGCTCCAGCGACTCGGTGGCCACCGTCGGCTCGCTCTCGGACTCGTCGTGCTCGTGGACCACCTTGTCGAGGTGGCCGAGGGCGACGTCGTCCAGCGCCCGCAGCAGCTCGTCCTGCTTGCCGCGCGGTTGCATCAGGACGACGAAGGACACCGTCTCGTCGCTGTGGAGCGTGGTGACCAGCTCCACGTCGGCGTCGGAGAGTGCCTTTTCGATCATCAGTACCGTCTTGAACACGTGAGTCCCTTCCAGTCGCCGGCCCCCGGGCTCCGGCATCGGATCCCATACTGCCCCGGCGGAAGCTTTCCGCACCTTGCTCACCCGACAGACGGGCCACGCGGAGGGAACGTCCCAAGTGGGAGCGGGATCACTTTCCGGGGGTCACGGGGTCGGCGGACGCAGGTAACGGGTGAAGAGGAATCCTTTCTGCTCGATCAATGAGACCAGTCGCATCCGCTGCACGTCCGGCATTTCCGCATCGTGGATGATCCGCGGCGCGTCGCCGGCCGTGATCAGCGGTGCCAGCGACAGGCACAGCTCGTCGAGCAGGCCGGCGGCGGCCAGCTGTCCCAGCAGCCGCGGTCCGCCCTCGGTCAGCATCCTCGTCCAGCCCCGGCCGGCCAGGGCCGCGACCGCCGCCCGCAGGTCCACCGAGCCCCGGCCCGCGACGATCACGTCCGCCACCTCGGCCGCCGCCGCGCGGCTCTCCCCGGGCGCGTCCTCGGTGGTGATCACCACCGTCCGCACCAGCGGCTCGGTGAACAGCGGCGCCGCCAGGTCCAGGCCCAGCGAGCGGGTGACGACCGCGATCGCCGGCGCCGGGGCCTGCCCGGCCGCCTGCCGCGCCCCGGCGAACTCGGCCCGGGCACGGGCCGGCCGGTACCCCTCGGCACGGACCGTCTCGGCGCCCACCAGCACCACGTCCGACAGCGCCCGCAGCACACCGAAGATCCGCTTGTCCGCCGAACCCGAGAGCCCCTCGGAGAGCCCGTCCAGCCGGGCCCCGCCGTCCAGGCCGGCCACCATGTTGGCGCGCAGCCACGGGCGGCCGTGATTCACCTGGTCGGGGTACGCGTAGACGGCGGCGAGCGACTCCAGCGAGGCCGGATCGGCGAACTGCCCGCCCGACGGGCTGATCAACTGTTGCATGCCGCCAGTCTTCCACCGGCGCGCGCCGGCGGCCGGGGCCCGCCGCGTGTGCGGTCGGGCGTACCCTGTACTACCGTGCCAGCAGCCTCACACCCCGACTCCGTGATCGACGCCGTGATCGACCCCGAGCTGATAGCCACCACCGGCCCCGCCGGACCGGTCGCGCTCACCGACCGGCGCCCCGTCGTCCCCGCCGAGCGGCTGGTCGCCGAGATGGTGCCACCGCCGCGTTTCTCCGACGTGAGCTTCGGGACGTACCTCCCGGACCCGACGCAGCCCAGCCAGTACGAGGCCGTCCAGGTCCTGGAGCAGTTCGCCGGCACGCTCGCCGCCGGGAAGGGCTCCGCCCCGAAGCGCAGCTGGTTCCGCCGCAGTGCCCCCGTGCCCACCGGTCCGGCCGGCGTCTACCTGGACGGCGGCTACGGCGTCGGCAAGACCCACCTGCTCGCCTCGCTCTGGCACGCCGCGCCGGGCCCCAAGGCCTTCGGCACCTTCGTCGAGCTGACCAACCTGGTCGGCGCGCTCGGCTTCCAGCAGGCCGTGACCACCCTCTCCGGCCACACGCTGCTCTGCATCGACGAGTTCGAACTGGACGACCCCGGTGACACCGTGCTG
The DNA here is from genome assembly GCF_036322525.1 of Streptomyces sp. BE20. Taxonomy (NCBI): domain Bacteria; kingdom Bacillati; phylum Actinomycetota; class Actinomycetes; order Kitasatosporales; family Streptomycetaceae; genus Streptomyces; species Streptomyces sp. BE20. The sequence continues at coordinate 91,672 of NZ_JAQYWW010000471.1, read as the reverse complement.
GTCTCCACCCTGCTCGGCCGGCTGGTCGACAACGGCGTCAAGCTCTGCGCCACCTCCAACACCCTGCCCGAGAAGCTCGGCGAGGGCCGGTTCGCCGCCGCCGACTTCCTCCGCGAGATCCAGGGCCTGTCCGCGCACTTCCGCCCGATGCGGATCGACGGCCAGGACTACCGCCACCGCGGCCTGCCGGACGCCCCGCCGCCGTACTCCGACGCCCAGGTGGACGCCGCCGCGGCCCGCACCCCGGGCGCCTCGCTGGACGACTTCGACGCCCTGCTCGGCCACCTCTCGGCCGTCCACCCCAGCCGCTACGGCGCCCTGCTGGACGACGTGACGGCGGTCTGCCTGCGCGGCGTGCGACAGGTCGACGACCAGTCCACCGCGCTGCGCCTGGTCGTCCTCGCCGACCGGATGTACGACCGCGAGCTGCCGGTCACGGCCTCCGGGATCCCCTTCGACCGGGTCTTCCCGGAGGAGATGCTGCGCGGCGGCTACCGCAAGAAGTACCTGCGGGCCGTCTCCCGCCTGGTCGCGCTCGCCCGCGACAGCGCCCGCTAGGGCTCGTCCGACCGACGGGCTCCGGGCCCTGCCCGGGCCTTCCCGGCCTCCCCGGCCTCCCCGCGGGTTTCCCGGCCGGGGCGGCAATGTCGGTGGCGGGTCGTACGGTGGACACGTGCGACCCATCACGAGTATTGAGCGGTCAGAGACGCCCTTCGAGGTCGTCAGTCCCTACCAGCCCAACGGCGACCAGCCCGCGGCCATCGCCGAGCTGGAGCGCCGGGTCCGGGCCGGGGAGAAGGACGTCGTCCTGCTCGGCGCCACCGGTACCGGCAAGTCGGCCACCACGGCCTGGATGATCGAGAAGCTCCAGCGTCCCACCCTGGTGATGGCGCCGAACAAGACCCTGGCCGCCCAGCTCGCGAACGAGTTCCGCGAGCTGCTGCCGAACAACGCGGTCGAGTACTTCGTCTCGTACTACGACTACTACCAGCCCGAGGCGTACGTCCCGCAGACGGACACCTACATCGAGAAGGACTCCTCGATCAACGAGGAGGTCGAGCGGCTGCGCCACTCCGCCACCAACTCGCTGCTCACCCGCCGGGACGTCGTCGTGGTCGCCTCGGTCTCCTGCATCTACGGCCTCGGCACCCCGCAGGAGTACGTGGACCGGATGGTGAGGCTCAAGGTCGGCGAGGAGATCGACCGCGACGTCCTGCTCCGCCGCTTCGTCGACATCCAGTACACCCGCAACGACCTCGCCTTCACCCGCGGCACCTTCCGGGTCCGCGGCGACACCATCGAGATCTTCCCGGTCTACGAGGAGCTCGCCCTCCGGATCGAGATGTTCGGCGACGAGATCGAGGCGCTGTACACCCTGCACCCGCTCACCGGCGAGATCATCAGCCAGGACGACTCCGTCCACGTCTTCCCGGCCTCGCACTACGTCGCCGGCCCGGAGCGGATGGAGCGCGCGGTCGGCGACATCGAGAAGGAGCTGGAGGGGGCCCTCGCGCGGATGGAGAAGCAGGGCAAGCTGCTGGAGGCCCAGCGACTGCGGATGCGCACCACCTACGACCTGGAGATGCTCCGCCAGATCGGCACCTGCTCCGGCGTCGAGAACTACTCGATGCACTTCGACGGCCGTGAGCCCGGCTCCCCGCCGAACACCCTGCTCGACTACTTCCCGGACGACTTCCTCCTGGTCATCGACGAGTCGCACGTCACCGTCCCGCAGATCGGCGCGATGTACGAGGGCGACGCCTCGCGCAAGCGCACGCTGGTCGAGCACGGGTTCCGGCTCCCGTCGGCGATGGACAACCGCCCGCTGAAGTGGGAGGAGTTCCAGAAGAGGATCGGCCAGACCGTCTACCTCTCGGCGACCCCCGGCCAGTACGAGCTGTCCCGCGGTGACGGCCAGGTCGAGCAGATCATCCGCCCGACCGGCCTGATCGACCCCGAGGTGATCGTCAAGCCCACCGAGGGCCAGATCGACGACCTGGTGCACGAGGTCCGCAAGCGGGTGGAGAAGGACGAGCGCGTCCTGGTCACCACCCTCACCAAGAAGATGTCCGAGGACCTCACCGACTACATGCTCGGCCTGGACATCCGGGTCCGGTACCTGCACAGCGACATCGACACGCTGCGCCGGGTCGAGCTGCTGCGCGAGCTGCGGGCCGGCGAGTACGACGTGCTGGTCGGCATCAACCTGCTCCGTGAGGGCCTGGACCTCCCCGAGGTCTCCCTGGTGGCGATCCTGGACGCCGACAAGGAGGGCTTCCTGCGGTCCGGCACCTCGCTGATCCAGACCATCGGCCGCGCCGCCCGCAACGTCTCCGGCCAGGTCCACATGTACGCGGACCGGATCACCCCGGCGATGGAGAAGGCCATCGACGAGACCAACCGCCGCCGCGAGGTCCAGCAGGCGTACAACAGGAAGCACGGGATCGACCCGCAGCCGCTGCGGAAGAAGATCGGCGACATCCTGGACACCCTCACCCGTGAGGAGGTCGACACCGACCAGCTGCTCTCGACCGGCTACCGCGGTACCGGCGCCAAGGGCGCCAAGGCCCCGGTGCCGGCGCTGGGCGCCACCCGCAAGCCGGCCAAGTCCTTGCCGGCGGCCGAGCTGGCCGACCTGATCCAGTCGATGACCGAGCGGATGCACGCCGCCGCGACGGACCTCCAGTTCGAGGTCGCGGCCCGGCTGCGCGACGAGGTGAAGGAACTGAAGAAGGAGCTGCGGCAGATGCGGGAGGCCGGCATCGCGTAGCGGCCCCGCGCAGGCTCCTCGACGCCCCGCCGGGCGTGGCCGGTTCCGTTCCCGGTCGTGCCCGGCGGTGTCTAGCCCCGCCACGAAGGGGTACACGGCGATCGAAGCGTTCTGCCGCAGGGCCTAGGCTGGCCTGCGGTGCCGCCACGCGAGGGGGCGGCCGAAACAGGGGGCCTCAGCCGGGGGACGGCAACGGGGTGTTCCACCGTGGAGCCTGCGCGGGGATCGACCGCGGGGCTGGGCAGAGAGGACACATCGCCGTGTCGGTGACACTTGCCAAGGGGCAGCGGGTCAGCCTCCAGAAGGGTTCGGGCGAGACGCTGACCGTCGTCCGGATGGGCCTCGGTTGGAAGGCGGCGCCCCGGCGCGGTCTCTTCGGCAGCCGGACCAGGCAGATCGACCTGGACGCCTCCGCCCTGCTGTACGCCGAGCGGACCCCGTCGGACGTGGTGTTCTTCCAGCACCTGGAGAGCGCCGACGGCTCGGTCAGGCACACCGGGGACAACCTGGTCGGCGGAGCCGGCGCGGGGGAGGACGACGAGGCGATCCTGGTCGACCTGGCGCACGTGCCGCCGCACATCACCCAGGTGGTGTTCACGGTGAGCTCGTACACCGGGCAGACCTTCGCCGAGGTCCAGAACGCGCACTGCCGGCTGGTGGACGAGTCGACCGGGCTGGAGCTGGCCCGGTACGAGCTGACCGGCGGCGGTCCGCACACCGGGCAGGTCATGGCGAAGGTGTTCCGCGAGGAGGACGGCGGCTGGGGGATGCAGGCGATCGGCGCTCCGGCCCGCGGCCGGACCTTCCAGGACCTGCTTCCGGCCATCGAGCCGTACCTGTAGCGGCGGGCCCCCGAGCGGGCCCCCGAGCGGCCCGGGACCGGCCCGGTCCCGGAGGTCCTTTACCTTCTTTACCTTTCCTTGGGACTGCTGTTACCCTGGTTGGCAGCGGAGGGGAGTATTCCCCCGCAGTTGCCCCGTCATCACGGGCGTCCCCAGCGGCGTCCCGGGGCGCTGGTCCGCGGGCGCGCAGCAGCGCGTCCGACGGGCGGAAGAGACCTCCGGCAGTGACGATGACTGTCTCGCCTACCTGCCGGAGGAGCAGTAGTGGACGTTTCCGTAAGTTTGTGGGTCGGCACGATCGTGGTGCTTCTGGCACTGATCGTGGCCGACTTCTTCATCGGCGGTCGCAAGCCGCACGAGGTGTCGATCAAGGAAGCCGGCATCTGGACCACGGTCTGGGTCGTGCTCGCGGCACTCTTCGGTGGATTCCTCTGGTGGCACTCCGGCGCCCAGCCGGCCGGTGAGTTCTTCGCCGGGTACATCACCGAGAAGTCGCTCAGTGTCGACAACCTGTTCGTGTTCATCCTGATCATGGGCAAGTTCGCGGTGCCCCGGATCTACCAGCAGCGCGTGCTGATGTTCGGTGTGATCATCGCGCTGGTGCTCCGGGCGGTCTTCATCGCCGGTGGCGCGGCCCTGGTCGCGCAGTTCTCCTGGGTGTTCTTCATCTTCGGCGCCTTCCTGATCTGGACGGCGTGGAAGCTGATCAAGGAGGCCCGGTCCGACGAGGAGGACGAGGAGTTCGAGGAGAACCGCCTGCTCAAGTCGATCGAGCGGCGCTTCCCGTCGACCGACAAGTACCACGGCACCAAGCTCTTCATCCGGGAGAACGGCCGCCGGCTGATGACCCCGATGCTGATCGTCATGCTGGCGATCGGCACCACCGACGTCCTGTTCGCGCTGGACTCGATCCCGGCGATCTTCGGTCTGACCCAGGACCCGTACATCGTCTTCACCGCCAACGCCTTCGCCCTGATGGGTCTGCGGCAGCTGTACTTCCTGATCGGCGGCCTGCTGAAGAAGCTGGTCCACCTCTCGTACGGCCTGTCGGTGATCCTCGGCTTCATCGGCGTGAAGCTGGTGCTGCACGCGGCGCACGAGCAGGGCGCGAACGTGCCGGAGATCGGCATCCCGCTCTCGCTGGGCTTCATCGTGGTGGTGCTCGCCGTCACCACCGTGACCAGCCTGATGGCCTCGAAGAAGGCCGAGCGGGCCGAGGCGGAGAAGATCGACGCCTGAGCCCCGCCCCCCCCGGCCCGGCGGGCCCGCGACCGAGCAGTGGTCGCGGGCCCGCCGTCGTCGTGTCAGCCCCGCACGGGCCCCCGCACGGGCCTCCGTGGGGTCCTCACGGGCCCGCGGGGGCCCGTCGCGCGCCTACCAGCCGCGCTCGCGCCAGGCGGCCAGGTTGGGGCGCTCGGCGCCCAGGGTGGTGTCGTTGCCGTGACCGGGGTAGACCCAGGCCTCGTCCGGCAGGACGTCGAAGAGCTTCTCGTTGACGTCCCGGAACAGGCTCCGGAAGGCCTCCGGGTCGCCCCAGGTGTTGCCCACCCCGCCCGGGAAGAGGCAGTCCCCGGTGAACACGTGCGGGTGGCCCTGCGGGTCGTCGTAGACCAGCACGATCGCCCCGGGGGTGTGGCCGACCAGGTGCCGCACGGTCAGCTCGCAGTGGCCCACCCGCAGGGTGTCGCCGTCGTCCAGCGGCAGGTCGGTCGGCACCTCGACGGCCTCGGCGTCGATCCGTCCGGCGGCGGTGCGGGCGCCGGTGGCGGCGACCACCTCGGCCAGCGCGCCCCAGTGGTCGTGGTGCCGGTGCGTGGTGACCACGGTGGCCAGGTTCTCGCCGACGGTCTCCAGCAGCGCCGGCGCGTCCGCCGCCGCGTCGATCAGCAGCTGCTCGTCGGTGTCGCGGCAGCGCAGCAGGTAGGCGTTGTTGTCGTAGGGGCCGACCGCCACCTTGGTGATGATCAGGTGGGCCAGGTCGCGCACGTCCGGCGGTCCGCCGACCTTGACCGCTCCGTGGTACGTCATCCGTCCGCTCCTCGTCATGGGGGTTCTGGGATCATCCTCGCGCCGAGCGGGCCGTCAGCCCAGCGGGGGGAGCGGGGGCAGGGCGGCCCGGCCGTCGGCGAGCGGGACGCCGTCCTCGCGGACCAGCAGGCCGTCGCCGTCCGAGCGGCCGGAGAGCCAGGCGGTGAGGGTCCGGACGGGGCCCTCGACGCTGAGCCGGGCCTCCCCGTCGGCGGAGCCGATCCGGGCCCGGTCCCCGGTGTCCCCGGCCACCAGCAGGGCCGCCGGGAGGGCTGTCGGGAGGTCCCCGGAGGCCCCGGCGCCCCCGGCGGCGTCCGCGCCGGCGAGCCTGGCCGCCAGCCGCCGGAACTCGGCCGTGGCGAAGGACTCCGGCCAGTCCGCGGGGGAGTAGCCGGCGGCGAGGTCGACGTGGTGGTACTCAAGCTCCATCAGCCGCTTCCACGGGATGTCGTGGGCCGGGAAGAGGTAGCCGGAGCGGTGGCGCACCGAGGCGGCCCAGGCCGCGGCGGGCAGCAGCGCGGCGGCGGCGGCGAAGCCGGCGTGGGAGTCCCGGACGTCGTCGGCCTGGACGTCGAGCGGGCGGGGCGCGCCCTGCTCGATGCCCAGGTCGCGGGCCTCGTCGCTCGCGTACTGCGGGACGTCGGTGCCGGTCCGGGCGCCGTCGAGCAGGTTGACCAGCGAGTCGGCGTTGCGGGCGACGTGGGCCAGCACGTGGCCCCTGGTCCAGCCCGGCAGGGCCGAGGGGCCGGCGACGGCCGCGGGCTCCAGCGCGGCGAGGGTCCGCAGCAGGCGGCCGGTGGCCTCGGCGACGTCGGTGAGCCGGGCCGCGGCGAGGTCGGCGGGGTTCTGGGGGGCGGTCATGGGTCGGTGGCCTCCGGTTCGGCTGCTCCACGGCGTTGCCCACCGGCCCCGCCGCTCGTTGACGTGGTGACGCTATCGCCGTTCTCCGGCGTTGAGCAGGGGCTTTTTCCGGACCTGCGTCAAGGCTGGCAGGGTGGCGGTCACTCATTCGGGTGGACCCGGCCGGACAGGCTCGTTAATCGAACGCGTGAGCTAGTAGGCTGACTGGCGCATCCTGGAGGAAGTACACACGACTTCCACCAGCCCTCCCGCCCCGGAGAAAGGCGCCAGAAGCAGTGGCCGACCGCCTCATCGTCCGCGGTGCTCGCGAGCACAATCTCAAGAACGTCTCGCTCGACCTGCCCCGCGACTCCCTCATCGTCTTCACGGGCCTCTCCGGGTCCGGCAAGTCCTCGCTCGCCTTCGACACGATCTTCGCCGAGGGGCAGCGCCGCTACGTCGAATCGCTGTCCTCCTACGCCCGCCAGTTCCTCGGGCAGATGGACAAGCCCGACGTCGACTTCATCGAGGGCCTCTCCCCGGCCGTCTCGATCGACCAGAAGTCCACCAACCGCAACCCGCGCTCGACCGTCGGCACCATCACCGAGGTCTACGACTACCTCCGCCTGCTGTTCGCCCGGATCGGCAAGCCGCACTGCCCGCACTGCTCCCGGCCGATCGCCAAGCAGTCGCCGCAGGCCGTCGTGGACAAGGTGCTGGCGCTCGCCGAGGGCACCCGCTTCCAGGTGCTCAGCCCGGTCGTGCGGGAGCGCAAGGGCGAGTTCGTCGACCTCTTCGCCGACCTCCAGTCCAAGGGCTACGCCCGCGCCCGGGTGGACGGCGAGACGATCCAGCTCGCCGAGCCCCCGAAGCTCAAGAAGCAGGAGAAGCACACCGTCGAGGTGGTCATCGACCGCCTCACCGTCAAGGAGAGCGCCAAGCGGCGCCTGACCGACTCGGTGGAGACGGCCCTGCGGCTCTCCGGCGGCATGGTCGTGCTCGACTTCGTCGACCTCCCGGAGGACGACCCCGAGCGCGAGCGGATGTACTCCGAGCACCTCTACTGCCCGTACGACGACGTGTCGTTCGAGGAGCTGGAGCCGCGCTCGTTCTCCTTCAACTCGCCGTTCGGCGCCTGCCCGGACTGCTCCGGCCTCGGCAACCGGATGGAGGTGGACCCGGAGCTGGTCGTCCCCGACGACGAGAAGTCGCTGGACGAGGGCGCCATCCACCCGTGGTCCGGCGGCCACACCAAGGAGTACTTCCAGCGCCTGATCGACGCGCTCGCCGGCGAGCTGGGCTTCCGCACCGACCTCCCCTGGGCCGGCCTCCCGGCCCGCGCCAAGAAGGCCCTGCTGTACGGGCACAAGCACCAGGTCGAGGTCCGCTACCGCAACCGGTACGGGCGCGACCGCTCGTACACCACCGGCTTCGAGGGCGCGGTGCCGTTCATCCAGCGCCGGCACACCGAGGCGGAGAGCGACTCCAGCCGCGAGCGCTTCGAGGGCTACATGCGCGAGGTGCCCTGCCCGACCTGCAAGGGGACCAGGCTCAAGCCGGTGGTGCTGGCCGTCACCGTCGAGGACCGCTCGATCGCCGACGTCTCGTCGATGTCGATCAGCGACTGCTCCGACTTCCTCGGCGCGATGAAGCTCAACGCCCGGGACAAGCAGATCGCCGAGCGCGTGCTCAAGGAGGTCAACGAGCGGCTCCGCTTCCTCGTCGACGTCGGCCTGGACTACCTCTCGCTCAACCGCGCGGCGGGCACCCTCTCCGGCGGCGAGGCCCAGCGGATCCGGCTCGCCACCCAGATCGGCTCCGGCCTGGTCGGCGTCCTCTACGTGCTGGACGAACCGTCCATCGGCCTGCACCAGCGCGACAACCACCGGCTGATCGAGACCCTCGTGCGGCTCCGCGACATCGGCAACACGCTGATCGTCGTCGAGCACGACGAGGACACCATCAAGATGGCCGACTGGGTGGTCGACATCGGCCCCGGCGCCGGCGAGCACGGCGGCAAGGTGGTCCACTCCGGCTCGCTGAAGCAGCTGCTCACCAACAAGGAGTCGCTGACCGGGCAGTACCTCTCCGGCAAGCGCTTCATCCCGATCCCGGAGGCCCGCCGCGACCGGGACAAGAAGCGCCAGCTGACCGTCCACGGCGCCCGTGAGCACAACCTCAAGGACGTCACGGTCGGCTTCCCGCTCGGCACCTTCACGGCGATCACCGGCGTCTCCGGCTCCGGCAAGTCCACCCTGGTCAACGACATCCTCTACACCCACCTCGCCCGGGAGCTGAACGGCGCCCGCACGGTCCCCGGCCGGCACACCCGGATCACCGGCACCGACCTGGTGGACAAGGTGGTCCACGTCGACCAGTCGCCGATCGGTCGCACCCCGCGCTCCAACCCGGCCACCTACACCGGCGTCTTCGACCACGTCCGGCGGCTCTTCGCGGAGACCCAGGAGGCCAAGGTCCGCGGCTACCTGCCCGGCCGGTTCTCGTTCAACGTCAAGGGCGGCCGCTGCGAGAACTGCTCCGGCGACGGCACCATCAAGATCGAGATGAACTTCCTGCCGGACGTCTACGTGCCCTGCGAGGTCTGCCACGGTGCCCGGTACAACCGGGAGACGCTGGAGGTGCACTACAAGGGCCGGTCCATCGCCGAGGTGCTGGACATGCCGATCGAGGAGGCGCTCGGCTTCTTCGAGGCCGTCCCCGCGATCGCCCGGCACCTGAGGACGCTCAACGACGTCGGCCTCGGCTACGTCCGGCTCGGCCAGTCCGCGCCGACCCTCTCCGGCGGCGAGGCGCAGCGCGTCAAGCTCGCCTCCGAGCTCCAGAAGCGCTCCACCGGCCGGACGGTCTACGTGCTCGACGAGCCGACCACCGGTCTGCACTTCGAGGACATCAGCAAGCTGATCAAGGTGCTCTCCGGGCTGGTGGACAAGGGCAACACGGTGATCGTCATCGAGCACAACCTCGATGTGATCAAGACCGCCGACTGGGTCGTCGACATGGGCCCCGAGGGCGGCTCCGGCGGCGGCACGGTGGTCGCCGAGGGCACCCCGGAGCAGATCGCGGCCGTCGCGGAGAGCCACACCGGCAAGTTCCTCCGGGACATCCTGCCGGGCGAGTTCGCCGACGCCCCGGTCGTCAAGGCCAAGGCACCGCGCAAGCGCGCCGCGGCCGCCCGGAAGTAGCCGGGCAGGAGACCCGAACCCGCCCCGGCCGCCCCCCGACACAGGGGGAGCGGCCGGGTAAGGGTTGCATAGACTGCGCCCGGCCCGACCAGCAGCCGGGCCGCCGCGGCCACCTCGTGGCCGCGGTGACACCAGCCAGACCAGGAGCACCCTCATGCCCGAGGCCCCCGACCGCCTGCCGTCCGGCAGCCCCGCCACCTCCCGCCGCACCCTGCTCTGCGGGGCCGCGGCCGTCCTCGCCGCCGGCGGCACCCTGGCCGTCTCCGGCTGCTCCTCGTCCTCTTCCGACTCCGCCGCCCCCAAGACCCCGGTGGACGTCGGCCCGGCCTCCGCCGTGCCCGTCGGCGGCGGCACCGTCTACCGCGAGAAGAAGATCGTCGTCACCCAGCCGACCGAGGGCCAGTACCGGGCGTTCAGCGCCAAGTGCACCCACGCCGGCTGCATCGTCGACCAGGTCAAGAACCAGAAGATCCAGTGCCCCTGTCACGGCAGCTTCTTCGGCATCACCGACGGCGCCGTGCTGGACGGCCCGGCCCCCACCCCGCTGCCCGCGTACACCGTGGCCGTCGAGGGCGGCAACCTCAAGGTCACCCCGAGCTGAAGCAGTTGATCTCCCCTCCGCAGGCCCGGCCCGACTCGGTACGGTGGACCCATGGCTGACCCGTCCACCTACCGCCCGTCGCCGGGCGCGATCCCCGTCTCGCCAGGCGTCTACAAGTTCCGCGACGCCCACGGTCGGGTCATCTACGTCGGCAAGGCGAAGAGCCTGCGCCCGCGGCTCTCCTCCTACTTCCAGGACCTCGCCGGGCTGCACCCGCGCACCGCGACCATGGTCACCACCGCCGCCTCGGTGGAGTGGACCGTGGTCGCCACGGAGGTCGAGGCGCTCCAGCTGGAGTACTCCTGGATCAAGGAGTTCGACCCCCGCTTCAACGTCAAGTACCGCGACGACAAGAGCTATCCGGAGCTGGCGGTCACCCTCGACGAGGAGTACCCCCGGGTCCAGGTCATGCGCGGCTCGCACAAGAAGGGCGTCCGCTACTTCGGCCCGTACGGCCACGCCTGGGCGATCCGCGAGACCGTCGACCTGCTGCTGCGCGTCTTCCCCGTCCGCACCTGCTCCAACGGCGTCTTCAAGCGCGCCAGCCAGGTCGGCCGCCCCTGCCTGCTCGGCTACATCGGCAAGTGCGCCGCCCCCTGCGTCGGCAAGGTCTCGCCCGAGGAACACCGCGCGCTGGCCGAGGACTTCTGCGACTTCATGGCCGGGCGCACCGGCAACTACCTGCGCCGCCTGGAGGGCGAGATGCAGGAGGCCGCGGTCGAGATGGAGTACGAGAAGGCGGCCCGGCTGCGCGACGACATCGGCGCGCTCAAGCGGGCGATGGAGAAGAACGCCGTCGTCCTCGCCGACGCCACCGACGCGGACCTGCTGGCCGTCGCCGAGGACGAACTGGAGGCCGCCGTCCAGATCTTCCACGTCCGCGGCGGCCGGGTCCGCGGCCAGCGCGGCTGGGTCACCGACAAGGTCGAGGACGTCGACACCGCCGGCCTGGTCGAGCACGCCCTCCAGCAGCTCTACGGCGGGACGGACGAGGACGAGCGCAGCGAGTCCGTCCCCCGCGAGGTCCTCGTCCCGGCGCTGCCCGAGCCGGTCGACCCGGTCCGCGACTGGCTGAGCGGTCTGCGCGGCAGCCAGGTCGACCTCCGGGTGCCGCAGCGCGGCGACAAGAAGGACCTGATGGCCACCGTGCAGCGCAACGCCCAACAGGCGCTCGCCCTGCACAAGACCAAGCGCGCCTCCGACCTCACCACCCGCAGCCGCGCCCTCCAGGAGATCGCCGACGCCCTGGAGCTGGACTCCGTCCCGCTGCGCATCGAGTGCTTCGACATCTCCCACCTCCAGGGCGAGGACGTGGTCGCCTCGATGGTCGTCTTCGAGGACGGCCTGGCCCGCAAGAGCGAGTACCGCCGCTTCCAGATCAAGGGCTTCGAGGGCCAGGACGACGTCCGCTCGATGCACGAGGTGATCAGCCGGCGGTTCCGCCGCTACCTCCAGGAGCGCGAGCGGACCGGCGAATGGGCCGTCCCCGAGGAGGGCCCGGACGACGAGCCCGGCGCCGCCGAGGTGCCGGGCGGTCCGGTCGACCCCGAGACGGGCCGCCCGCGCCGCTTCGCCTACCCCCCGCAGCTGATCGTCGTCGACGGCGGTCAGCCCCAGGTCGCCGCCGCCCGGCGGGCCCTGGACGAACTCGGCATCGACGACGTCGCGCTCTGCGGCCTGGCCAAGCGCCTGGAGGAGGTCTGGCTGCCCGGCGACGACGACCCGGTCGTGCTCCCGCGCAGCAGTGAGGGCCTCTACCTGCTCCAGCGGGTCCGCGACGAGGCCCACCGCTTCGCCATCGCCTACCAGCGCGGCAAGCGTTCCAAGCGACTCACCGCCGGAGAACTGGACTCCGTCCCCGGCCTCGGCGAGACTCGCCGTCAGGCGCTGCTCAAGCACTTCGGCTCGCTGAAGAAGCTCCGGTCGGCCACCGTCGACGAACTCTGCGCAGTCCCCGGCATCGGCCGGCGGACGGCGGAGACAGTTGCGGCGGCGTTGTCGTCCCGTACACCTGCCGCACCAGCCGTGAACACGGCCACGGGCGAGATCATCGAGGACGGCGCCGACGATCCGGTGCCCGCGGCGCCCGAGACCGCACCCACCCAGGAGACGCCATGACGGCCGACGCCGCCCGTCAGCCTGCGCGCCCCGGATCACTCGCCCGAGTGGACCGGGGAAGCTTGCCCGCGCGTCGCGCGTTCTCCACATGCAGAACCACCGAGAGCGGGGAACCGAAGTGACCGTGTCCGATTACGGGGGCACCGCGCGGCCGGAGGCCGGCGGAGAGAACGCCCCGGAGCTGGTGATCATCTCCGGCATGTCCGGAGCCGGCCGCTCCACCGCGGCCAAGTGCCTGGAGGACCTGGGCTGGTTCGTGGTGGACAACCTGCCGCCGGCCCTCATCCCGACCATGGTCGACCTCGGAGCCCGCTCCCAGGGCAACGTCGCCCGGATCGGCGCCGTCGTGGACGTCCGCGGCCGGCAGTTCTTCGACGACCTGCTGACCTCCCTGGACGAACTGGAGAAGCGCGGCATCCGGCTGCGCGTGGTCTTCCTGGACTCCTCCGACGACGCACTGGTCCGCCGCTTCGAGGGCGTGCGCCGCCCGCACCCGCTCCAGGCCGACGGCCGGATCGTCGACGGCATCGCCCAGGAGCGCGACCTGCTGCGCGAGCTGCGCGGCGAGGCCGACCTGGTGATCGACACCTCCAACCTCAACGTCCACCAGCTGCGCGCCAAGCTCGACGCCCAGTTCGCCGACCACGACGAGCCCGAGCTGCGGGCCACCGTGATGTCGTTCGGCTTCAAGTACGGCCTGCCGGTCGACGCCGACCTCGTGGTGGACTGCCGCTTCCTGCCCAACCCGCACTGGGTGCCCGAGCTGCGGGCCCGGACCGGCACCGACGGGGACGTCGCCGACTACGTCTTCCAGCAGCCCGGTGCCAACGAGTTCCTCAACGGTTACGCGGAGCTGCTGCGCATCGTCACCGAGGGGTACCGGCGCGAGGGGAAGCGCTACATGACGCTTGCCGTAGGCTGCACCGGTGGCAAGCACCGCAGCGTCGCGATGTCCGAGCGCCTGACGAAACGTCTCATCTCGGACGGCGTCGAAACGGTGCTCGTCCACCGGGACATGGGACGGGAGTAGCCGCCGTACCCCCTGCCGGCCGCCGGCGGAGGCCGGCGGCGGGCAAGAGGAACGCGAGGTAGGTGTGACGGGATACGTGCCCGGGCGGCAGTTTCAGAACAAGACCGCCGACCGGAGTGGGCTCCCGGCCCGGTCCTTCGTGACCGGCCGGTCCCGCTCCGGGGCGGCCCGCACCGGCCCGTCCCGTCCCCACCAGACGCCCCGGACCAACCAGGCGCCCCGGATCACCGCCCTCGGCGGCGGTCAGGGCCTGTCCGCCTCGCTCTCCGCGCTGCGCCGGCTCACCACCGACCTCACCGCGGTGGTCACCGTCGCGGACGACGGCGGCTCCAGCGGCCGGCTCCGTGAGGAGCTGGGCGTGCTGCCGCCGGGCGACCTCCGCAAGGCGCTGGCCGCGCTCTGCGGCGACGACGACTGGGGCCGCACCTGGTCCGAGGTGATCCAGCAGCGCTTCACCGGCAGCGGCGAGCTGGGCGGCCACGCCGTCGGCAACCTGCTGATCGTCGCGCTGTGGGAGAAGCTCGGCGACCCGGTCGCCGCCCTGGACTGGGTGGGCCGGCTGCTCAACGTCCAGGGCCGGGTGCTGCCCATGTCGGCCGTCCCGCTCGACATCGAGGCGGTCGTCCGGGGCCACGACCCGGCGCACCCGGCCGAGCTCGCCGCCGTCCGCGGGCAGGCCAGCGTCGCGGTGACCCCGGGCACCGTGCAGTCCGTCCGGCTGGTGCCGGACGAGCCGCCGGCTGTGCCGGAGGCGGTCACCGCCGTCCGCGAGGCGGACTGGGTGGTGCTCGGCCCCGGCTCCTGGTTCACCAGCGTGCTGCCGCACCTGCTGGTGCCCGACCTGGTCAAGGCGCTGGTCGAGACCCGCGCCCGCCGCCTGCTCACCCTGAACCTGGCCCCGCAGCCCGGCGAGACCGAGGGCTTCACCCCGCAGCGCCACCTGGAGGTCATCGCCGACCACGCCCCCGCCCTTGCGGTGGATGCGATCCTGGTGGACGAGCGCGCCGTCACCGGCGGTGCCTTCGGCCAGGCCGACCTGGCGGGCCTGGAGAAGGCCGCCGAGCGGATGGGCGCGGCCCTGGTGCTCGGCCGGGTCGCCCGCACCGACGGCACGCCGCGACACGACCCGGAGCTCTTGGCAGCCGCGTACGACCGGATTTTCCGGACACATGGAAGGATCGGGCCATGGCGATGACTCCAGCGGTGAAGGACGAAATCAGCCGGCTCCCGGTCACCCGGGCCTGCTGCCGCAAGGCGGAGGTGTCGGCGATCCTGCGATTCGCGGGCGGGCTGCACATCGTGAGCGGCCGTATCGTGATCGAGGCGGAGCTGGACACCGGCGCTGCCGCGCGTCGTCTGCGCAAGGACCTGCTGGAGATCTTCGGACACTCCTCGGACCTGGTCGTGATGGCCCCCGGCGGCCTGCGGCGCGGCAGCCGGTACGTGGTCCGGGTGGTCAAGGACGGCGAGCTGCTGGCGCGCCAGACCGGCCTCGTGGACGGCCGCGGTCGCCCGATCCGGGGCCTGCCCCCGGCCGTGGTCTCCGGCGCCACCTGCGACGCCGAGGCGGCCTGGCGCGGGGCCTTCCTGGCACACGGCTCGCTCACCGAGCCCGGCCGGTCCTCGTCGCTGGAGATCACCTGCCCCGGCTCCGAGGCGGCCCTCGCCCTGGTCGGCGCCGCCCGCCGGCTCGGCATCCCGGCCAAGGCCCGCGAGGTGCGCGGCGTGGACCGGGTGGTGATCCGTGACGGCGACGCCATCGGCGCGCTGCTCACCCGCCTCGGCGCCCACGAGTCGGTGCTGGCCTGGGAGGAGCGCCGGATGCGGCGCGAGGTCCGGGCGACCGCCAACCGGCTGGCCAACTTCGACGACGCCAACCTGCGCCGCTCGGCCCGCGCCGCGGTCGCGGCCGGCGCCCGGGTGCAGCGCGCGCTGGAGATCCTCGGCGAGGAGGTGCCGGAGCACCTGGCCGCCGCCGGCCAGCTGCGGATGCAGCACAAGCAGGCCTCGCTGGAGGAGTTGGGCGCCCTCGCCGACCCGCCGCTGACCAAGGACGCGGTGGCCGGCCGGATCCGCCGGCTGCTGGCGATGGCCGACAAGCGTGCCTCCGAGCTCGGTCTGCCGAGCACCGAGGCGAACCTGACGGACGAGATGGCACTCAACTGACTCTTGACGACCGCGCTCGACGGTGATCTCCCCGCCGGTGTCCGTTCCTCGGGCACCGGCGGTGCCGTGTCCGGGGACTGGGACGGCGGCCCGTGCCGGAGGGCCCCGCGAGCCCGGGACCAACTGCCCCGGAGGGCAAGGACGGAAGGCCCGAAGGTGCGTGGAACGCGCGCCACGCCAGGGGTTGCGAAGCGGGCTGATGTGCTCTACCCGGCCTCGGAGGGGTAGGGTCATAGGCGGTCGGGGACATCCCAAATTCCACCCCGTCGGCATAGCGTCCGGCGTACCTAACGAGGAGATCGGTTCGTGACGATCCGGGTAGGCATCAACGGATTCGGCCGCATCGGCCGCAACTTCTTCCGTGCGGTTCAGGCCCAGGGCGCGGACATCGAGATCGTCGGTGTCAACGACCTGACCGACACCAAGACCCTGGCGCACCTGCTCAAGTACGACTCGATCCTGGGCACCTTCCAGGGCGAGGTCTCGCACACCGCAGACAGCATCACCGTCGACGGCAAGACCTTCAAGGTCATCGCCGAGCGTGACCCGGCCAACCTCCCCTGGGGCGAGCTGGGCGTCGACATCGTCATCGAGTCGACCGGCATCTTCACCAAGGCCGAGGCGGCCAAGAAGCACGTCACCGCCGGTGCCAAGAAGGTCATCATCTCGGCGCCCGCCACCGACGAGGACATCACCATCGTCATCGGTGTCAACGACGAGAAGTACGACGCCGAGAAGCACACGGTCATCTCCAACGCCTCCTGCACCACCAACTGTGTGGCGCCGCTGGCCAAGGTGCTGAACGAGAACTTCGGCATCGTCAAGGGTCTGATGACCACGGTGCACGCGTACACCAACGACCAGGTCACCCTGGACTTCCCGCACAAGGACCTGCGTCGCGCCCGCGCCGCGGCCCTCAACATCATCCCGACCTCGACGGGTGCCGCCAAGGCGACCGCCCTGGTCCTGCCCGAGCTCAAGGGCAAGCTGGACGGCACCTCGCTGCGCGTTCCGGTCCCGACCGGTTCGATCACCGACCTGGTCGTCACCCTGGAGCGCGACGTCACCGTCGCCGAGGTCAACGAGGCGTTCAAGAAGGCCTCGGAGACCACCCTCAAGGGCATCCTGCAGTACACCGAGGACCCGATCGTCTCCTCCGACATCGTGAACTCGCCGTTCTCCACGATCTTCGACTCGCTGATGACCATGGTCCAGGGCAACCAGGTCAAGATCTTCGGCTGGTACGACAACGAGTGGGGCTACTCGAACCGCCTCGTCAACCTGACCACCCTCGTCGGTGACCGGCTCTGACGCAGCGGGAGCTGATGTGAAGTAGGGGGGAGGGCCCGGAAGGCATGTGCGACGCCGTCCGGGCCCTCCGTCTGCGCACCCTCAACTCCCCTTTGACGGCCCGCCGTTGTGCCGTCGCCTGCTCCACCTTCTCGCCAGGAGACCGAAGACCGTGAAGACCATCGAAGACCTGGACGTCGCCGGCCGACGCGTGTTCGTCCGCGCGGACCTGAACGTGCCGCTGTCCGGCGCCACGATCACCGACGACGGCCGGATCCGCGCCGTCGCCCCGACCATCGCCAAGCTCGTCGAGCGCGGGGCGAAGGTCGTCGTCGCCTCCCACCTCGGCCGCCCCAAGGGCGAGCCGGACCCGCAGTTCTCCCTCGCGCCGGTGGCCGTCCGCCTCGGCGAGATCCTCGGCACGCCGGTCGCGTTCGCGACCGACACCGTGGGCGAGAGCGCGAAGGCCACCGTCGCCGCCCTGGCCGACGGCGAGGTCACGCTGCTCGAGAACCTGCGGTTCAACGCCGGGGAGACCAGCAAGGACGACGCCGAGCGCGGCGCCTTCGCCGACCGGCTGGCGGACCTCGCCGACCTCTACGTCGGCGACGGCTTCGGTGCGGTGCACCGCAAGCACGCCTCGGTGTTCGACCTGCCGGCCCGCCTGCCGCACGCGGTCGGCGACCTGATCGCCACCGAGGTCGGCGTGCTCAAGCGCCTCACCGAGGAGGTCGAGCGCCCGTACGTGGTGGTGCTCGGCGGCTCCAAGGTCTCCGACAAGGTCGGCGTGATCGACAACCTGCTCGGCAAGGCCGACCGCATCCTGATCGGCGGCGGCATGGCGTACACCTTCCTCAAGGCCAAGGGCCACGAGGTCGGTATCTCGCTGCTGCAGGAGGACCAGATCCCGACGGTGCTGGACTACCTGAAGCGCGGCGAGGAGAGCGGCGTCGAGTTCGTGCTGCCGGTGGACGTCGCGATCTCCGGGTCGTTCCCCGACACCAAGACGTTCGCGCCGGTCGAGGACTTCGAGGTCGTGGGCGCCGACGGCATCCCGGCCGACAAGGAGGGCCTGGACATCGGCCCCAAGACCCGCGAGCTGTTCGCGGCGAAGCTGGCCGACGCGAAGACGGTGTTCTGGAACGGTCCGGTGGGCGTCTTCGAGCACCCGGCCTTCGCCGAGGGCACCAAGGCCGTCGCCCAGGCCCTGGTCGACGGCGACGCGTTCTCCGTGGTCGGTGGCGGTGACTCCGCCGCGGCCGTCCGTATTCTGGGCTTCGACGAGACGAAGTTCGGGCACATCTCGACCGGCGGTGGCGCGAGCCTCGAGTACCTGGAGGGCAAGACCCTTCCCGGTCTCGCCGCCCTGGAAGGCTGACAACGCAATGACTGAGCGTCTCCCGCTGATGGCGGGCAACTGGAAGATGAACCTCAACCACCTCGAGGCCATCCAGCACACCCAGAAGCTGGCCTTCGCGCTGGCCGACAAGGACTACGAGTCGGTCGAGGTGGCCGTCCTCGTGCCGTTCACCGACCTCCGCTCGGTGCAGACCCTGGTCGACGGCGACAAGCTGAAGATCAAGTACGGCTCGCAGGACATCTCGCAGCACGACTCCGGTGCCTACACCGGCGAGATCTCCGGTCCGATGCTGGCCAAGCTCAAGTGCACCTACGCGGTGATCGGCCACTCGGAGCGCCGCCAGTACCACGGCGAGAACGAGGAGATCGTCAACGCCAAGGTGAAGGCCGCCTACCGTGCCGGGATCACCCCGATCCTCTGCATCGGCGAGCCGCTGGAGATCCGCAAGGCCGGCACCCACGTCGAGTACACCCTGGCCCAGCTCGACGGCGGCCTGCAGGGCGTCCCGGCCGACCAGGCCGAGTCCGTCGTGGTCGCCTACGAGCCGGTCTGGGCGATCGGCACCGGCGAGGTGGCGACCCCCGAGGACGCCCAGGAGGTCTGCGCCGCCATCCGCGCGCGGATCGCCGAGCTGTACGACGCCGAGCTGGCCGGGAAGGTCCGCGTGCTCTACGGCGGTTCGGTCAAGTCCTCCAGCGCGGCCGGCCTGATGGCCAAGCCGGACGTCGACGGCGGCCTGGTCGGCGGTGCCTCGCTGGACGCCGACGAGTTCGTCAAGATCGTGCGGTACCGTGACCAGGCAGTAGGCTAACGCCGCCGCAGCAACGTAGGCTTTGGGGCCGGGCCGCCGTACGCGGCCCGGCCCCTTCGCCGAAGATACGAGAGAGTTGGTCCCGTCGTGGTTATCGGGTTCTCGATTGCCCTGATCGTCTTCAGCCTGCTGATGATCCTCCTGGTGCTGCTGCACAAGGGGAAGGGCGGCGGCCTGTCGGACATGTTCGGCGGCGGCGCGATGTCGACCGGTGGCGGCTCGGCGGTGGCCGAGCGCAACCTGGACCGCATCACGATCGTGGTCGGGCTCGGCTGGTTCGCGTCCATCATGGTGCTCGGCCTGGTCATGAAGTACAAGAGCTGACGTACCTCTGACGCCCCGTCGCCCCGCGGCCTATGCTGGAACGGTCCGGGGCGGAGCCGGTGATGGCGCAACCTTAACTCCTGCTTACACTAGGACGACTTTCGCCACCGACGCGCATCGCGGCGGGTCGGCGCACCAGCACGCAGGGAGTCAGACCGTGGCAAGTGGCAACGCCATCCGTGGCAGCAGGGTCGGAGCCGGCCCGATGGGTGAGGCGGAGCGTGGCGAGTCCGCCCCCCGCAACCGGATCACCTTCTGGTGTGCCAACAAGCACGAGACCCGTCCGAGCTTCGCGGCCGAAGCGGTCATCCCGGAGACCTGGGACTGCCCGCGGTGCGGTTTCCCGGCCGGCCAGGACGAGCACAACCCGCCCGCCCCGTCCCGCAACGAGCCGTACAAGACCCACCTCGCCTACGTCCGCGAGCGGCGCACCGACGCCGACGGCGAGGCGATCCTCGCCGAGGCGCTGGCCAAGCTCCGGGGCGAGATCTGAGCCACGGGTCGGAACCGCCCGGCTGCGGGCGACGAGCAACGCCGAAGGGCGTCACCGTTCGGGAGAACGGTGACGCCCTTCGCGCATGCTCAGGCCGAGGCCGGGGGGTAGAGCTGGGGCGGCAGTTGGGCCGCCGCGGAACGGTCCAGCAGCCACAGCGTGCGCCCGCGCCCGTACGCGCCGGAGGCGGGTGCCTGGAGCTCGCCGGGGCCGGACAGGGCCAGCGCGACCGCGCCCGCCTTGTCCTCGCCCGCCGCCAGCAGCCAGACCTCGCGGGCCTCCCGGATCGCCGGGAGGGTGAGCGAGATCCGGGTCGGCGGGGGCTTGGGCGCGCCGCGCACGCCGACCACCGTCAGTGCGGTCTCCCGGACGCCGGGGTGCTCGGGGAAGAGCGAGGCGACGTGGGTGTCCGGGCCGACGCCGAGCAGCAGCACGTCGAAGGCGGGGACACCGAGCCGGTCGCCGGGACCGGCCGCCTTCGCCAGCTCCTCCGCGTAGCGCGCGGCGGCGGCCTCGACGTCCGAGCCGTCCACGCCGTCCGACGCGGGCATCTCGTGCACCCGCGCCGGGTCGAGCGGGACGGCGTCCAGCAGCTCGGCCCGGGCCTGGACGGCGTTGCGGTCCGGGTCGGCGGCGGCCACGAACCGCTCGTCGCCCCACCAGAGGTCGAGCCGGGCCCAGTCGACCGCGTCCCGCGCCGGGGAGGCGGCGATGGCGGCCAGCAGGGCGTTGCCGTTGCGTCCGCCGGTGAGCACCACCGAGGCGGTGCCGCGGGCGGACTGGGCGTCCACGATCCGGGTGATCAGCCGGGCCGCGGCCGCCTGGGCCATCAGCTCCTTGTCCCGGTGGACGACCAGCTGCGGGGTGGCGGCCGTCATGCCTCCGCCTTCTTGGCACCGCGCTTGCCGGCCGGCTTCTTCGCCGGAGCGGGGGCCGGAGCAGGGGCGGGGGCCTCGGCGGCCACCGCGGCCCCGGCGGCCTCCGCCACGGCCTCCTCGGCGACCTTGTCGGCCACCTCGGCCCGCGCGGCCGACTCGGCGGCGGTCGGTTCGAGCAGCCGGTCCACCGGCGTGCGCACGGCCGCCGCGTAGATGTCGTCCGGGTCGAGCCGGCGCAGCTCCTCGGCGATCAGCTCCGAGGTCTCGCGGCGCTTCAGCGCCACCTGGCGGTCCGGCGAGCCGGGCATGGAGAGCGTGCCCATCAGGCCGTCCGGGCGGTCCAGGGTGATGTCCCCGTCCGTGGTGCGCAGGTGCACCGCGGTGATGCCCGGGCCGTTGGTGACGACCCGTTCGACGGGCACGTGCAGCCGGGTGTGCAGCCAGAGGCCGAGCAGCTCGACGCTGGGGTTGTACGGCTCGCCCTCGACCACCGCGGAGGTGATCGTGGACGGCCGCTGGTCCAGCGCGGCGGCCAGCATCGAGCGCCAGCCGGTGATCCGGGTCCAGGCCAGGTCGGTGTCGCCCGGGGTGTAGCTCTGGGCGCGCTGGGCGAGCTGGCCGACCGGGGACTCGGCGGTGACCGCGTCGGTGATCCGGCGCTGGGCGATCGAGCCCAGCGGGTCCTGCGCCGGGTGCAGCGGCGCATTCTCCGGCCACCAGACCACGACCGGGGCGTCCGGCAGCAGCAGCGGCAGGGCGACCGACTGCGCGTGCGAGACCAGCTCGCCGTGCATGCGCAGGATGACCGGTTCGCCGGAGCCGGCGTCGGAGCCGACCAGGATCTCGGCGTCCAGGCGGGTCTCGGCGCGGGCCCGGGGCGAACGCCCGGCGCGCTTGATGACCGCCAGGGTGCGCGAGGGGTGCTCGCGGGAGGCGTCGTTGGCGGCCTTGAGGGCGTCGTACGCGCTGCCCTCGTCGGTCACGATCACCAGGGTGAGCACCATGCCGGCAGCGGTGGAACCGCTGGCCCGGCGCGCCTCCATCAGGGCGGCGTTGATCTTGCTGGACGTGGTGTTCGTAAGGTCGATCTTCATGGCCGGCGCCAGCTCCTGCCGTCTCGTGCGAGCATCTCGTCAGCCTCGGCCGGTCCCCAGGTGCCGGCCGGGTACTGCGCGGGCTTGCCGTGCGCGTCCCAGAACCTCTCGATCGGGTCGAGGATCTGCCAGGACAGCTCGACCTCCTGGTGGCGCGGGAACAGGTTGGCGTCCCCGAGCAGCACGTCGAGGATGAGCCGCTCGTACGCCTCGGGGGACGACTCGGTGAAGGACTCGCCGTAGGCGAAGTCCATCGTGACGTCGCGGACCTCGAAGGAGGTGCCCGGCACCTTGGAGCCGAACCGCACGGTGACGCCCTCGTCCGGCTGGACCCGGATGACCAGGGCGTTCTGCCCCAGCTCCTCGGTCGCGTAGGAGTCGAACGGCAGGTACGGGGCGCGCTGGAAGACCACCGCGATCTCGGTGACCCGGCGGCCCAGCCGCTTGCCGGTCCGTAGGTAGAACGGCACACCCGCCCAGCGGCGGTTGTTGATCTCCAGCTTGATGGCCGCGTAGGTGTCCGTCTTGGAGTCCGGGTTGATGCCGTCCTCGTCGAGGTAGCCGACGACCTCCTCGCCGCCCTGCCAGCCGGCCGCGTACTGGCCGCGCACGGTGTGCTTGCCGAGGTCGGCCGGGAGCTTGACGGCGCTGAGCACCTTGAGCTTCTCGGCCACCAGCGCCTTCGGGTGGAAGGACGCCGGCTCCTCGATGGCGGTGAGCGCCATCAGCTGGAGCAGGTGGTTCTGGATGACGTCCCGGGCCGAGCCGATGCCGTCGTAGTAGCCGGCCCGGCCGCCGATGCCGATGTCCTCCGCCATGGTGATCTGCACGTGGTCGACGTACGACCGGTTCCAGATCGGCTCGAACATCTGGTTGGCGAAGCGGAGCGCCAGGATGTTCTGGACGGTCTCCTTGCCCAGGTAGTGGTCGATCCGGAAGACCTCGTCCCGGGGGAAGACCTCGTGGACGATCCGGTTCAGCTCCTGGGCGGACTCCAGGTCGTGGCCGAAGGGCTTCTCGATGACGGCGCGGCGCCAGGAACCCTGGGGCGGGTCGGCCAGGCCGTGCTTCTTCAGCTGCTGGACGACGGTCGGGAAGAACTTCGGCGGGACGGAGAGGTAGAAGGCGAAGTTGCCGCCGGTGCCCTGCGCCTTGTCCAGCTCCTCGATGGTCGCGCGGAGCTTGTCGAAGGCGTCGTCGTCGTCGAAGTCGCCCTGGACGAAGCGCATGCCCTTGGCGAGCTGCTGCCAGACCTCCTCGCGGAAGGGGGTGCGGGCGTGGTCCTTGACCGCGTCGTGCACCTCCTTGGCGAAGTCCTCGTCCTCCCACTCGCGGCGGGCGAAGCCGACGAGCGAGAAGCCCGGCGGCAGCAGGCCGCGGTTGGCCAGGTCGTAGATGGCCGGCATCAGCTTCTTGCGGGACAGGTCGCCGGTGACCCCGAAGATGACCAGGCCGGACGGCCCCGCGATGCGCGGGAGCCGCCGGTCGGTGGGGTCACGAAGCGGGTTGACGGGGGCCGGCGTGGGGTCGCCTGCGTCCGAGTCCGACGTCAACTCAGGGAAGTCAGTGCTCACTTGATGAACTCCGCTTTCGTGCGCTGGCTGTGTGAGCAGGGGTCACTTCTCGCCGGCGAAGGAGGCCAGCGAAGCGGTGACGGTGTCGAGCAGCTCGTTCCAGGACTGCTCGAACTTCTCCACGCCCTCGTCCTCCAGGACCTGCACGACGTCGTCGTAGTCCACGCCGGCGGCGGCGATGGCGTCCATGACGGCCTTGGCGTCGGCGTAGTGGGGGACGATGGTGCCGCCGGTGACCACGCCGTGGTCGCCGGTCGCCTCAAGGGTGGCCTCGGGCATGGTGTTGACGGTGCCCGGGGCGACCAGCTCGGTGACGTACAGGGTGTCCGGCAGGGCCGGGTCCTTGACGCCGGTGGAGGCCCAGAGCGGGCGCTGCGGCTTGGCGCCGGCGGCCTCCAGGGCGCGCCAGCGGTCGCTGCCGGCGGTCTTGGCGTCGACGCTGCCGAAGACCTCCTCGTACGCCTGGTAGGCGAGGCGGGCGTTGGCGAGCGCGGCCTTGGAACGGAGGTCCCGGGCGTCGCCGCCGATCTTGTCCAGACGCTTGTCGATCTCGGTGTCGACACGGGACACGAAGAAGGACGCGACCGACTCGATCTGCGAGAGGTCCAGGCCCTTGGCCTTGGCGGCCTCCAGACCGGTCAGGTAGGCGTCGATGACGGCCTTGTAGCGCTCCAGCGAGAAGATCAGCGTGACGTTGACGCTGATGCCCCTGCCGATGACCTCGCCGATCGCGGGCAGGCCGGCCCTGGTCGCGGGGATCTTGATGAACACGTTCGGGCGGTCGACCAGCCACCACAGCTGCTTCGCCTCGGCGACGGTGGCGGCGGTCTCGTGGGCGAGCCGCGGGTCGACCTCGATGGAGACCCGGCCGTCACGGCCGTTCGAGGCGTCGTAGACCGGGCGCAGCACGTCGGCGGCGTCCCGCACGTCCGAGGTGGTGATCATGCGGACGGCCTCGTCCGTGGTGACCTTGCGGACGGCGAGGTCGCGCAGCTGGCCGTCGTAGGAGGAGTCCCCGCCGCCGATGGCCTTCTGGAAGATGGTCGGGTTGGTGGTGACGCCCACCACGTGCTTGTGCTGCACCAGCTCGGCGAGGTTGCCGCTGTTGAGGCGCTTGCGGCTGAGGTCGTCCAGCCAGATCGCCACGCCTTCGTCGCTGAGGCGCTTCAGTGCGTCAGTCATGGTGCTTCAGTCCTTCGTCCGTATATCCGTGGGGTCCTCGGGTGCCGGCCGGGCGCCCGGTGTGCGGTCGGGCGCCCGGCCGGCGGCTGCCGTCAGCGGTTGACGGCTTCCAGCGAACGCAGCGCGATGTGGGCCTCGGCGACGACGCGCTCGGCGGTCAGGCCGAACTCCTCGAAGAGGACCTGGTAGTCGGCGGAGGCACCGAAGTGCTCCAGCGACACGATCCGGCCGTGGTCGCCCACCAGCTCGCGCCAGCCCTGGGCGATGCCGGCCTCGACCGAGACGCGGGCCTTGACCGACGGCGGCAGCACGCTGTCGCGGTAGGCCTGGTCCTGCTCCTGGAACCACTCGAAGGACGGCAGCGAGACGACGCGGGTGGCGACGCCCTCGGCCTCCAGGACCTCGCGGGCCCTGACGGCCAGCTGGACCTCGGAGCCGGTGCCCAGCAGGATCACCTGCGGGTCGCCGGTGGACGCCTCGGCGAGGACGTAGCCGCCCTTCGCGGTGCCCTCGGCGGAGCCGAACACCGTGCGGTCGAAGGTCGGGACGTTCTGGCGGGTGAGTGCCAGGCCGACCGGGCCGGGGTGGCTGCTGTGACGCTCCAGGACGGTGCGCCAGGCGACGGCGGTCTCGTTGGCGTCGGCCGGGCGGACCATGGACAGGCCCGGGATGGCGCGCAGCGAGGCCAGGTGCTCGACCGGCTGGTGGGTCGGGCCGTCCTCGCCGAGGCCGATGGAGTCGTGCGTCCACACGTAGGTGACCGGCAGCTTCATCAGCGCGGCGAGGCGGACGGCCGGGCGCATGTAGTCGGCGAACACCAGGAAGGTGCCGCCGAAGACGCGGGTCCCGCCGTGCAGCGCGATGCCGTTCATGGTCGAACCCATGGCGTGCTCGCGGATGCCGAAGTGGATGGTCCGGCCGTACGGGCTCGCCGACTTCAGCGGGTTGCCCTCGGGGAGGAAGGAGCTGTCCTCGTCGATGGTGGTGAGGTTGGACTCGGCGAGGTCGGCCGAGCCGCCCCACAGCTCCGGGATCACCGCGCCGAAGGCCTTCAGGGCCTCGCCGCTGGCCTTGCGGGTGGCGACGGCCTTGCCGGCCTCGAAGACGGGCTGCGCCTTCTTCCAGCCCTCGGGCAGCTCGCCGGCCTCGATGCGGTCGAACTCGGCGGCGCGCTGCGGGTGGGCGGCACGCCAGGCGTCGAACGACTGCTCCCACTCGGTGCGGGCGGCCTTGCCGCGCTTGATCACCAGGCGGGCGTGCTCGATGACCTTGTCGCTCACCTCGAAGGTCTTCTCCGGGTCGAAGCCCAGGACCTTCTTGGTGGCGGCGATCTCGGCGCCGCCGAGCGCGGAGCCGTGCGCCTTGGCGGTGTTCTGGGCGTCCGGGGCCGGCCAGGCGATGATCGTGCGCATGGCGATCATCGACGGGCGGGAGGTCTCGGCCTTGGCGGCGGCCAGCGCGTCGGCGAGCGCCGCCACGTCGATGTCGCCGTTGGCCTTCGGGGAGACCCGCTGGACGTGCCAGCCGTACGCCTCGTAGCGCTTGAGGACGTCCTCGGAGAAGGCCGTCTCGGTGTCGCCCTCGATCGAGATGTGGTTGTCGTCGTAGAGCGCGACCAGGTTGCCCAGCTTCTGGTGGCCGGCCAGCGAGGAGGCCTCCGCGGAGATGCCCTCCTCCAGGTCACCGTCGGAGACGATGGCCCAGACGGTGTGGTCGAACGGCGACTCGCCGGCCGGGGCGTCCGGGTCGAAGAGGCCGCGCTCGAAGCGGGCCGCCATCGCCATGCCCACGGCGTTGCCGATGCCCTGGCCGAGCGGGCCGGTGGTGGTCTCGACGCCCGCGGTGTGACCGTGCTCCGGGTGACCCGGGGTGCGGCTGCCGGCGACCCGGAAGGCCTTGAGGTCGTCCAGCTCCAGGCCGTAGCCGGAGAAGTAGAGCTGCGTGTAGAGGGTCAGGCTGGTGTGTCCCGGAGAGAGGACGAACCGGTCGCGGCCGACCCAGGCGGGGTCGGTCGGGTCGTGGCGCAGGAAGCGCTGGAAGATCAGGTACGCCGCGGGGGCCAGCGACATGGCCGTCCCGGGGTGCCCGTTACCGACCTTCTGGACCGCGTCCATGGCCAGAACGCGGGCCGTGTCGACCGTCCGCTCGTCGAGGTCGGACCACTCGAATGAATTCGGCGTCGTGCTCACCCTGTCTCAGGGCTCCTTCCATTGTGAAGAGTGACCCCGTGAGGGACCGGGTCGGCCACGTCGCTGGGGCCGGACGCTGGGTGGTGCCGGTCACGGAGGGTAGATCCCGCTTCTTTGGGCGAGCCTACCGTCCGGGCGAGGCTCACCCTCCGTGGTGGGACAACTCAGGCATGTTGGTCCCCATTCCCCGTCCCCTCCCCGTCCCCGATTCCCCGCGGACGGCCGGATCCTTTGTCCACCCTCGCCCGGATTGGGGAGGTTCGCCTCTCCGGGGCCCGGGTGGCGGGCGGTCACCCTGCGGGTGGGTCCGGGGACCGGGCCGGAGGCATCGGTCCAGGCCCGGGCGGCCGGGTTCACCCGGCGGTGTGCGTTCCGCCCCGCCGGGGCACCCCGGGGCCGGTGGGGAGATATGGAGCGTCTAAGGTGGCGTGGTACGCGCAGAGCGGACGATTCGGGAACAACGTTCCGGTGGCCGCCTGTGAGGATTCATCTTCAGTTGGGGTGTTAGTGACCGCCGTCGAATCCCGTCCCGCCGGGGTCACCGGGGCGACGCCTGCGCAACGGCCGTTCGGGGCCCGTGTCGGCGCCTTCGTCGCACTGACCAAACCGCGGATCATCGAGCTGCTGCTGATCACCACCGTGCCGGTGATGTTCCTGGCGCAGCGCGGTGTCCCGGACCTGCTGCTGGTGCTGAAGGTGGTCATCGGCGGTTACCTCTCGGCGGGCGGCGCCAACGCCCTCAACATGTACATCGACCGTGACATCGACGCGGTGATGTCACGGACGGAGCGCCGCCCGCTCGTGACCGGCATGGTGTCGCCGCGCGAGGCGCTGGTCTTCGGCATCGCCCTCGCGGTCGGGTCGACGCTCTGGCTGGGCGCCCTGGTCAACTGGCTCGCGTCGGCGCTCGCGCTGGGTGCACTGCTGTTCTACGTGTTCGTCTACACGCTCGGACTGAAGCGCCGCACCGCGCAGAACATCGTCTGGGGCGGCATCGCGGGCTGTATGCCGGTCTTCGTCGGCTGGGCGGCCGTCACCAACACGGTCTCCTGGTCGGCGCTGGTGCTCTTCCTGGTGATCTTCTTCTGGACGCCGCCGCACTACTGGCCGCTGTCGATGAAGGTCCGCGAGGATTACGCGCGGGCCGGCGTGCCGATGCTGCCGGTGGTCAAGGGCAACCTGGCCGTCGCCAGGCAGATCGTCGCCTACTCCTGGGTGATGGTGGCCGTCTCGCTGGCGCTCTGGCCGCTCGCCGACACCAGCTGGCTCTACCCCGTCTCGGCGGTGGTGCTGGGCGCCGCGTGGCTGAAGGAGGCGCACGCGCTGCACGCCCGGGCCAAGGCCGGGATGGTCGGCGCCAAGCTGAAGGAGATGCGGCTGTTCCACTGGTCGATCACCTACCTGACGCTGCTGTTCGTCGTGATCGCGGTGGACCCCTTCGTGAAGTGAGTCCCGCGTCGTGCCGAAGGGCCCCGGTCCGCATCTGCGGACCGGGGCCCTTCGGCGTGCACGGGGTGTCAGCGGCGGCTGCCGCCTCCCGCCCGTCCTCGGGCTCGCCCTCTCGCCGGTCTTCTCGCCGGTCGGCCGTCGCCGGTCGGCCGCTCAGCGGGCGGGGAGCCCGGACGGGCCGACGTGGCCGTCCAGCCAGTCCTTGAGGGGCTGGGAGACGCGCAGGAAGGCGGTGATCCGGCCGTAGGCGTCCGGCGTGCCCAGCCAGGGCTCCGGAGCCCACTCCTGCCACGCGACCAGTCCCTTGTGGCGGAGCAGTCCGATCCGCGGGTGGTCCTTGGGGTAGCCGCGCGGGGCGGACTTCAGCGAGTCCCGGCCGACCACCTGCGGCCCGGCCTTCCGGACCCGGGCGACCACCCGCTCCAGCTCGGCACCGGCGACGTCCTCGGCGACGGCCGTCCGGTACCGCTCCAGCTGGTCGGGGGCGAGCTGGTACATCCCGTTGCCGCAGGCCAGGCCGTCGGCGGAGAGCTGGACGTAGCCGCCGGCCGCCAGGTGGGCCCCGATGTGCGTCTTGTACGGGGACTTGTCGGCGCTGAACCGGACGTCGCGGTTGGGGCGGAAGATCTTCCCCGGTCCGAACTCGGGTTCCAGCTCGGCCAGCAGTCGCTCCATCGGCTCCCGTACGGCGTGCTCGTACCGGGCCTTGTGGGACTGCCAGAAGGTCTTGGAGTTGTCCGCCTCCAGGTGCTCGTAGAAGTCGAGCGCCTCGGCGGGCCAGCCATCGAAGGTCACCGCACCAGTATGTCGCCCGGTGTGTGGCCCGGGGCACAGCCCGCTCCCGTCGCCAGCCCCGCTACCGCTCGGTAGCATGCGGGCATGAGCAGCGCAGAGACCGCCACCACCGCCGCGCCGGACGCCCGCGCCGAGCGCCGCGCCAAGCGCATCGCCAAGAGCCTCACCGCCTTCGCCCGGCAGCACGGCGGCAGCGCCGACGGCGTCGTCGAGTACGTCGGCGCGGTCGCCACCCGCATCGTGGTGGTCGGCGCGGACGGCGCCTGGGGCGACCAGGTCGCGCCGAGCTACGCGGTCGGCCGCCGGGCCGCCGAGCTGGCCGGGGTCACCCTGCACGACTCCTTCGAGGGCGAGCTCGCCCTCAAGGTGAAGACCGGCCCGTACGAGTGGAAGCGCATGGCGGGCATCCAGATCGGCGGCTGACCCCGCCCCGGCCCGTGCGAAGGGCCCCGGTCCGTGGACGGAACCGGGGCCCTTCGCGCGTTCCCGGGGCGGGTCAGACCGAGGTGGTCTGCGGGGCCCGGGAGGTGTCGGTGTCGGCGGCCGACGCGGGGACCGCGCCCGCGGGGGTGTCCTCGTCCTCGCGGAGGCGGAGGGCCAGGGGGATGCGCAGGGCGGCGATCCAGGTCAGGGTGGCGCCCAGCATGTGGAGGCCGACCAGCACCTCCGGGACGTCGGTGAAGTACTGGACGAAGCCCAGTACGCCCTGGAGCAGCAGGATGACGAGCAGTTCGCGGGCCCGGGCCCGGGCGGCCGGCGGGGCCTTCACCGCGGCGAACACGAACAGCACCGCGACCGCGAGGCCGAGCGAGACGAACGCCAGGTCGGCGTGCACCTGGGCGAGGCGGTCGTAGTCGATCGGGATGCGCGGGACGAACTTGTTGTCCTTGGGCGTCCCCGGGTGGTGGCCGGCGCCGGTGACCAGTGTTCCGGCGGCCACCAGCAGGCCGATCACGCCGACCAGGACGTAGGAGAGCCGCTTGATGGGCTCGGCCACCAGCGGGCGGGCCGGGCCGTCGCCCTCCTTGGACCGCTCCCACATCTGCAGGGCGACCCAGACCAGGGCCATCGCGGCGATCAGGTGCAGGGCCACGGTGTACGGGTTGAGGCCGGTCAGCACGGTGATGCCGCCGAGCACGGCGTTGCTCATCACCAGCCAGAACTGGGCCCAGCCGAGCTTGCTGAGGCCGTGCCGCCAGGGCCGGTGGCAGCGGGCGGCCAGGATGGCCCAGCCGACCGCGGCGCTCAGGACGTAGGTGAGCATCCGGTTGGCGAACTCGATGACGCCGTGCAGGCCCATCTCGGGTGTGGGCGTCAGGCTCTCGTCGGTGCAGCGCGGCCAGGTGGTACAGCCGAGGCCGGAGGCGGTGAGGCGGACGGCGCCGCCGGTCACGACGATCACCACGCTCATCACCAGCGCGACGAGCGCGGCACGCCGGACCATGGCGGCGGAGGGCTTCCAGCGCTCGGCGAGCAGGGAGAAGGGGGTGGTCTTCAGCACGGCGTCCATGCTAGGCGCCCTTACAGGCGATCTTCGGGCGGGGCGGGGGCCGACGGGGGAGTGGCGTCGCGCGGTGACGTGGTGAGCGGCAAGTTGATCTTCCCGCCTTGCCGCTACGGCAAACCCGCGGTCCGAACGGGAGGAGCAAAACGGACTGTTCGGGCAACCCGGTCATTGGTCTTGACCAATCACTCGTTTGGCCGAAAGAGTGCGGTTTGGTCCATACCTTTTTCGGGACCCCTCCCACACCCCCGCACGTAAGCGGAGATCCTGCACATGCGCATACCCGTACCCGCCGCTGCGCTCGCGCTCGGTGGATCCCTTGTCCTGGCCGGCCTCATCGCCCCGGCTGCCGCCCACGCCGCCGAGCCCGGCCAGCAGTGCCAGAACCTCGGAGTCGCCAACCTCTACGGGGAGTTCGTCGAGGGCGACGACACCCACACGCCGGACGCCGAGGGTGCGGTGGCGGTCGGCGGAAACGCCGACTTCACCGGCGGCTTCTCGGTCGGCCAGGAACTGACCGCGGACCAGGTGAAGGCGCTCCCCGGCGGCAACGCCCTGGTCGTCGCCGGTCGCGTGACCGGGCACAACACCCAGGTGATGAAGGGCAACGGCATCTACGGCTCCAAGGCCGACGGCGCCGTCATCGACGCACACCAGGGCAAGATCAGCCAGGGTGCCTCGCCGATCGACTTCAAGGCCGAGTTCACCAAGCTGCGCGCCGCCTCCGTCCAGCTGGCCGCCGTGCCGCAGACCGCCGCCGCCAAGGTCGAGGCCCAGGGCCCGAAGCTCTACCTGACCAGCGGCGACGCCGCGTACAACAGCTTCACCGTCAGCGCGGCCACCCTCCAGGGCGCCACCGACATCTACCTGAAGGTGCCGGCGGGTTCGGTCACCGTGGTCAACGTGACCGGCGACTCGTACGACATGTCCGCCGCGAAGACCACCGGCTTCAACCTCTGGGACGAGGGCAAGAAGACCTACCTCCTGGACGACAAGCTGCAGAGCGCGCACGGCGGCGCGGTCCGCGCCAAGCTGCTCTGGAACTTCCCGACCGCGACCAAGGTGATCAAGAACGGCGCGGCCGCCTGGGCCGGCACCGTCCTGGCGCCGAACGCCGCGTTCTCCCTGAACACCCCGGGCGTCGGGGGCGCCAAGCCCACCGGTGGCGGCCCCGTCAACGGCTCGGTGATCGTCGCCTCGCTGACCGGCACCGCCGGCGCCGAGACGCACCACTTCCCGTTCACCGGCTGCCTGCCGGTGGTGACGCCGCCCACCACGCCGCCGACCACCCCGCCGCCGGTGGTGCCGACCGGTACGCCGTCCGCCACCACCACGCCGAGCACGCCGGGCTCCACCGGCACGCCGAGCGCTTCGGGTACGCCGTCGGCCACCCCGGGCACGCCGGGCGCCTCGGTGACCCCGGGCACCTCCGCGAGCCCGTCGGCGTCCGTCCCGGGCAGTGCCAAGCCGAGCGCGAGCGGTTCGGCCGGCCCGTCGGCCTCCGCCTCGGGTTCGGCAGCGGTGCCGGCCGCCTCGGCCTCCGCGAGCCCGTCGGCCGAGGCCAGCACCGGGGGCGGTCTCGCCCACACCGGTTCCGGCCCGGTCGTGCCGCTGGCGATCGGCGGCGCGGTCGTCATCGCCGCCGGTGGCGCGCTGGTGCTGGTCGCCCGTCGACGCAAGGCTGCCAACCAGGTCTGACCCTTTCGGTTCTGACCGATGCGGCACCCCCGGCGATCGATTCGGATCGCCGGGGGTCGCTGTTTTTCAGCCACTCTGACGGAGTTCATTCGAGTTTCGCCGAACCGCCGTCCTGCGAGGTCGCGGGTGTGATGGGCTGGTTCTTGCACATCCGAGGCCGGACGGACAGGCGAAATCCGGTCGTGCGGTGGGGTGTAGAGGGACACGGGGGTGCCGGTAGAGTCCCCCGGACAGCCGTAGCGGGCCACCGCTGATCCACTCGATTCGCCTGCTGCAGAAGACCGTCCGGAGGGGACAACGAAATGGCGCGACAGCGGCGGCAGATAGGCATCAGTAGCGCGGCACTCGCGGGGGCGGCGGTCACCGCAGTCCTGCTGCCCGTGGCCCTGGCCACCGGCGCCTCGGCGCACACGCCGGCCTGGAAGGTCACCTGCGACAAGATCGTGATCGACCTGGTCAACTACAGCGACAAGGCCGGCGTGAAGAACGCCGTCAGCCTCACCGTCGACGGTGAGAAGGTGCTGGACCAGAAGGAGTTCGGCAAGGAGTTCCACCAGACGTTCCCGGTGAAGGCGCACAACGCGCCGATCAGCGCCACCTTCGTGGTGACCACCACCGAGGACCCGAAGAACAACGACTGGAACAAGACGGAGACGAAGACGATCGAGGTCTGCGCGACCCCGACTCCGACGCCGACTCCCACGCCCACCCCGACTCCCACGCCCACCCCGACTCCCACCCCGACTCCCACCCCGACGCCGACGCCGACTCCTACGCCGACTCCCACGCCGACGCCGACTCCCACGCCGACTCCCAGCCGGACGGCGACCCCCACCCCCACGCGGACACCCACCCCGACTCCCACCCCGACGCCGACCCGCACGCCCACCCCGGTCCCGACGGCCACCTCGACGCCGGTCGCCCCGGTGTTGGCCTCCACCGGTAGCAGCGACGCGACCCCGGTGATCGCGGCCGCGGGCGGCGGTGTCGTGGTCCTCGGCGGGGCCCTCGTCTTCCTCGCCCGTCGCCGCCGCAGCAGCGACGAGAGCTGACGCCCACCGCTCGGTTCCGGCCGGCGCCGGCCCCTCGACTCGTCCGAGTCGAGGGGCCGGCGCCGTCGTGGGCCCGGGCCGGTGGAGGTGCCGCCCGCACAGGAAGTCGACGGGCCGACCTCCTGTGCGGGCAGCGCGGCCGTGCCGCGTCGCGAAGTGCGGCGCGGAGGAGGAACGGCCGGACACCGAGGGGTAATTGAGTACGAGTACTCATTCACGCCACCGGGCCGGGTCCGGCAGACTTCCGGCATCACGACGCTGAGACGACGCACAGGGGGGAACCGTGCCGAATCCCGATCTCGCTTCCGAGTTCAAGGTCAATCCGGCGGCGTTGGCCGGCTGCGGGCAGAGCGCCCAGCACATAGCGGGTCAGGTGCCGGGAGAGACGGCGAGGATCGTCGCACCGAGCGACAGGGCCGCCGCGACGCTCCAGGGCTGGCTCACGGCAACCGCGATACGCACCTGCGGCACGAACTGGAGGACGCTGCTGGACAAGCTCTCCGGTGACATGTCGGACGTCGGCTCCAAGCTCGTCAAGACGGCGGCCCACTACCAGCAGGGGGAGCAGAGCGTCTACGCGCACCTCCGCGGCGCGGCGGGCGGCGCCGCACCGACGCCGGAGGCCGATCCGTTCGGGACGGTCCTGGCGGGCGAGAGCCCCGCCACCGCCACGGCGCGTGCCGCCGCAGAGCGGAAGTCCCGGTAGCCGATGGACATCGCCGGCCTCTACAACGCCAACCTCAACAACATCACCACCGCGAAGAACGCCTTCGACGCCCTGGCCACGGCCTTCGGACAGCACGTGGAAGCCTGGCAGCACGAGGTCGCCGACCGGCTTGGCGCTTCGCACTGGACCGGACCCACCTCCGCCGTGGCCCAGGGCCGCGTCAAGGACCTGGGCGGTCAACTCCGGGCCGCCCGCCAGGAACTCACGTTCGTCAGCAAGGCCCTGGCCAACGCCGTCGAACAGTTCGCGCTGGCCCAGTCCCATCTGATCAGCGCCCTCGACGACGCCAGGAACGCGAAGCTCGACGTGGCGCCCGACGGACGCATCACGTGGGACAACGAGCCTGCCTCGCCGGGCTTCGCGGGCTCGGGCGCGGAGACGACCGCGGTCGCCATCAGCAACCGGATCACCGCCGCACTCAACGAGGCGGCCCACGCCGACCAGGAGATCAGTGCGAGGCTCAACCACCTGGCGACCAACGCGAGCAACGGCACGGGACTGAACGCCGCCACCGTGGCGCAGGACCTGGCTGCCGAGACCGCCCGCGAGCAGATACCCGTCGCGGGCACCGACCCGAACAGCGTCAAGCAGTGGTGGAGCGGCCTCACACCGGCTCAGCAGCAGAGGTTCGTCCACGACCACCCCGACCGGATCGGCAACCTCGACGGCATCCCGGCCGTCGCGCGTGACGGGGCCAACCGCCTCACCCTCCAGCAGGCGAAGCTGGACCTCCAAGCCCAGCTCGACCACCTGGGCCCCGAACCGCCCGCGAAGGTCGCGGGCATGAACGGCGCCGTCTCGAACCCGGCGCACGACGAGTGGGAGCGGAGGAGGGCCCTCCTCCAGGAGCAGGTCATCGGTGTGAACGCCATCGAGAAGCGGCTGATGACCAAGGTCGACGACAAGCATCCGCCCACCTATCTGCTCGGCTTCGACACCAAGGGCAACGGCCACGCCATCGTCGCGGTCAACAACCCCGACACCGCCGACAACGTCTCGACGTACGTCCCCGGCACCGGGGCCCGGCTCGGCAGCATCGACAGCGACATCGAGCGGTCGGACCGGATGGTCGCCTCGGCGAGCGCAGCCCAGAATCCGCACAACCCGAAGACCACCTCGTCGATCACCTGGGTCGGCTATGACGCGCCGCAGTCGATCGTCCCGGACGCGACCCACGACAGCTACGCGAAGAATGCGGCGAACAGCCTGCACAGCTTCGAAGCCGGCCTTCGCACCACGCACGAGGGGGTGCCGTCGAACAACACGATCCTCGCCCACAGCTACGGAACCACGACTGTCGGATACACGATGCGAGACAAGGGTCTTCCGGTGGACAACGTCGTCCTGATCGCCAGCCCCGGCGCCGGCGTCGAACGCGCCGGCGATCTCGGAGTCGACCCGTCGCGTGTCTTTGTCGCGAAGGGTGACATCGACAACATCGACATGGCATTTCCCCAGACCGCCGACAAGCTGGCGAGCAACGGCGGTAACAACGTCGGTACCTGGTACGGAATCATCCAGAACCCCGACCACCACCTGATCCACGGGCGGGACCCGATGATTCCCGACTTCGGTGCGCGGACCGTCCCGACCAGCCCGGAGACGGGCCACTCCGACTACTGGAACGAAAACTCAAGCTCGCTCCGGGCCATGGGGGAGATCATCGCAGGGAAGTGGAACTCATGAGGGTTACCGGGCGTGCCGACGGAGAATCGCCACGGGCCGGTCGGACGACCCTGACGGCAGCACTGGCCGTTGCGGTGCTGGCTCTGAGCTCCTGCGGGGTGGAAACCGTGTCGGAGCGGAGGAAGTCCACGATCACGCTGGAACAGGCGAAGGCTCAGGTCGATGCCTACCTCGCGGAAATCCAGGCGAAGCTGCCGGTCGAGCCTCTGGCGAGCACCATCAGCGACTTCAGCGACATGGAGTGTGATCACAACGACGTGGGCCCGCACGGAAGGAAGGAGACCTCGCGCGGGTACGGCTTCGGAAACGTTCCTGCGGAGAGCAGGACGGAGGCCGCCGCCGCGTTCCGCACTCTTCTGATGGGGAAGGGATTCGAGATGGCTCCGGAAGCCACTCTTGACTGGGTGAAGCTGAAGAATCCCAAGGACAAGTTCGTGGCGGTCCTCGACGGAGTGTCGGACAGCAGCCGCAATCTCTCGCTCAACGTCAGCACGCCCTGCGTCTGGCCGAAGGGGACGCCGCCGCCGTCCTGACGCTCGGGGGTGGTGTGTGCCCGGGAGTCGGAGGGGTTACTCCCAGCGGAAGAAGCGGGCGGCGGCGGTCAGGGCGAGCACCGACCAGCCGGCGAGGATGCCGAGGTCGGACCAGGGCACGCCCGCGCCGGTCTGGAGGACGGACCGCAGGCCGTCGGAGAGGGCGGCGATCGGGAGCAGCTCCAGGACGGACTGCACGGCCGCCGGGAACTTCGACAGCGGCACGATCACCCCGCCCGCGAGCAGCAGCAGGATGAACACCAGGTTGGCCGCCGCCAGCGTCGCCTCCGCCTTCAGCGTTCCGGCCATCAGCAGGCCGAGTCCGGAGAAGGCCGCGGTGCCGAGGACCAGGAGGGCGGCCACGGTGAGGGGGTTGCCCTGCGGGGACCAGCCGAGTGCGAGCGCGATCACCGTCAGCAGCGCCACCTGGAGCGCCTCGGTGACCAGGACGCAGCCGGTCTTGGCGGTGAGCAGCGCCCAGCGCGGCAGCGGGCTGGCGCCGAGCCGCTTCAGCACGCCGTACCGGCGCTCGAACCCGGTGGCGATGGCCTGCCCGGTGAACGCGGTGGACATCACGGCCAGCGCGAGCAGGCCGGGTGCCAGGAAGTCGACGCGCTTGCCGGGGCCCTCGACGGCGACGATGTCGACCGCCGAGAAGAGGACCAGCAGCACCGTGGGGATGATCACGGTGAGCAGCAGCTGTTCGCCGTTGCGCAGCAGCATCTTCGTCTCGAACGCCGTCTGGGCGAGCAGCATCCGGCCGACGGGGGCGGCACCGGGCCGGGGGGAGTAGGTGGTCACGAGCGGAGGTCCCGTCCGGTCAGGTCGAGGAAGACGTCTTCGAGGCTGCGGCGCTGTACGGCGAGCCGCTCGGGCAGGATGCCGCAGGCCGCGCACCAGCCGGTGACGGTGGCCAGGAGCTGCGGGTCGACGGGCGCCTCGATGCGGTAGCTGCCGGGCGTCGTCTCGGCGGCGGTGGAGCCGTCGGGCAGCTCCTTGAGCAGGGTGGTGAGGTCGAGTCCGGGCGGGCCGTCGAAGCTCAGGCCGCCTTCGGCGCCGTCCCGGCGCAGTTCCTCCGGGGTGCCTTCGGCGATCACCCTGCCGCGGTCGACGATCGCGACCCGGTCGGCGAGTTGTTCGGCCTCGTCCATGTGGTGGGTGGTGACCACGACGGTGACGCCGTCCCGGCGCAGGTCGCGGACGAGGTCCCAGGTGGCGCGGCGGGCCTGCGGGTCGAGGCCGGCGGTGGGCTCGTCCAGGAAGACCAGCTCGGGGCGGCCGACCACGGCCATGGCGAGGGCGAGCCGCTGCTGCTGTCCGCCGGAGAGCCGGCGGTAGGTGGTGCGGCCGCAGGAGCCGAGACCGAGCCGTTCGACCAGCGCGTCGACGTCCAGGGGGTGTGCGTGCAGCTTGGCGGTGTGCCGGAGCATTTCGACGGCGCGTGCGCCCGCGTACACGCCGCCGGACTGCAGCATCACTCCGATCCGGGGGCGCAGCGCCGCGCCCTGGGCGACCGGGTCGAGGCCGAGGACGCGGACGGTGCCGGCGTCGGGGCGGCGGTAGCCCTCGCAGGTCTCGATGGTGGTGGTCTTGCCGGCGCCGTTGGGGCCGAGGACGGCGGTGACGGCGCCGCGCGCGAGGGTGAGGTCGAGACCGTCCACCGCGGTCTTCTCGCCGTAGCGCTTGACCAGCCCGGTGATCTGGACCGCGGGATCGGAATGCATACCGGCGAGTCTAAGAGGACCGAACACGGCGGCCGTACGGGAGCCCGCACGCGAGCCCCGGCGGAGCCCGCGCGGGAGCGCGGCTCGAAGCGGGCCGGGGTCGGTGGACGGGGCGAGAAGGGCATGGCGGAGGATTGGATTCCGCTTGTGCGGACCCCCCGGCCCGGGCCCGGAGTCGTCCCGGTGACCGGCGAAGCGGAACCTCC
The DNA here is from genome assembly GCF_036322525.1 of Streptomyces sp. BE20. Classification (NCBI taxonomy): domain Bacteria; kingdom Bacillati; phylum Actinomycetota; class Actinomycetes; order Kitasatosporales; family Streptomycetaceae; genus Streptomyces; species Streptomyces sp. BE20. The sequence continues at coordinate 53,505 of NZ_JAQYWW010000471.1, read as the reverse complement.
GGTGATCGTTTCCGCAGGTCAGGTAAGGCTTACCTGCGTGACAGATGCCACGGATGAGGTCTGGGTCACGGCTTGTCCTGCCGGAAGGAATTACGCAACACTGGTGTTGTGAAAAACATGCGCGAGCACCCCGTACAGCCGGAGGCCGAGTCGGCCCCCGGCTGCGCCGTGCCCGCGACGGCGGCCGAGGTGCTCCTGGACGGCCACCGGGCCACCCGGGACCGGGTCGCCCGGTCGATCCTCGACCACGGTCCCTCCTCCGCCACCGATCTGGCGAACCGGCTCGGTCTGACCACCGCCGCCGTCCGCCGTCACCTGGACGGGCTCACCGCCGCCGGCCTTGTCGACGCCCGCGAACAGCGGGTGTACGGCAGCCGTGGCCGGGGCCGTCCCGCCAAGGTCTTCGCCCTCACTGACGGCGGCCGGGACGCCTTCTACCAGGCGTACGACCAGCTCGCCGCCGACGCCCTGCACTGGATCTCCGACGCCGTCGGCGGCGGAGCGGTGGGCGAGGAGGCGGTCGCCGCCTTCGCCCGCGCCCGGTTCGGGCGGCAGGCCGAGAAGTACCTGGAGACCGTCCGGTCCGCCAAGGCCGAGGAGCGCACCGAGGCCCTCGCCCAGGCGCTGAGCGCCGACGGGTACGCTGCCACGGTGCGGCGGGTTCCGTCCGCTGCGGCGCAGGCCCCGGCGGGCGCCCAGCTCTGCCAGCACCACTGCCCGGTCGCGCACATCGCCGAGCAGTTCCCGCAGCTCTGCGAGGCGGAGACCGAGGTCTTCTCCCAACTGCTGGGCACCCATGTGCAACGACTGGCCACCATCGCCCACGGCGACGGGGTCTGCACCACCTATGTGCCGGCACCCGGTGCCGCATCGTCGCCCGCCCTGCGCACTGTCGCCGGCCGGGGTACCGATGCCGCGCCGACTGCCGGTACGTCCACCGATGATTCAGCGTCCGCGCGTTAGGAAGCTCGCATGACTGACACCGTTTCGCACCCGGAGCTCGAAGGCCTGGGCACCTACGAGTACGGCTGGGCCGACCCGGACACCGCGGGTGCCGAGGCCAAGCGCGGGCTCAGCGAGGAGGTCGTCCGCGACATCTCCGCGAAGAAGAACGAGTCCGAGTGGATGCTGAACCTGCGGCTCAAGGGCCTCAAGCTGTTCGGCAAGAAGCCCATGCCGACCTGGGGCTCCGACCTGACCGGCATCGACTTCGACAACATCAAGTACTTCGTCCGCTCCACCGAGAAGCAGGCTGCGTCCTGGGAGGACCTGCCCGCCGACATCAAGGCGACGTACGACCGGCTCGGCATCCCGGAGGCGGAGAAGCAGCGCCTGGTCGCCGGTGTCGCCGCGCAGTACGAGTCCGAGGTCGTCTACCACCAGATCCGCGAGGACCTGGAGGAGCAGGGTGTCATCTTCCTCGACACCGACACGGCGCTGCGCGAGCACCCGGAGGTCTTCAAGGAGTACTTCGGCACCGTCATCCCGGCCGGCGACAACAAGTTCGCCGCGCTGAACACGGCGGTCTGGTCGGGCGGCTCCTTCATCTACGTGCCGAAGGGTGTCCACGTCGACATCCCGCTCCAGGCCTACTTCCGGATCAACACCGAGAACATGGGCCAGTTCGAGCGGACGCTGATCATCGTCGACGAGGACGCCTACGTCCACTACGTCGAGGGCTGCACCGCCCCGATCTACTCCTCCGACTCGCTGCACTCCGCGGTCGTGGAGATCATCGTCAAGAAGGGCGGCCGCTGCCGCTACACGACCATCCAGAACTGGTCGAACAACGTCTACAACCTGGTCACCAAGCGCGCCGTGGCGTACGAGGGCGCGACCATGGAGTGGGTCGACGGCAACATCGGCTCCAAGGTCACCATGAAGTACCCGGCCGTCTACCTGATGGGCGAGCACGCCAAGGGCGAGACCCTGTCGATCGCCTTCGCGGGCGAGGGCCAGCACCAGGACGCCGGCGCCAAGATGGTCCACATGGCGCCGAACACCTCCTCCAACATCGTCTCCAAGTCGGTGGCGCGAGGCGGCGGCCGCACCTCCTACCGCGGTCTGATCGAGATCGGCGAGGGCTCCAAGGGCGCCAAGTCCAACGTGCTCTGCGACGCGCTGCTGGTCGACACCATCTCCCGCTCGGACACCTACCCCTACGTCGACGTCCGCGAGGACGACGTCTCCATGGGCCACGAGGCGACCGTCTCCAAGGTCAGCGAGGACCAGCTCTTCTACCTGATGAGCCGCGGCATGACCGAGTTCGAGGCCATGGCGATGATCGTCCGCGGCTTCGTCGAGCCGATCGCGCGCGAGCTGCCGATGGAGTACGCGCTGGAGCTGAACCGGCTGATCGAGCTGCAGATGGAGGGCTCCGTCGGCTGATCCGCCGGCCGCCCCGCCGTCCATCGACACTTTGAGGAAGAGAGCACAACGAACAGCCATGGCTGACGTCAACACCCCCACCGGCTCCACCACCGCCGGTTCGATCGAGGTCGGTACGGCCGGCGCGGGCGCGCAGCTCGCCGGCCCCGGCACCGGCCGCGCCACCGTCCAGCAGCCGATCGACGCCCGCGTCACGGTCAAGCCGTCCTTCGACGTGGCGGACTTCCCGGTGCCGACCGGCCGCGAGGAGGACTGGCGGTTCACCCCGCTGCACCGCCTCGCCGGCCTGCACGACGGCACCGCCGCCGAGGGCGCCCAGGGCGAGGACAAGGTCGAACTGAGCCTGCCGGACGGCGTCACCGCCGAGACGGTCGGCCGCGGCGACGCCCGCCTCGGCAAGGCCGGCAAGCCGGTCGACCGGGTCGCCGCGCAGGCGTTCAGCGCCTTCCAGCAGGCGCTCGTCGTCACCGTCCCCAAGGAGACGGTGCTCACCGAGCCGGTCAAGATCGACGTGCACGGCGAGGGCGGCAGCCGCTTCGCCCACGTCGTGATCGACGTCAAGCCGTTCGCCGAGGCCGTCGTGGTGATCAACCACACCGGCACCGGCACCCGCGCCGCCAACGTCGAGCTGCTGCTCGGCGACGGCGCCAAGCTCACCTTCGTCTCCGTCCAGGACTGGGACCGCGACGCGGTCCACGTCGCGCAGCAGACCGCGCTGGTCGGCCGCGACGCGTCGCTGAAGTCCGTCGTCGTCACCTTCGGCGGCGACGTGGTCCGGATCCACCCGCGCGTCTCCTACGCCGCGCCCGGTGGCGAGGCCGAGCTGTTCGGCCTCTACTTCGCCGACGCCGGCCAGCACCTGGAGCACCGTCTGGTCATCGACCACGACACCCCGCACTGCCGCTCCAACGTGGTCTACAAGGGCGCGCTGCAGGGCAAGGACGCGCACGCCGTCTGGGTCGGCGACGTGGTGATCCGCGCCGCCGCCGAGGGCACCGACACCTACGAGCTCAACCGCAACCTGGTGCTCACCGACGGTGCCCGGGTCGACTCGATCCCCAACCTGGAGATCGAGACCGGCGAGATCGTCGGCGCCGGCCACGCCTCCGCCACCGGCCGCTTCGACGACGAGCAGCTCTTCTACCTGCAGGCCCGCGGCATCCCGGCCGACGAGGCCCGCCGCCTGGTGGTGCGCGGCTTCTTCGCCGAACTGGTCCAGCAGATCGGCGTCGCCGACATCCAGGACCAGCTGATGGAGAAGATCGAGGCCGAGCTGGAATCGGCGGTCTGACCCGATGAGCTTCCTTCGCGCCTGCGCGCTGAGCGAGCTGGCTGAGGACGAGCCCAAGCGCGTCGACCTCAACGGCGTCCCGGTCGCCGTCGTCCGCACCGACGAGGGGGTGTTCGCGATCAACGACATCTGCTCGCACGCGAACGTCGCGCTCTCCGAGGGCGAGGTCGAGGACTGCATGATCGAATGCTGGCTGCACGGTTCCAGCTTCGACCTGCGCACCGGCAAGCCCTCCGGGCTGCCCGCCACCAAGCCGGTCGCTGTCTACCCCGTAAAGATCGAAGGGGACGATGTGCTCGTCTCCGTCAACCAGGAGTCCTGAGTACCCATGGCAACGCTTGAAATCCGCGACCTGCACGTCTCCGTCGAGACCGAGAACGGTCCCCGCGAGATCCTCAAGGGCGTCGACCTGACCGTGAAGCAGGGCGAGACCCACGCCATCATGGGTCCGAACGGCTCCGGCAAGTCCACCCTCGCCTACTCCCTCGCGGGCCACCCGAAGTACACCGTCACCAGCGGCACCGTGCTGCTCGACGGCGAGGACGTCCTGGAGATGTCCGTCGACGAGCGCGCCCGGGCCGGCGTCTTCCTGGCCATGCAGTACCCGGTCGAGGTCCCCGGCGTCTCGGTCTCCAACTTCCTGCGCACCGCCGCCACCGCCGTCCGCGGCGAGGCTCCCAAGCTGCGCCTCTGGGTGAAGGAGGTCAAGGAGGCGATGGCCGGCCTCCAGATGGACCCGGCCTTCGCCGAGCGCAACGTCAACGAGGGCTTCTCCGGCGGCGAGAAGAAGCGCCACGAGATCCTCCAGCTGGAACTCCTCAAGCCGAAGATCGCGATCCTCGACGAGACCGACTCCGGTCTCGACGTCGACGCGCTGCGGGTCGTCTCCGAGGGCATCAACCGGGTCCGCTCGACCGGCGAGGTCGGCACCCTGCTGGTCACCCACTACACCCGCATCCTGCGGTACATCAAGCCCGACTACGTCCACGTTTTCGCGGCCGGCCGCATCGTCGAGTCCGGCGGTGCCGAGCTGGCCGACAAGCTGGAGGCGGAGGGCTACGAGTCCTACGTGAAGGGCGGCGCTTCCGAGTGACCCATACGCACGAGTCGAGGGTCCTGTCGGGCCTGCTCGACACCGACGCGATCCGCAAGGACTTCCCCGTCCTGCAGCGCCTGCTGCACGACGGCAAGCCGCTGGTCTACCTCGACAACGCCGCCACCTCGCAGAAGCCCCGCCAGGTGCTCGACGCGCTGAACACCTACTACGAGCGGCACAACGCCAACGTCCACCGCGGCGTGCACGTGCTCGCCGAGGAGGCCACGGCGCTGTACGAGGGCTCCCGTGACAAGGTCGCGGCGTTCATCAACGCGCCGAGCCGCAACGAGGTGATATTCACCAAGAACGCCTCCGAGTCGCTCAACCTGGTCGCCAACATGCTGGCCTGGGCGGAGGAGCCCTACCGGGTCGACGCGGACTCCGAGATCGTCATCACGGAGATGGAGCACCACTCCAACATCGTCCCGTGGCAGCTGCTCGCGCAGCGCAGCGGCGCGAAGCTGAAGTGGTTCGGGCTGACCGACGAGGGCCGACTCGACCTGTCGAACATCGACGAGCTGATCACCGAGCGGACCAAGGTCGTCTCCGTGACCCTGGTCTCCAACCTGCTCGGCACGGTCAACCCGGTCGAGGCCATCGTCCGCAAGGCCCAGTCGGTCGGCGCGCTGGTCGTCATCGACGCCTCGCAGGCCGCGCCGCACATGGTGCTGGACGTGCAGGCGCTGGAGGCCGACTTCGTCGCCTTCACCGGCCACAAGATGCTCGGCCCGACCGGCATCGGCGTGCTCTGGGGCCGCCAGGAGCTGCTGGAGGACCTCCCGCCGTTCCTCGGTGGCGGCGAGATGATCGAGACCGTCACCATGGGCTCGTCCACCTACGCCCCGGCGCCGCACAAGTTCGAGGCCGGTACCCCGCCGATCGCCCAGGCGGTCGGGCTCGGCGCTGCCGTCGACTACCTGACGAACATCGGCATGGAGAGGATCGCCGCCCACGAGCACGCGATCACCGAGTACGCGGTCGAGCGGCTGCTGGAGGTCCCGGACCTGCGGATCATCGGCCCGCGCACGGCCGTCGACCGCGGCGCCGCGATCTCGTTCACGCTGGGCGACATCCACCCGCACGACGTGGGCCAGGTGCTCGACGAGCAGGGCATCGCGGTGCGCGTCGGCCACCACTGCGCGCGGCCGGTCTGCCTGCGGTACGGAATTCCGGCGACCACGCGGGCGTCGTTCTACCTGTACTCGACGCCGGGCGAGGTCGATGCCCTGATCGACGGCCTCCACCACGTCCGGAACTTCTTCGGCTGACGGGACGGGGCACGCGAACATGAAGCTCGACTCGATGTACCAGGACATCATCCTGGACCACTACCGCAACCCCCACGGCAAGGGGCTGCGCGACGGTGACGCCGAGGTGCACCACGTCAACCCCACCTGCGGGGACGAGATCACCCTGCGGGTGCGGCTCGACGGCGGCACGGTCGCCGACGTCTCGTACGAGTCCCAGGGCTGCTCGATCAGCCAGGCCAGCGCCTCGGTGCTGAACGACCTGGTGGTGGGCAAGACCGTCGGCGAGGCGCAGGCGGTCCAGGAGGCCTTCCTGGCGCTGATGCAGAGCAAGGGCCAGGGCGAGGGCGACGAGGAGGTGCTGGAGGACGCGGTCGCGTTCGCCGGCGTCTCCAAGTACCCGGCCCGGGTGAAGTGCGCGCTGCTCAGCTGGATGGCCTGGAAGGACGCCACCGCCAAGGCCCTGGCCGAGCACCCCGCCGTCAACGACTGAAGCAGAAGAGGAGGACAGACACATGAGTGACACCGAGACGCCGACCCCTTCCGCTTCCGCCGAAGAGGGTCCGACCGTCATCGTCGGCACCACCGCCGGAACCGTCTCCGTCGAGGACCTGACCGAGGCCCTGATGGACGTCGTCGACCCGGAACTGGGCATCGACGTCGTCAACCTGGGCCTGATCTACGGCATCCACATCGACGAGTCCGACGTGGCCACCATCGACATGACGCTCACCTCGGCGGCCTGCCCGCTGACCGACGTCATCGAGGACCAGGCCAGGACCGCCACCGACGGCCTCGTCCAGGACCTGCGCATCAACTGGGTCTGGATGCCGCCGTGGGGCCCCGACAAGATCACCGACGACGGCCGCGACCAGCTCCGCGCCCTCGGCTTCAACGTCTGACGGTCGGATCTTCCGCCGATCCACTGCCGCGCGAACCTCCCCTTCGGGGGAGTGATCGCGCGGCAGTGGTGCGTCTGCCGGCGGACGCGGCCGAACGCCGCTGCCCGGGACGGATCCTCCGTCCCGGGCAGCGGCGTTTCCCGTGGTCAGGCGTGCCTGGGCCGGCGGGCGACGGCGACGGCCAGGGCGGCGCAGAGGGCTGCGGCGAGGAGGACGAAGCCGCTGGTGGCGGGGAGGAGGCCGTAGGTCTGGACGAGGGCGCCGACGGCGACGATGGGGAGGGACGAGCCGAGGTACACGATCACCCAGAGGGAGGAGAGCTCGGAGCCCCGGCGCTCCGGGTTCATCGCGGCGACGGCGCCGGTGAAGAGCGAGCGGAACGCGATCCCCTGGCAGGCGCCGCCGAGGACGCTGCCGATGAACAGCAGGGCCGGGGTGCCGGTGTACTGGGCGGTGACGACCAGGCCGAGGCCGGTGGCCAGGCCGGTCATGCCGAGGGCGATGACCAGGCGGTCGGCGGTCGGCGGGACGAGCAGCTGGGCGGCGGCCGAGGAACCGAGCAGCAGGGCCGCGACGACGGCGCCGGTCAGGCGGGAGTCGGTGTGCAGCAGCTTGGCGGAGAAGGCCGGGGCCAGGCTGAGGTAGACGCCGAAGACCGCGTAGGAGATGAAGCCGGCCGAGGAGGCCAGCAGGAACTCGCGGCGGCCGGTGATCGGCAGGGCCAGGCGCTGCGGACGCAGGTGGGCCGGGGTCGTGATGCGGGGCGGGGAGGCCGGCGGGCGGTTGCGGCCGGGCATCCGGGGGTGGACCAGCGCGAGCGGCACGCAGAGCGCCAGCAGGGCGATCGCGTGCAGCAGGAACGGGGTCAGCAGCGGGTCGGAGCCGCCGGCCAGCAGGGCGCCGACCACCGGGCCGAGCGCCACACCGCCCGCGGAACAGGCGAGGGTGAGCTTGGCGGCCAGGGTGGGGTGGTCGGGCAGCAGGTCCCCGAGGGCGGCCCCGGCGGCGCCGGTGGACAGGCCCACCGCGACGCCCTGGACGGCGCGGCCGGCGGCGAGCTGCCAGAAGCTGCCGGAGGTGGCGAAGACGACGTCCCCGGCGGCGGCCAGGGCCACGGCGGGCAGGATCAGCGCCCGCCGGCCGAGGTGGTCCGACCAGTGGCCGACCGCGGCCAGCACCGGGACCAGCGCGAACACGTAGATCGTGAACAGGACGGTGGTGTCCAGCGCGGTCAGGGACAGCCGCTGTTGGAGCAGCGGGTAGATCGGGGTGGCCAGGTTGGCGCCGATCAGCATGAAGAGGAGGGCGGCGGCGACGAGGCCGACGCGGACACCGCGCAGCGCGTTCCAGCGGCTGATCGCGGCGAGCCGGAGCTGGGCGCGGGGCGCGAGCTCCAGGGGAAGCAGGGCCTCCGACAGTCGGCGTCCGTCGAGCTGCGCGGTGCGCAGGCCGGAGCCGGCGGGGGAGAGGTCCGCCATGGCAGGGGTCTCCTGTGGCCGGGCACCACCGGGGTCGGCGGGGTATGCCGGCGCGCCCGTCCTGGGCGCTGTGGTGGTGGCCTCGGTGCGGGGCTCCCTGGTGGAGCGGGTGAGCTGAAGCGGGCTTCGTTGCCCGTGGGCCCGCGCGGGGTGTGCGCGGTACCGATTCGAAGGATAAGGGGTAGGCGCGCGCTCGCGGCGCGCGCCCCTTGAGGCCGGGCATCGGGCGTGCGCGGCCTATACGCTGAGGTGATGGACCGGTACGCGCGGGTGATGCCGCGGGGCCGGCGGATTGACCTCGGGGTAGGGAGAACGCGCAACGATGGCCGCACGACGTCGTAAGAACGCCGGGACCTCGGAGGCGGGCACGCCGGGCGAGGGTGCGGTGCTGCCCGCCGACCTGGAGCTGCAGGATCTGTACGGGGCGTTCGCCGCACACGGGTTGGACGACGACGACCTGGACGACTCGGCCGTGCTGGTGCCGCCGGTGACGCTGCCGCCCGAGGCCGAGCTGGCCGCGCAGGCGAAGGCCGTCCCGATGTTCGGGTGGGCCCTGGAGCTGGCCCGCTGGACGGCCCCGCACCGCACCGTGGACGAGTTCGGCGACCTCACCGACCCGGACCGGGAGCCGGCCGCCCGGCTGCTCGGCCTCGCGCCGGAGGAGGGCGAGGTGTCGGAGGAGGCCGTGGTCGAGGCGATGCGCGCCTGGTCGCTGGCCTGTGACCTGGATCTGATCGAGATCGGTACCACGGCGGCCGGCGAGCACGTCGCCGTTCCCGGGCCGGACCTGGAACCGGCCGAGGAGGGGGACCCGGAGACCGTTCTGGAGCTGTGGCTGACCGCCGCCGGGATCGTCCGCGAGCTGGCCGTCGAGGCCGACTCGATGCCCGAGCCGGGTCACGAGGGGCACGGCGGTCACGAGGGCGGGGAGGACGCCGAGGGCTCGGAGACCTCGGCGGACGAGGACGAGGACGAGGACGACGAGGACCGGCTCAGCGAGGTCGAGGAGGCCCGCGACGAGGCCGCCGAGCTGCTCGACGAGGCGCTCCAGGTGCTGTACGAGACCACGGCCTTCGCCGAGCCGGGCGGCGAGACCGTGCCGCTCGGCGTGCTGGCCGCGCTCCTGGTGGTGCCGGAGGGCGAGGAACCGAGCGAGGAACTGCTCGGTGACATCACCGACGTGATGGTCGCCCTGGACCCGATGCTCGCGGACCTGGCCGAGCTGGGCCTGCTGGACTACCGGCCGATCGACCCGGACCTCTTCGACGAGGAGGAGGGCGAGGCCGCGGTGCCGGAGGCCGACACGGAGGAGCCGCTGGACGAGGCGGAGTCCGCCCGCTTCGGGCTGGTCCGCCTCACGCCGCTGGGCCAGTACGGCATCCGGCAGTGGCTGCTGGAGGACGGCTACGACGCGCCGCTGGTCGGCGACCTGGCCGGGGGCGACGCGGCCGCGCTGCTCAGCGGGATCAGCGAGGCCGCCAACGTGCTGCCCGAGGAGGAACTGCGGGTCTGGATCACCGACCGGGATCCGGTGGAGGCGGCGCGCGAGCTGCTCGCCGCGGCGCGCGGCCACGACGCGTACGCCCCGATGCGCCGGATGCTCTGCCACTCGGCGCTGACCATGCTCGGCGGGCCCGCCGAGCCGGCCGTCCGGGAGGTGCTGGACGACCCGGAGCTCGGCGGCGGGGCGCGGACCTGGCTGGTCTCGCTCGGCGCGGCCGACGTGCCCGCGCCCGAGCGGGCGATGGCGCTGTGGACGGTGGTCGACGCGTTCGCGGCCCAGCTGCTCGACTCCGGCGGCGACCCGGAGCAGCTGCGCGAGCTGATCACGGACCTGCCGGTGACCGGCAATCCGGCGAGCTACTTCGGCGAGCTGTGGCGGGTCGACCACCCGTACACGGCGGACGTGCTGGAGGCGGTCGGCGAGCTGCACCTGGACCGGACGGTCGCCAAGGAGGCCCGCAAGGCGGCGTTCAAGGCGCGGTCGAAGGGCTGAGCCGCCCGGGGCCGCCCGGGTGGCGGGTGGCCCGGCTGCGGGGGCGGCGGGGCGCCCGGCCCGCCCGATCGGTCGCCGGCCTCACGGCAGGTCCAGCGAGCCGCCTTCGGCGATCGGGAAGAACGGGTTGTGGGCCAGCTCCCAGAGGTGGCCGTCCGGGTCCTCGAAGTAGCACGAGTAGCCGCCCCAGCTGGTCGGCGCCGGCGGCTTGACCACCGTCGCGCCGGCCGCCGCCGCCCGCTCCAGCGCGGCGCCCACCTGGGCGGGCGACTCCAGGTGCACCGCGAGGGTGACGCCCCGGAACGAGGGCTCGCCGCCGGCCGGCACACCCGCGTCGGCGGCCAGCTCGTCGTGCGGGAAGAGGCCGAGCACCGAGTCGGCGGTGCGGAACCAGACGATCTCCGGGCTGGAGACGGAGGAACGGCGCCAGCCCAGCGCCTCGTAGAAACGGGCACTCTCGTCGAGGTCGGTGACCCCGAGGGTGACGATGCTGATCCGGGCCGGGAATTCCGTGATTGCTGTCATGCCGGCCAGCGTACGAAGGGGGACCGACAGCCGGGCGCCCGGACACGGCCGCCGGCCGCCGGTTCCGTTTGCCGGGCCGATCGGCCCGCTGCGACAAAGGGCCTGATGACCCGGCAGGTCGGGCCACGTATCGTTGCCCGCAGTCGACGGGGCACGGCGAGGACCAGGAGGTGCGGCGCGGGATGACGCGGGCGAGCGGCAGCGGGCGGGACGGCCGGCACAGGGACGGCGCGGGGACGGTGGACCGGTTCGACCGGCCGGACGGATGCCGCGGTGACGACCTGGAGGAGTGCCTGGCGGCCCAGGAGGAGTTCGCCCGCCGCACCCTCGCCTCGGCCTCCTTCCCGGTGTACGGCGCCGCGCCCCTGCTCGGGCCGGGCGGGGCCGTGCTGGTCGCGTTCGAGGCCGGTGGCGCCGCCTCCGGCGCTGCCGGGACCGAGGCGTCCGGTGCGCGGTTCGGCGGTACGGGGACGGCCGGCGCGGGATTCGGCGGCGTCCGTACCGTCGCCGGGCCGGGCTGGATCGAGGTCGGCTCCGGCGACTGGAGCTCCCCCGACGGCCCGTTCATCACCGTGCGCACCCACCGGCCCGGCGTCGAGCGCCTCGGGCCGCTGCCCGAGCTGGACGACGTGGTCGAGGACGAGCGCGACCGCGTCTACGAACAGCTCGGGGTGGACGAGGGGGACGGCCCCGGCCGGGTCCGGGCGCTGCGCGAGTGGATCACCGTGGACGGCGAGCCGCGCGCGGTCGAGGTGCACGAGGACCGGCGCGGGCTCTGGTCCGGTGCGGCGCTGCCCGGCTGCTGCCCGATCAGCGGGGCCGAACCCGTGTGGGCCGGCCGCCTCCGGCTGGACGGACTGACCGTCACCGTCTGCGGCCGCGGGGTGCCGCCCGGCGGCGTCGAGCTGGCCCGGATCGGTGACCAGGAGCGGTACCTGCGGGGCCGGACCGCGATGCTGCGCGACCTGGCCGTCCGGCGGGGCCGCCAGGTACCCCTGGGCGAGCGCGAACTCGCCCTGGCCACCGGCCTGGAGGCGCACCGGGCGGTGATCGCCCAGGGCATCAGCGAGGCCGCCGCGGTCGAGGCGCGGGTCCGGGCCGGACGGGCGCCCAGGCCGTCCCGCGGAGCCCGCGCGGAGGCGGGCGCGCTGCGCTGGGAGACGGCCGTGCGGCAGCAGATGCGGCTCGCCTCGGAGACCCGGGAGGAGGCGCTGGCCGCGGTGGCGGCGATGGTCGAGCAGCTCAACCGGCTCTCCCAGCTGACCCACTGGGTGGTGGGGACGCCGGAAGGGGACGCCGCGGTCGAGGAGGTGATCCGGTACACGGTGTTCGCCAGCGAGGTGGCGAGCCTGCCGGCGCAGCGGGCCTGGGAACAGGTCCGGCGCGGCCGCGCCGGCCGGGGGCCGGAGGACCGGGTTCAGGAGGGGCTCGGGGAGGGCGAGGAGCACCGTCTCTGCGAACAGCTCTGGCTGGCCTCCTGGGAGCAGTGGCGGGTGGCCCGGAACGGTCGCTGAGCCCCCGTTCGCCCGCTCGACCTGCGGTTCGTCGGGGAAGGGCGGATCATGAGTTCGAATACGGTCGGCAAATGACCACCCTGACGAGGCATCTGCTTAACCGTGCGTTCACCGAACGGGCGGAGTCTCTGGGCGTCGACGTCCAGCCTCGACACCTCGCACGCCATGCACCGGGGACCGTCCCGGTCGGCGCCACCCCTCAGGAGTGACTGCCATGTCGCTGTCCCGCCGGGACTTCGTCAACCGTTCCACCGTCGTCGGGGCCGGTGTTCTGATCGCCGGCAGCGCCGAGGCGCTGGCCAGCGCGCCGGGCGCGATCGCCGCCCCGGTCGGCGGCGAGGCGCCGGCCGCCGCCGTCGCCGAGGCCGAGCGGGTGGCCGTCGGCTACGGCCCGCTGGTCCAGGACCCGGAGGGCCTGCTCGCGCTGCCCAAGGGCTTCAAGTACAAGGTCGTCAACCGGACCGGCGTCACCAAGCTGCGCACCGGCGAGTTCACCCCGAGCAACCACGACGGCACCGCGGCGTTCGAGGACGAGCGCGGCGGCAACCTGCTGGTCGTCAACCACGAGCTGTCCGGCGGCCGTGCCAACTGGCCGAACCCGGTCCCGCTGATCGAGGGCCACGTCTACGACCCGGGCGCGGCCGGCGGCTGCACCATCGTGCACGCCAAGGCCAACGGCAAGGTCGAGCAGTGGGTCGGCATCGCCGGTACCTCCACCAACTGCGCCGGTGGCGTCAGCCCGTGGGGCACCTGGCTGTCCGGCGAGGAGACCGAGGACAAGGCCGGCAAGAACGGCCTGACCAAGGACCACGGCTACATCTTCGAGGTCGACCCGTTCGACGACGACTACAACCGCGACCCGCAGCCGGTGAAGGCCTTCGGCCGGTTCGCCCACGAGGCCGTCGTCGTCGACCCGAAGCGCGCCCACGTCTACCTGACCGAGGACGCCTCGAACCCGAACGGCCTGCTGTTCCGCTGGACCCCGCCGGCCGGCTTCAAGCACGGCCGCTACCAGCTGCGCAAGCTGGCCGCCGACGCCGGTCTGCTGGAGGCCTTCAAGGTCTTCGACGCCCAGGGCAAGTTCGTCGACGACCTCTCCCGCGCCACCACGGTCGGCACCACCTACGGCGTGGACTGGGTCAAGGTCGAGGACCGCGACGCCCGCACCGTCTCGATCCGCAAGCAGTTCAAGGACGGCGAGGTCACCCGCGCCCGCAAGCTGGAGGGCATGTGGTGGGGTGACGGCGGCTTCTACTTCGTCTCCAGCTTCGCCCGCTCCGAGAGCCCGGTGCAGCACGACGGCCAGGTCTGGTTCTACAACCCGGTCCGCCGCACCATCACCCTGAAGGTGCTGCTGGGCGTCAACACCGACGTCTTCGGCGACCACGACAACTACGACGGCCCGGACAACATCACCGTCTCGCCGTACGGCGGCATCGTGATCGCCGAGGACGGCGAGGGCGTGTCCCACCTGTTCGGCGCCACCGAGGACGGGCTGACCTACCCGATCGCCCGCAACGACCTGAACATCGGCACCGCCACCAAGCCCGAGTTCAGCGAGTTCACCGGCGTGACCTTCTCGGACGACGGCAAGACCCTCTTCGCCAACATCCAGGTCCCCGGCATCCAGCTGGCCATCACCGGCCCGTGGCACCGGCTGAACGAGCACAAGCGCGGCCAGGGCTACGGCGCCTGAACCGACCGCAGGTGAGTGACGGGGGCCCGCTTCGGCGGGCCCCCGTCGCGTCCCCCGACGGGTGCGTCCCCCGGGGGCCCGGACCAGGGCCGGGCGTGGAGCGGGCGGGCTACGGCTCGGCCGGGAGCCGGAGCTGGAGCATGGCCAGCAGGCGTTGCTGCGGCTGGGCCAGGTCGATGCCGGTCAGCTGTTCGGCCCGGCGGACCCGGTAGCGCAGCGTGTTGGGGTGGATGTGCAGGGCGTCCGCCGCGACCCTGACCTCGCCCAGCGCGTCCAGCCAGGCCAGCACCGACTCGCCGAGCCGGGTGCCGTGCCGGCGGTCGTACGCGGTGAGCGCGGTCAGCCGCGGGTCGCGCAGGCCGCCGCGCTCCTGGAGCAGCGCCAGCACCTCGCTGACCAGTACCTCTGCCTGCACGTCGATCAGCGCCGCGACCTCCAGGTCCACCCCGCCGCGGCCCATCGCGTCCAGGATCCGGTCCGCCTGCGCCCGGGAGTCGGGCACCTGGGCGAGGCCCTCCACGGTCGACCCGATCGCCGCCCGCAGCGGGACGCCCAGGTGGTCCCGGGCCGCCTCGACCACCTCCCGCGCCCAGTCCCGCACCGTCGCCATCGGCAGGTTGGCCGGCAGCTCCGGCAGCAGCACGTACACCCGGGACTCGATCGGCGCGAGCAGCGCGGTCCGGTGCCGGGCCGCCGTGTGCACCGAGATCAGGCCGGTCACCTCGGCCCGGGTCAGCTCCTCGGTGGAGCCCGCGCTGTACGCCAGCACGGTCGCCGGGCGGCGCAGGTCCAGCCCCAGGTGGGTGGCGAGCGACTGCGCGCCGGTGGAGCCCTCCAGCAGGCCGGTGAGCAGCGTCCGGGTCAGCCGGACGTCCGCGGACAGCTCCCGGCGTCGGCGCACCAGCTGGGCCGCCGCCACCCGCGCCGCGCCGACCAGGGCCTGCTCGGCCAGCGGCGCGAGCGGCTGGGCCCCCTCCTGCACCCAGATGGTGCCGAGCGGCTGCGCGCCGGCCCGGATGCCGATCGCCAGCCGGCGGCGCAGGCCCAGCTCCGGGTGCGGGTCGACCGCGATCGCCGTGTCCGAGGTGCGCAGGTGCTGGAAGACGCCCCACTCGCGGAGTTTCGACAGATACGGTTCGGGGCCCTGCCAGCCGAGGATGGAGAGCCGGCGCAGGTCGTCCACCTCGTCCGAGTCGGAGGAGCGCGAGTAGGCGAGCACCCGGCTGGAGGTGTCCTCGATCGAGACGATGCCACCGGTGAGGACGGCGACCGTCTGGGCGAGCGAGAAGAGGTCGCCGGCGTTGTGCTCGGCGGTGCCCGGCGAGTCCGGGGTGTCCGGCCCGGCGATGATCGCGCGGGCGAGCGAGTCGAGGTGCTCCCAGCGGGTCTCCCGGCGGACCGAGAGCAGGGCCACGCCCGCCTCGGTGGCCGCCTCGCGCAGCGCGTCGGCCTGCCCGGGCGCGTCCAGTTTGACGGCCACCGCGGCGGCGCCGGCCCGTCCGGCCGCACGCAGCGCCGGGAGGGCGGCCCGGCCCCGGGCGCCGATGGCGAGCACCAGCTCGCCGGTGGCGGCGGTGGGCGGGTCCTCCGGGTCGAGGATCGCCACGTCGCGGACGGCGACGTCCAGTCCGTGCGGGGCGGCCTGGAGCTCGACCAGCGGCTCGCCGAGCGACATCAGCAACTGGCGGAGCGGGATGCCCGGGCTGGTCATCGGTCCGCCTCCTTCGGGCACCGGCCGGCCCCGTCCGGGGACCGGTCCGCCTTCCTTCCGCCGCCTCGCCGTTGCGGCGGTCCGCGCGTCGATCGGCGCGTCGATCGGCGCGATCGGCCGGCTGTTCATCCAGTTGGACAACGCCGTGCGAATGATTTTAGCCGCCCGGCCAATCAAGCGGGCCCTGGTGCGGGAATAGCGTTCGTCCTGTGGCCGTCGTGCGACCCGCGCCGGCATCCCCGCAAGACATGAAGGAGAGCGTGCGCTCATGGATGCTGTGACCCAGGTCCCCGCGCCGGTGAACGAGCCGGTCCACAGCTACGCCCCGGGCAGCCCCGAACGGGCCCGTCTGGAGGCCAAGCTGAAGGAGCTGGGCGGCCAGGAGCCGGTCCAGCTGACCATGACGATCAACGGTGAGCGCCGCATGGGCGCCGGCGCCGAGATCCACGTCGTCCAGCCGCACAACCACGCGGCGAGGCTCGGTACCCTGCGCAACGCCACCCAGGCGGACGCGCAGGACGCCGTCGATGCTGCCCTGGCCGCTGCCCCGGCCTGGCAGGCGCTCTCCTTCGACTCCCGCGCCGCGATCTTCCTGCGGGCCGCCGACCTGCTGGCCGGCCCCTGGCGCGAGACCCTGGCCGCCGCCACCATGCTCGGCCAGTCCAAGACCGCCCAGCAGGCCGAGATCGACACCCCCTGCGAGCTGGTCGACTTCCTGCGCTTCAACGTGCACTTCGCCCGGCAGATCATGGCCGAGCAGCCGATCTCCTCGGACGGCGTGTGGAACCGCAGCGACCACCGCCCGCTGGAGGGCTTCGTCTACGCGATCACCCCGTTCAACTTCACCGCCATCGCCGGCAACCTGCCGACCGCGCCGGCGCTGATGGGCAACGTGGTGCTCTGGAAGCCGTCGCCGACCCAGCAGTTCTCCGCGCACCTGCTGATGCAGCTGCTGGAGGCGGCGGGCCTGCCCAAGGGCGTCATCAACATGGTGACCGGCGACGGCCTGGCCGTCTCCGAGGTCGCGCTGAAGCACCCGGCGCTGGCCGGCATCCACTTCACCGGTTCCACCGCCACCTTCCAGCACCTGTGGCGCGAGGTCGGCACCAACATCTCCGGCTACCGCACCTACCCGCGGATCGTCGGCGAGACCGGCGGCAAGGACTTCCTGGTCGCCCACCCGTCCGCCGACAAGGCCGTCCTGAAGACCGCGATGACCCGCGGCGCCTTCGAGTTCCAGGGCCAGAAGTGTTCGGCGCTCTCGCGCGCCTACGTCCCGGCGTCCATCTGGGCCGAGCTGAAGGACGAGTTCCGCGACGAGGTCGACGGCCTCACCATGGGCGACGTCAGCGACCTGTCGAACTTCATGTCCGCCGTCATCGACGACCGGGCGTTCGCCAAGAACAAGGCCGCGATCGACCGCGCCCAGGCCGACCCGCAGGTCGAGGTGCTGGCCGGTGGCACGTACGACGACAGCGTCGGCTACTTCGTCCGCCCGACCGTCCTGGTCTGCCAGGACCCGGCGAGCGAGTACTTCCGTGACGAGTACTTCGGCCCGGTCCTCGCCGTGCACGTCTACGAGGACGACCGGTACGACGAGATGCTGACCCAGATGGAGTCGGTGTCGGACTACGCCCTGACCGGCGCGATCATCTCCCAGGACCGCGAGGCCGTCCAGCACGCGATGCTCAAGCTGCGCAACGCGGCCGGCAACTTCTACATCAACGACAAGCCGACCGGCGCGGTCGTCGGCCAGCAGCCGTTCGGCGGCGCCCGCGCCTCGGGCACCAACGACAAGGCCGGCGCCAAGCAGAACCTGGCCCGCTGGACCTCGACCCGTTCGGTCAAGGAGACCTTCGTCCCGCCGACGGACTACCGCTACCCGCACATGGGCTGAACGTCCTCCCCCCGGGACCTTGTCCCCTGACGCCCGGTCCCGCAACCGGCCGTCCCTCGGGCGGCGGACCCCACCCCCCGGTCCGCCGCCCGCCTTTCTGCCACCCTTAGAAGCACCAGTTCCAGGAGTCACGATGCTCCGTTCCGCCCTCCTCGCGGCCTCCCGTTCCCCGCAGGTCCGCACCGTCGTCGAGAAGTTTCCGCCGACCCACGCGATAGTCGAGCGCTTCGTCGCCGGCGAGGCCCTCGACGACGCCGTCACCGCCTGCGACGACCTGGTCGCCACCGGCCGCAAGGTCACCCTGGACCACCTCGGCGAGGACACCCAGGACGCGGCCCAGGCCGCCGGTACCGCCGAGGCCTACGAGCACCTGCTCGCGGCCCTCAAGGACACCGGCCTGGCCGCCGGCGCCGAGGTCTCGGTCAAGCTCTCGGCCGTCGGCCAGTTCCTCCCGGTGGACGGCGAGAAGATCGCGCTGGAGAACGCCCGCCGCATCTGCGAGGCCGCCGCCGACGCGGGCACCACGGTGACCCTCGACATGGAGGACCACACCACCACCGACTCCACCCTGTCGATCGCGCGCGAGCTGCGCGCCGACTACCCGTGGCTCGGCGTCGTCCTCCAGGCCTACCTGCGCCGGACCGAGGCCGACTGCCGCGAGTTCTCCGGCGCCGGCTCCCGGGTCCGCCTCTGCAAGGGCGCCTACAAGGAGCCCGAGTCGGTCGCCTTCCAGGGCAAGCACGAGGTCGACCTCGCGTACGTCCGCGCGCTCAAGGTCCTGATGGCCGGCGAGGGCTACCCGATGATCGCCTCGCACGACCCCAACATGATCAAGATCGCCGGCCAGCTGGCCCAGTGGAACGGCCGCAAGCGGGACTCGTTCGAGTACCAGATGCTCTTCGGCATCCGCCCCGAGGAGCAGCTGCGCCTCGCAGGCGAGGGCAACACCATGCGCGTGTACCTCCCGTACGGGCAGGAATGGTACGGGTACTTCATGCGCCGCCTCGCGGAGCGCCCGGCCAACCTGACGTTCTTCCTGCGTGCCATGGCGACCCGCGGCTGACGACCGCCGCCGAGGACACGGCCCGTACCCCCGATGCGCGGAGGGGTGCGGGCCGTTCTCGTCGTCCGGGGCCGGAGCTCGGAGGAAGTCCTCCTGCGACAGGGAACCCGTGATCGGTAGCTCGTGCGCCACAGCACGCGTGATGCCCCTCCTTCGGATGCGCGTCACGCCAGTGGCGGGTCGGAGGAGTTGTGCCGTGCGGGACGGTCTTTCACCCGATGGTGTGGGACTGGCTGCGGCGTAGGATCCTCCCGCTGGTGAACTGGGCTGCGGGAAGAAGGAGTTGGCATGGTGATGAAGCGGTTCGCGGAGCTGTCGACGCCGTTGGTGGCGGACGCGTGCGTGCGGCTCGGCGTCGAGGTGCGGGTGGCGCCCGCCGGGGTGGCCGCGGTGGCCCCGGGGAGCCGCGTCGCCGGGCGGGTGCTGCCGGTGCGGCACTACGGCAGCGTCGACGTCTTCCTGGAGGCGTACGGCTCCGCGGAGTCCGGGGACGTGCTGGTGATCGACAACGGCGGGCGGGTCGACGAGGCGTGCGTCGGTGACCTCGCGGTGCTGGAGGCGCGGGCCTCCGGGGTGGCCGGGCTGGTGGTGTGGGGGCTGCACCGGGACACGCCGGAGCTGCTGGAGATCGGGCTTCCGGTGTTCAGCTACGGCAGCCTGCCGCTCGGGCCGGTCCGGGTGGACGCCCGGGAGCCGGAGGCGCTGACCACGGCCCGCTTCGGCCCGCACCTGGTGAGCGCCGGGGACGTGGTGTTCGCGGACGCGGACGGCGCGCTGTTCGTCCAGGGCCCGCGGGTGGACGAGGTACTGGAGACCGCCGTCGGGATCGCCCGCACCGAGCGCGTCCAGGCGGAGCGGATCCGTTCGGGCGACACGCTGCGCCGGCAGACCGCGTTCGACCAGTACCTGGAGCGCCGTGCCCGGGAGCCGGAGTACACCTTCCGCCGGCACCTCCGGCAGGTGGGCGGGGCGATCGAGGAGTAGCCGCCCCGAGGGCGCGAACGGGTTGACGCGGCAGGGAGCCGACGGGCCCGGCTGCTCCTGTTCGCGGGAGCGGCCGGGCCCTCGGTGGTGCCGGTACCGGCACCGGTGCGGGTGCGGTCAGAGCATCGAGGCGGCGGGCTTGACCATCGCCCGGGCGGTCTTGGCGTCGACGTACTCGCCGATCGCGGTCATCACCCACTCGCCCGAGAACTGGCGGACCAGCTTGCACATCACCACGCCGGTGCGGGGCTCGGACTGGGTGAGGTCGAAGCGGACCAGCTCCTGGTTGGAGGACGCGTCGACCAGACGGCAGTAGGCGTTCTTGACGTCGGTGAACTTCTGCCCGGAGAAGGAGTTCACGACGAACACCAGGCCGCACACCTCCGGCGGCAGGCCGTTGAGGTGGACGGTGATCGACTCGTCGTCGCCGCCTCCCTCGCCGGTCAGGTTGTCGCCGGAGTGGGCGATGGAGCCGTTGAAGATGCCCAGCTTCATGAACCAGGCGGTGTCCAGCTTCTCGCGCTTCGCGTCGAAGGCGATGCAGGACGCGTCGAGGTCGATGTTGCGGCCGCGGCCCGCGGGCTCCCAGCCGAGGCCCATCCGGATGGAGGAGAGGAAGGGCTTGCCGTTCTTCTCCAGGGAGACCGAGCCGCCCTTGGTGAGACTGACCCGGCCCTTGTCCAGGGTGACCTTGGTGAGGGACGGTGCGGTCGGGGGCGCCGGCGGCACGGGCGGGGCGCCCTGCGGCATCGGTGGGGCGGAGGCCATCGCGACCCGGGGGTCGACGGGCGTCTGGACCGTCCGGGCCGTCGGCGCGGCGGGGGCCGGCGCGGCGGGCGGGGCGACCGGGGCTGCGGCGGGGGCCGTGGCGGCCGGGGCGGCCGGCTCCTCGACGCTGACGCCGAAGTCGGTGGCGATGCCCGCCAGGCCGTCGGCGTAGCCCTGACCGACCGCGCGGACCTTCCAGGCGCCGTTGCGCTGGTAGACCTCGACCACGATCAGGGCGGTCTCCCGGCCGAGCGGCGGCGGGGTGAAGGTGACCAGCACCTCGCCCGTGGCGCTGTCCCGGACGGTGGCGGTCGGCTCGATGCCCGCGAAGGTGGCGCCGGACTCGTCCGGGCTGGCGGTCACCACGATCTTGGTGATGCCGGCCGGGACGGCGGCGGTGTCGATGGCGATGGCGTCCGGGCCGCCGGCGGAAGCCGGACGGTGGGTCACGCCGGGCCCGTTCGGGGCGTTGTAGAAGACGAAGTCGGCGTCCGAGCGGACCTTACCGTCATCGGTCAGCAGCAGGCCCGAGACGTCCAGCGCCTTGGGTGCGGTGACCTCGACGGTCACCCGCGCGGTGGTCAGCGGGGCGTTTCCGCCTTGGGTCAGGACCGTGGACACGAACTCCTCCTGGGATGCGGTGGTGCGGGGCCGGCCCCGTGGGACGGGACGGCTGTGCCGACTGGCGACCACAGTAACGAACGAGGTGGCCGAGATGAGCCCGAACGGGAGCCGACCCGTCCGGTGGCCGGGCGGTCCTCCGGCGGGCGACCCGGTGGTCGGGCCGGGGCAGCGGGCCAGGTCAGCGGGCCGGTGCGGTCGCGTGGGCCCGGGGGCGCGGTACGGCGGACGCGGAGGGTCCGGCGGGGGCGCCGGGTGCGTCCGTCGGGGGTGCGAAGGTGCCGAGGGCGGCGACCGCGCGGGGGTGCCGGATGCCGAAGGCGGCGGCGCTCCAGGTCTCCGGCGCGGTGGCCGGGCACGGGGCGGCACTCGGCGCGGGCGCTGCGGAGGGGGCCGTCGGCGCGGGTCCCGCGACCGGTGCGGCGGTGGCCGCGGCGGAGCGGCTGCCGAGGACGCCGAAGACGTACCGGCCGGGGCGGACGTCGGTGCCGGGCGGCGTGGTGAAGCGGTAGACGAGTGCGCCGCGTTCGTGGTGGGTGGTGGTCACGGCGCCCGCCAGGTCGGTCCAGGCGGTGCCGGAACCGGGCGCCAGGGTGCCGGGGGCGAGCCGGAACTCGGTCTGCAGCGCGGTGAGCGGCTCGGTGACGGTCAGGGCGAGCAGGTGCCGGGTGCCGTTGCGGCCGAGGGACTGGACCAGGGCGGCGCCGGTGAGCGCCCGGTCGGTGTGGTCGGTGGCGTCGGTGTTGCCGGTTTTGGTGCCGCTCTCGGTCCCGGCGGTCGGGTTCTCGTTGCCGGTCTCCCTGCCTCCGGTTTCCCTGCCTCCGGTTTCCCTGCCTCCGGTCTCCTCGGAGGTCAGGCCGCCCGGGCCCGGGGGCGCGACGGGCGGGCGGGGCGCGGCGCCGCCCGGCGACGGGACGAGTGGCCGCGGAACGGAGGTCGCGGGGGCCGACGGTGACGGTCCGGACGGTGACGTGCCGTCGGCGGGCTCTCCGGCGGGGGGCCGCTCGGCGGCCGGGTACCCGTCGGCCTGAGGTCCGTCGGTGCCCGCCGGGTCGGCGCCGGGCTGCCGGCCGTCGGCGGCCCTCGGGCCGGGTCTCGGATCGCCGCCCAGGGCCTCGTTGCCGCCGGGACCGTTCCCGCCGAGTGCCTGGGCGGAGGGTTCGCCGGTGAGGCCGTGCGAGGTGGCCGGGCCGCGCGAGGCGGCCGGGCCTTCGGCGAGCGGCCGGCCGGACGCGGAACTCCCGGGGCGCGGCGCGCCCGACGCGAACGGGCCGGGGGAGTGCGTTCCCGCGGCCGGTCCCGGCGCGCCGGTTCCGCCGGCCTGCGGAGGGACGGCCGGTGCGCGGCCCGCGGGCCCGGTGGCGGTCGGGTCGGAGGAGGGCCCGTTGGCGTCGGGGGAGGCCGGACTGGGCGGCCCGCTGGATCCGACCCGGGCGACCCCGGCGCGCCGGCCCACGCCCTGCTGCTCGTTGAGCAGGAAGGTGGTGGCGATGCTGATGCCGACCACGGTGGACATCGCCATCGCGGCACCGGAGAACCGCAGCGTGGGCAGCCGGAGGCGCCCGCCGAACGGCTTCGGCCGACCGTGCCGACCGTGGCGTTCGCGGTGTCGGTCGTGCGGGTACGCCGCGTCCTGACCGGTGTCCTCGGACAGAGTCACCGGGCCCCCTCCCTCCCCTGAAGTCGCCGTTGCGGTCGTCGCATTCTCCCACGTACCGACGGCGGCGCCGGTGCTGCCGGACCGGGCGGACGGCCGCCTGGCCGGCCGGTCCGGCGAGGTCTCGTCCGGGGCTGCGCGTGCGGGGTCCACCGGTGACTCGCGCGCGGGCGCGCGCCGGCAGGGGGACGAGCGTACCAGCGGGCGGCCCGGGGGTGGCCAGCCCTCGGACGGAACCGATCCGATCCGTGGACAACCCTTCGGATAGCGGAAGTTGACGGTCCGTCTGACAGGATCGGTAAGGATCTGCCCGGTCGGGCAGGGATTATTGCAACCTCCTTGCAACCCTTGCCGCCCGGTGACCAGTGGCGCAGGCTGATGCCATCCCACGCCGTCCCGGAGAGACCGTCATGCCGCCCGACCCGCTGTCAGCACCCTCCAGTGCCCCTCTCGCCGCTACCCCCACGGGCGGCGATGAGGCAGGCTCCACCGCCGCTCCGGCGGCGGTGGAGGAGGTGCTGACCCTGCGGATCTCGTTGGGCGAGGAGGTGGTCGGCGAGGTCCGCACGCGGTTCCGGTTCGACGCCGACCGCCCGTACGAGGTGCTGCTGACGTTCCACCTGGGCCGGCCGGACGAGGCCGACTGGGTGTTCTCGCGTGAACTTCTGCGCGACGGCCTGCGCTCGTTGAGCGGTCAGGGCGACGTCAAGCTGTGGCCGGCGTACTGTCCGTGCCACGGCTCGACGTTGCACCTGGCGCTGGAATCGCCGCACGGCAGCGCCCTGCTGGAGGTCTCCAAACCGAAGGTCCGGGCCTGGCTGGACCGCACGTACGCGCTGGTCTCGGAGGAGGCGGAGCGCGCCTACGGGCCGACCGACGCCCAGCTGTCCGAGCTGCTGACGGGCGGCTGAGGCCGGACGGGCCGTGGGCCCGGAGGCTGGGCGCGCGAGGGTTGCGGGCCGGTGGGCGACGGCGGGGGCAGGTGTGCGCCCGGGAGCTGCGAGCGGACCGGCTGCGTGCCGACGGGCTGCGCGGAGGCGGGCTGTACGGAAACGATCTGCACGGAGACCGGTTGTCCGGAGACGGGCTGCGCGTTCCGGTGGTGTGCGTGGGGCGCGCGGGGTCGGGACGGGTGTGCGGGCAGGGCTCGTGGCGCGGCCGCGTCGCCGGGGCCGCGCGGGCCCGGTAACGGCGGGGGGCCGGGGAGCCGGGCCGTGCCGTCGGCCAACCCCGTCCGGAGCCGGCGTACGGCCGGTGCCGACGAGCTCGGCAGCAGGTCGTACGGGTCCTCCGGGCCGAGCACGCTGACCAGCACCGACTCGGCGAACCGGTACGGCCGGTGGGCCAGCAGGCCGCCCAGGTAACGGCGGAGCCGGGACAGTTCGGCCCGGACCGTCACCGTCCGGGCCGGGTCGCCGAACAGGCCGTCGGCCAGCTGGGCCGCGGTGTGGCCGTCCCGCTCGGTGGCGAGCAGGAGGAGCAGTTCGGCGTGGCGCGGGCTGAGTCCGTGGGACCAGCTGCCGGCGGCGCCGTGCACCGAGAGCTCGGCGCGGTCCGGCCGGCGCAGGTCGAGCCGGAGCCGGGCGCCCTCGGCCTGCTCGGCGAGCAGCCCCTGGTCGGGCCGGCCGTCCGGACCGCCGGTCGCGGTCGGGTCGTCGTCCTGGGGGCGGACCGGGCGGACCAGCCAGCCGTCGGCCAGCGGCTCGATCACGCACTCACCCAGGCTCGGCAGCCAGTGCACGGCCGCCGAGCCCCAGCCGCCGGCGGGCAGCCGCAGCCGCGCGGGCGGGGGGAATCCGGCGGCGGCGGCGGTCCAGCCGGCGGCGTCCACGACCAGGGCCGGACCGTTCACCCGGGCCAGCAGCGGGGCCGCCAGGGTGCGCAGGTGGTGCAGTGACTCCAGCCGCCGGGCGCGCAGCTCGGTCTCGGCCAGTCTGGCGGCGGTGGCGGTCAGTTGCAGGAGGTACGGGCGGACCGTGTGGGCCGGTCCGCTCAGGTTGATTGCACCGATCAGCCGCCCTGTTCCCGGGTCGTGGACGGGCGCGGCGACGCAGGTCCAGGAGTGGTGGCTGCGGAGGTAGTGCTCGGCGGAGTGGACGTGCATCGGGCGCTGCGCGCGGAGCGCGGCGGCGATGCCGTTGGTGCCGACACTCTCCTCGACCCAGCGGGCGCCGGTGAGGAAGCCGATCCGGTCGGCGCTGCGGCGCAGGCCGCGTTCGCCCTCCTGCCAGAGGATGTGGCCGTCGGCGTCGGCGATGGCCAGGATCAGCGGCGCCTGGCCGACCGGTTCGAGCAGCGTGTCGCGCAGGACCGGGAGCACCGGGTCGAGGCCGCTGGTGCGGCGGCGGTGTTCGATTTCGGCGGGGCCGAGGTGGACGGCGGCGGCGCCGGAGTCCGGGTCGAGGCCGAGTCGGCGCAGGCGGGCCCAGGAGTCGCCGATCTCGGGACGGGGTTCGAGGCGCGACTGGTCGTCGTCGGGGGCGGCGTCCCGGGCGGCGCTGCGGGCGGCGGCCTCGGCGAGGGCGCGCTCGTGGACCTTGGCCAGCTCCGCAGCGGTCTGCGGAGTTCGACGTTCGGGTCGTCGGGTCTGCCGTCCGGTCTGCCGCACTCCGTTTGCTCCTCGCCGCCGTTCGAGGGCGCGCCGGATTGACGCGTTGACGAAAGAGTACGGGCGCTGCCGGTTCCTGGGGATGGGGTCTGCCAAGTCGGAATACCACGGGGTATGAGAGTGAACATGCCAATGAGTGATGACCGCCGGGCGTCGGGTCCGGTGTGGCTGCGGGGGCGGGTGGTGCGTGGCCGGAGGCGAGGCGGGCGGGCGGCCTTCCGGGGCGCGGTCCGGTGCCGGGTCGCGGTCTCGTGCCGGGTGGTGGGGCGGGGGTGCGGCGGGTCCGGCGCGGGCCGGGAACGGGGCTGCGGCGGGGCGCTGCGGGGCGGAGCCGCGGCGGGTGACGGACCGGTCGCGGCGGTCGTGACGGATGCGCGTCGGGCGCACGGAGGCGCGTCGGGGGCGCATGTCCGGATGCCGGTCGCGGGGTCGCCGCCGGAGCGTCCGGAGGCGAGGGCGCGACGGGGCCGGCCGCCGACCTGCGAGGCCGCCCGAGGGGGGCCCGCCGGGCGTGCCCGGAATCGATCGGTATCCGGTGGGGACCACTGTTCTGGTAGTAGTTGTCTCCATGCTCCCGTTTGTTCTCGAAGTGTTCCGCCCCGGAAGGGCCCGCCGGTGACCGTCCTGCTGCCGACGGCGGCGGCCGTGACCGTCCCCGCCCCCGCGCCCGCGTCGTACGCGGCCGGTCCGCAGGCCGCCTACGACGGCAGCGGCGTCGACGGCGGCCTGTACACCCGGGTGGTCGGCTGGGCCGACGCCGCGCCGCACTGGCTGGACCGGCTGGTCGCGCTCTGGTCCGCGCTCGGCCTGGCGCTCTTCGCGCTGCTCATGCTCGCCGCGTGGTGGCGTGCGCGGGGGGCCGGGTCCGTGGTGATAGCGCGGGTACTCGCCTCGCCGCTGATCGTGGTCGTCGCGTACGCGGTGAACTCGGTGTTCAAGGGAGTGGTGGAGGAGGTCCGGCCCTGCGCCCAGCTCGGGGTGCGCGACACCCTGGAGTCCTGCCCCGGACCCGGCGACTGGTCGTTCCCGAGCAACCACACGGTGGTCGCGTTCGCCGCCGCCGCCGCGCTCTGGTTCGCCGACCGGCGGATCGGGTGGATCGCCGGGGTCGCCGCCGTCCTGATGGGTGCCTCCCGGGTGTGGGTGGGCGTGCACTATCCGCACGACGTGCTGGCCGGTGCGGTAGTCGGCGTACTGGTGGCGCTTCCGCTCGCGTCGGTGGCGGGCCGGGCCGCGCCGCTGGTCGACCGCGTGCGGAGCGGTCCGCTGCGCCCGCTCCTCGGCGCCGGGCTGCCCGCGCCGGCCGGTGGCCGACCGCCGGCGACGATGCGGCGGGGCTGAGTCGGACGGGTGCCGTCCGACCCTTGTGTGACCGGGGTGGCGGGGAGAGCATGTGAGCCGGGCGTGGGGCCCCTGTGGACGCGGCGCCCGCCCGGCTCAGTCGTGCCCGGGCGCCACGGGCGCCGGGCGTGCCAGTGGAGGGAAGTGCTGCCCATGCCGTACGGACTCGACATCACCCAGGGGGACTGGCCGGCCGAGGAGCTCGGCAAGGGGGTCGAGGGGCTGTTGGCCGAGGCGATGGTGCTCACGCTCGCGACCGCCGGCCACGAGCACGGCCCGCACGCCAACCTCGCCTTCTTCGCGTACGACGAGGACCTCGTCCTCTACTTCGTCAGCGAGCGTGCCACCCGGCACAGCCACCACCTGGCCGAGGAGGCCCGGGCGGCGGCGACCGTCTTCCTGCCGCCGCCGGTCTTCGGCGAGCAACTGCGCGGCCTCCAGCTGACCGGCAGCGCGGGGGAGGCGTGGGGGCGGCAGGCCGAGTCGGCGCTGGCCGCCTACCAGGGTCGGTACCCCGCCTTCGCGCAGGACGCGGAGATCCGGCGGCAGTTCCTCACCGGGGGCGGTGCGGCGGCGCTGTACCGGTTCCAGGTGGAGGAACTGACGGCGGTGGACGAGCCGAAGTTCGGCCGGCGGAACTACCTGCGGGCGACGGTGCGACGGTAGCGGGGTTCCCGGCACGGGTTCCCGGCGCGGGGCGCCCGGGCGAGCTGCCGGGGCGGGGCCGGGCGTGGTTCGGGGCGGGTGCCCCGGGCCTCGCGCCCCGGCCTCGGGCCCGAGTCGCGACCCTTCCCCCAGGTTGGCTGTACAACTTTTCGGTCGGTTCATCTGCGGGCCGCCGCTCCGACGCCCCTCGGTCACCTGGCGGCACCACCCTGGCCGCATGAGAGTCATCGTCGTAGGAGCAGGCGTGCTCGGCACCATGCACGCCTGGCACGCCGTGGAACGCGGCCACGAGGTCGTCCACCTGGAGCGAGAGGCCGAGGCGCGTGGCGCCTCGGTGCGCAACTTCGGCCTGGTCTGGGTCAGTGGCCGGGCCCAGGGCGAGGAACTGGACACCGCGCTGCGTGCCCGCGAGCTCTGGGAGCGGATCGGCGGCCAGGTGCCCGACCTCGGCTTTCGGGCCAACGGCTCGCTCACCGCGATCCGCACCGAGGCCGAACTCGCCGTCGCCGAGCAGGCGTTGACCCTTCCGGACGCCGCGGCGCGCGGCTACCGGCTGCTCGACGCGGAACAGGCCCGGGCCGCCAACCCGGCCCTGCGCGGCAAGCTGCTCGGCGCCCTGCAGTGCGACCGGGACGCCGCCGTCGAGCCGCGCACCGCCCAGCCCGCGCTGCGCGCCGCCCTGCTGGCCACCGGCCGGTACACCTTCCTGCCCGGGCGCGAGGTCCGCGACGTCATCGGCGAGAACGCCGTCCGCGACGACCACGGCGACACCCACACCGGCGACCTCGTCGTGCTCTGCACCGGCGCCTGGCTGGGCGGCCTGGTCCGCGAGCTCGCCCCCGAACTGCCCGTCCGCAAGGTGCGGTTGCAGATGATGCAGACCGACCCGCTGGGTGAACCGCTCACCACCTCCGTCGCCGACGGCGACTCCTTCCGCTACTACCCCGCCTTCGCCGGCGGTGCGCTGGAGCACCTCAAGGCCGTTCAGCCGCAGCCGCCGGTCGCCGCCGAGCACAAGATGCAGCTGCTGATGGTGCAGCGCCGGGACGGCGGTCTGACCATCGGCGACACCCACGAGTACGACCAGCCGTTCGGCTTCGACGTGGTCGAGGACCCGTACGACCACCTGGTCGGCGTGGCCGAGGAACTGCTCGGCCGCCCGCTGCCCCGGGTCCGGCGCCGCTGGGCCGGGGTGTACGCGCAGTGCGTCGACACCACCCGGGTCGTTCACCGCGAGCGCGTCCGCGACGGCGTCTGGCTGGTCACCGGCCCGGGCGGCCGGGGCATGACCTGCTCGCCCGCCATCGCCGAAACCACCGCCGAACTCGCCAACCTGTAAGAGGAACTGAAATGTCGTACGACATCCGCCTGGTCGTCCTGGACATGGCCGGCACCACCGTGGCCGACGACGGCCTCGTCGAGCGGGCCTTCCAGGCCGCCGCCGGCACCCTCGGCGTCGAGGCCGGCAGCCCCGAGCACGCCCGCATGCTGGAGCACGTCCGCGCCACCATGGGCGAGTCCAAGATCTCCGTCTTCCGGCACCTGTTCGGCGAGGAGGAGAAGGCCCAGCGGGCGAACACCGCCTTCGAGGCCGCCTACCACGACCTGGTCGACGCCGGTCACTGCGCGGCACTGCCCGGCGCGGCCGAGGCGATCGCCGAACTCCGCGGCCAGGGGCGGACGGTGGTCCTCACCACCGGCTTCTCCCGGGCCACCCAGGACCGCATCCTCACCGCGCTCGGCTGGCAGTCGATCGCCGACCTCACGCTCTGCCCCGCCGAGGCGGGCCGAGGCCGCCCGTACCCCGACCTCGCGCTCACCGCGCTGCTGCGCACCGGGACCGAGTCCGTGCGGCAGATCGCGGTGGCCGGCGACACCGGCTACGACATGCTGACCGGCGCGCGAGCCGGGGCGTCCGTGGTGGCCGGGGTGCTCACCGGCGCCCACGGCGAGGAGCGGCTGCGGGCCGACGGGGCGACGCACGTGCTGACGTCCGTCGTCGAACTGCCGGGGCTGCTCGGTCCGGTGGGCTGATCCCGTGCCGGGCGGGCGCGGCGGAGGGCGCGCCCGCCCGGTCGGCCGCCCGGTACCCCGCTCCGGTGTGGGCCGAGCGGGGTGCCGGGCGGTCCGCCGACGGCCGTGAGGGGGGGGCGGCCGGTCGGCCGTTCGCGCGTGGGCCGGGGCCGGGGGGACCGGGGCCGGGGGGCTGCACCGGTCGGGGGCCGCTGTCCGGGTCGGCCGCCGCGCGACGGCTATCCGGCGGCGAGCAGGGCGGGGAGTTCCCGCATGTCGTCGAAGACGACGGTCCCGGGGCCCGCCAGCCGGTCGGCTGCGGTGAGACCCCCGGCGTAGCCGAAGGCGCGCATGCCGGCGGCGCGGGCGGCCCGGACGCCGGGCTCGCTGTCCTCGACGACAACGCAGGCTGACGGCGGCACGCCCATCCGCTGCGCCGCGTACAGGAAGAGGTCGGGGGCCGGCTTGCCGCGGGCGACCTCGGTGGCGCTGAAGATCCGGCCGGCGAAGCGGTGGTGGAGCCCGGTGCGGCCGAGGGTGTGCGCCATCTTCTCGTGCGAACCGCTGGAGGCGACGCAGGTCGGCAGGGTGATCGCGTCCAGCGCCTCCGGCAGGCCGTCGACGGCGGTGAGTCCGGCGTCCACCTCCTCGGCGTGCCGCCGGACGAACGCCTCCCACCACGCTCCGGCGGTCTCCTCACCGAGCCGGGCGGCGATCTGTTCGTGGATCGCGGCCTGGGAGCGGCCGATGAAGCGCTCCACCACGTCGGCCTCGGCGAGCGGCCAGCCGAGTTCGGCACCGAGCGCGACCTGGACGCGGGCGGCGATCCGCTCGCTGTCCACGAGGACCCCGTCGCAGTCGAAGATGACGAGCCGTATCGGGTCCGGTGAGGGCGCCGACGGGAGTGCCGGTGAGGGTGCCGGTGAAGTGATCATGACCGGACAGCATAGGGGGGCGCCCGACCGCCGACGGGCCGCGCCAGAGCCGTCCGTCGGCGGGAGGTGACCGGCGGGAGGATACCGGCGGAAACATGGGTCCCGATATCCGTCATGGCGCCGCAACAATTCTCCCCGGGTATTGCCAGCGACTCCCCGCAACTCCTACAGTCGCTCGCATGGCAGCTGGCGATTTCCTGGCTGCTCGTCGGCATGTCGATTTCGGACGGCTGGCGAGCGCCCTCTGTACAGCCCACTCGGCGTGAGTCGGGCGGCGGTTCCCCGAAGGGCGGACGGGAACCGGCCGACCCGCGTCGCGATTCCTCGGGGTGGCTCGCACTCGCACCGTTCGTGCAGGTAGACGAGGCGCCCCGGTTCCTTTCAGGCGGACTGCCGGCGACTCGCCGTGCCCGTGGACGCCCTCCTGGGTGCGGGTGCGGACGAGTCGCGGGCCGGAGTTCCGCTTCCCGGCACCGATTTCCGGCAATGCCGAACCGGGATTTCCCGTGAGCGGCCTGCCGGGATCACCGAAAAGCACGGAGGGAATTCGAATGAGCGATTCCACGGGAGATTCGACCGGCAATTCGACCGACGGCCCGGTCGGGGACGGCCGGGCGCAGGCCGTCGGCCGGCGGGGGTTCCTCACGGGCGCCGCCGCCGTGGCGGCCACCGCGGCGGCCCCCGCCGCACTCCAGCTCGCCGCCGCCCGGCCCGCGGCCGCCGCCGGCGCCGCCGCCCGGCCGAACATCCTGCTGATCGTCACCGACGACCAGCCCAAGCACACCGAGTGGGCGATCCAGAAGACCGTGGACTGGATCGCCGGCCAGGGCGTCCGGTTCAGCCACGGCCACGTGAGCACACCGCTCTGCGCGCCGTCGCGCTCGTCGGTGTTCTCCGGCCGCTACGCCCACAACCACGGCGTGCGCAACAACGGTGCGTCGCACAGTCTCGACCAGAACACCACCGTGCAGCGCCACCTCCGGCAGGCCGGCTACCGCACCGGTCTCTTCGGCAAGTACCTCAACTCCTGGGCGCTGGCCGACAACCCGCCGCACTTCGAGGAGTGGGCGCTGCTCCAGCCCGCCTTCAACAACGCCAACTGGAACATCGACGGCACCGTCCAGACGCTCACCGGGTACACCACCAACATCATCAAGAACCGCACGCTGGCCTTCCTGGACAAGGCCGCCACCGACACCCGCCCCTGGTTCGCCTACGTCACCCCCTACGCCTCGCACGAACCCAACGTCCCGGCCGCCAAGTACGCCGACACGGTGGTGCCGCCGTGGAACGGCCGCCCCTCCGTGCCCGAGGCCGACCGCAGCGACAAGCCCGGCTACATCAAGAACGCCACCTCCACGCTCGCCGACGCCCAGGCGCTGCGGACCCGGCAGCTGCGCAGCCTGCTCTCGGTCGACGACGCCGTCCAGGCGATCCACGACAAGCTGGTGGCGCTCGGCCAGCTGGACAACACCCTGGTCATCTACGTCGGTGACAACGGGTACACCTGGGCCGACCACGGCTGGCTCAAGAAGTCCGTGCCCTACTCCCCGGCCCACGAGGTGCCGTTCTACCTGTCCTGGCCGGCCGGTGGGCTCGGCGCGGGCACGGTCGACAACCGGATCGTCGCCAACATCGACATCGCCCCGACCATCCTCGACGCCGCCGGCATCACGCCCGGCACCCCGCAGGACGGCCACTCGCTGCTCGGCACCTACAGCAGGGACCACCTGCTGGTCGAGTGGTGGAAGCAGGGCACGGCGGCGGGCGGCCCGCCCACCTGGTCCTCGTACGTCGCGAAGGACCGGCAGTACACCGAGTACTACGCGCTGCACACCGACGCGAACGGCACGGTGTCCGGCACCGGAGAGGTGAAGTTCCGCGAGTACTACGATCTGGCGGCCGATCCGTACCAGCTGACGAACCTGCTGTACCAGGCGACGCCGCAGGAGGAGCAGGCGCTCGGTGTCCCGGCGCTGGCGGCGCAGCTGGCCGCCGACCGGGTCGCCTGACCGGGCCGCCCGACCGCTCGACCACCGGTGGTCGGCGCCCCGCACCCGGTTCGCCCGGTGCGGGGCGCCGGCCCCGCACCGACCACCCGGAACGAGGAACCCCGTGCCGACCACCAAGCCCTGCTGCACCCCCGGACGCGGCACGGACACCGGCGGGACCACCGCCACCGTGCTGCCGCTCGCCGACCCGCGGGCGCTGCGTGTCGCGCGGCATCTGACCGGCCTGCCCGGTGGGCGGTTCCTGATGGGGACGGACGACCGGGAGGGCTACCCGGCCGACGGCGAGGGGCCCGTCCGGCCGGTCGAGCTGAGCCCGTTCCGGATCGCGCCGACCACGGTGACCAACGCCGCGTTCGCGACCTTCGTGAAGGCGACCGGCCACCGCACCGAGGCAGAGACCTTCGGCTTCTCCTACGTCTTCGAGGGCTTCCTGCCCGGGGAGCTCGCCGCCTCCTCGCCCGCGGTGGCCGCCGTGCCGTGGTGGCGGGCGGTCGCCGGGGCGGCCTGGAGGTCGCCGGAGGGGCCGGGCTCCTCCGTCACGACGCGTCAGAACCACCCCGTCGTCCACGTCTCGTGGAACGACGCGCAGGCGTACTGCGCCTGGTCCGGCACCCGGCTGCCGACCGAGGCCGAGTGGGAGTACGCCGCCCGGGGCGGGCTGGAGCAGCGGCGCTACCCGTGGGGCGACGAGCTGATGCCGGGGGGACGGCACCTGTGCAACATCTGGCAGGGCGTCTTCCCGACGCTGAACACGGCGGCGGACGGTCACCGGGGTACCGCCCCGGTGACCGCGTTCCGGCCGAACGGCTTCGGGCTGTACAACACCGTCGGCAACGTCTGGGAGTGGTGCGCCGACTGGTTCAGCCCCGGCTTCCACCGCACGGGGCCGGGCCACGACCCGGCCGGGCCGCCGGACGGCTCGGCGCGGGTGATGCGCGGGGGCTCCCACATGTGCCACGAGTCGTACTGCAACCGCTACCGGGTGGCGGCGCGCAGCTCGAACACGCCGGACAGTTCGGCCGGCAACATCGGATTCCGGGTGGCGGCCGACGCCGTGGACGGTGGGGTGGCCGTTTGACGGGCGCGGTGGGGGCGCTCGACGGCGGCCGAACCGCCGTGTCCTTCCGGGAGGCACGGGCCTCCCGGAAGAGGTGCCCACGGCCTCGGCGACTCAGAGCCCGAGGATCTCGCGGATGAGGCCGAGTTTCCGTTCGGGGGAGAGGTCTTGGGGGCGGTCGGCGAGCAGCCCGTTCAGGACGGTGGGGACGTCGGAGCCCTCGGGAGCCTGGATGGCGTCGATGACCTGGCACCGTAGGCCATCGTCCCGGAGGAACACCCATACTTCCTGCTCCTTGCGAGGTTCGCCGTTCTCCCGGGGTGAGAGCCGTCCGGCCGGAAACCAGCCGAGCCCCTCCTCGGTCAGGGTGTCGGCCACCTCGTCCAGGACGTACTTGCCGAGTCTTCGGTAGCCGAGCTCCTCGCGCAGGTCGCCGAGCGTGACTCTGAGCAGGCCACCTGCGAGACGGCAGCGCTCGGCCACGGTAGCGGCGTTGCCTTCGGCCGCCGCGAGGACCCCGCCTTGCGGATACGTTGGGTCGTTCATGCCCGGGCCAACGACTCCATCCCCCGAGCGATACGTCATTTCACCAGCCTGGACGCGGCCAAGAGAAGAAACGGTACTGCCCAGGGCCGTGACGGTGACCGGCGAGGGGCCGTGGTGGCGGTCGGGTGGACGGGCTCCGCCGAGCGCGATGTCGGGCTCCGGGTGCTCCTGGTCCCAACGGTGCTCCCGGCGTGCCCGGCGCGCCCGGCTCTCCGGGTGCTCCCGGCCCTGACGGTGCCCCTGGTGCCCCCGGTGTTCCGGGTGCTCCTGGTCCGAACGGTGCTCCCGGCGTGCCCGGCGTGCCCGGCGTGCCCGGCGCGCCCGGCTCTCCGGGTGCCCCCGGCCCCAACGGCGCCCCAGGAGCTCCGGGTGCTCCGGGTGTGCCCGGCCCTGACGGTGCCCCTGGTGCCCCGGGAGTTCCGGGTGCTCCTGGTCCCAACGGTGCTCCCGGCGTGCCCGGCGCGCCCGGCTCTCCGGGTGCCCCGGGCCCCAACGGCGCCCCAGGAGCTCCGGGTGCGAATGGTTCGCCCGGTGCCAACGGGCTTCCCGGTGCGAATGGTTCGCCGGGTGCGAATGGCTCACCTGGTGCCAACAGTTCGCCCGGTGCGAATGGTTCGCCCGGTGCCAACGGGCTTCCCGGTGGCAATGGCTCGCCCGGCGCCAACGGCTCACCCGGTGCCAACGGTTCGCCTGGTGCGAATGGTTCGCCCGGTGCCAACGGGCTTCCCGGTGGCAACGGTTCGCCGGGTGCCAACGGCTCACCCGGCGCGCCAGGCCCGGCAGGCCCGGCAGGCCCCGCAGGCCCCGCAGGGCCGTCCCAGTCTCCAAGCGGTCATGGCGGTCAGGGGCATGGTGGTCATGACCAGGGCGATCACGGGAATGGCCACGACAACCACGGCGACGTGCCGGGTGGCCCCGTCCACGGAGGCAACGTCCAGGGCGGCAACGTCCAGGGCGCTCCCGTCCAGGGCGGCAACGTCCACGGAGGCAACGTTCAGGGCGGCAACGTTCAGGGTGTTCCCGTCCATGGAGGCAACGTGCAGGGCGCTCCCGTTCAGGCCGGTAACGTTCAGGGCGCGCCCGTCCACGGAAGCAACGTGCAGGGCGGCCCCGTCCAACACCTGAACGAGTCGGGGCAGGCGCTCGCCGCGACCGGTGCGGGCGGATCGATCGGCGTCGTGGTCGGCTCCGTGGCCGCCATCGTCCTGGGAGGCGCACTCGTCCTCCTCGTGAGGCGAAGCGGGCGGGCCGCAGCCCGCCGTCGGCACTGAGGCGCACCTCGTTGTGGGCTGAGTCGCCGATCGGATGCTTCTGTCCGGTTGGTGATCAGTGAAGCGGTAGGTGGACCGGATCGAGCCGCTGTCGCCGGCCGACCCGGTCAGCGTGCGGCGGTGGGCAGACCACCGCCGCACGTCTTTTCGGCGGGCCCGGCCGGCCCCGGAGCGCTCTGCGCGAGGACCCCGTAGCCACTCCCGTCCGGCAGACGGGAGTGGGCGGGCCGCCGGCGCGTGCGCAGATGTCGAGCCGGACGTCGCCGGTGGCCTCCGGTGTCCGCGTCGACGGCCTCGGCAGCTGGATCCAGCAGGTCCGCGCGACCGAGTGGAGGACTCCGCTGGTCAACGCCAACAGCCACAAGTGCCTGGAGATCGAGGACTCGCTGACGACGGACGGCGCCGCGGCCCAGCAGTGGGTGTTCTCCCACTGACGTCGTGCAGTGACCGCGGCCGACCGGTTCCCGACCGGTCGGCCACGACCGCGTCGTGCCGGCTTCCCCACGGCTTCCCCGCAGTCTCCAGGCCGTTTCCGGGCGGCGGGACGAGTCCGCTGCCGATCGGGCAGCGCGCGCCTGCCCGCGATCGGACGCTCCGTCACTCCGTCCCTGGTGCGGCGTCCGAGGCCGGGGACTGCCGGCGGAAGGCGCCGGGGGGAACACCGTAGGCCTCGCGGAACGCCCGGCCGAACGCCGACGCGTGGCTGAAGCCCCGCCGCGCGGCGATGACGTGCACCGGCACCCCCCGGTGCGCGGGGTCGGCCAGGTCCTGCCGCGCTCGCGCGAGCCGCTGCTGTTGCAGGAAGCTCGCGACCGTGGCTCCGTTCCCCTCTCGCTGGAACAGACGGTGGAGATAGCTGACGGATATGTGGTGCGCGGCGGCGATCGCGCGGATGTCCAGCTGCGGGTCGTCGGCGTTGTTCCGCACGAAGGCCATGATGCGGAGCGCCAGGGTGCGTTGGCGGGTCTCCGGGGTCAGCGACCGGTCGGCGTCGAGGACACCGGCGAAGAGCGCGGCCACGAGGTCGGTCAGCACCGTGCTCAGGCGCGGGGCGTCGGCCGGCTGGTAGGAGTGGCTCTCCCTCGTCACCTGGTCAAGGAACGTGGCCAGCAGGGCTCCCATTCCGCCTCGGGCCGGGATGTTCCTTCCGACGATCCGTCGGGCGGTGCCCGGAGGCAGCGGAAGGAGGGCCTTGGGCACCTCGACCCCGATGATCTCGAACGGCTCCCGGAGTGCGCTGACGAACGGGAGCGACGTGTCGGTGGTGTGGTACTCGAACTCCTTGCGGGCGACGCTGTCCCTGCCCTGGGTGACCACTCCCGACCCGCGCTTGACCAGCGAGATGTGGAGGGCGTCGGGGTCCGACCTCCCTATCAGCTTCCGTGTGCGACGGAAGGTGAGGGGTTGGCATTCCAGGGGATAGACGGTGATCTCGCCGAGTGCGATGGTCCGCTGGTTCACCCAGAAGTCGGCAGCGTGATCGCTCCACATGTCCATGGGTGCGTGCGTCTCCGACATGAGCGCCCGCCAGCATTCGAACCGGTCGGCGGGCGGCAGGTCGGCACTACGGAACGTCCTCTCGGGCAGCATGATCACGGGTCTACACCGGCCGGGGCGGACCGCGCAAGGAAATCCCCGGGCTCCGGGCCGCTCCGCCGGCGACCGCTCCGGTGTCCGGTGCCGGGTTCGGGCGGCCGAGTCGACTGTCCGTCAAGATCCGGTCCACTCAACGCCGATGACCGGTGCGCCGGGTCTTGGAAGAGTGAGCGGCGGATCGAGCGGCCCGGAGGGCGACGCCGACGCACCCGGGGGCACGCCTCCGGGGCCGGCTCCTACGGGCGCTCCCCGGCAACATCGGTCGACAGATGAGGAAGCACCATGAGGAAGAGAATCGTCCGGACAGTCGTGGCGACGTCGGCGATGGCCGTCTTCGGACTCTTCGCGGCGTCCCCGGCGAGCGCGGCGTCCGCATCGTGTTCGAGTGGGGGCGGGGTCTGCACCAGTAGCAGCATCCCGGCGAACGGCAACCACCAGGTGTGCTTCGGGGGGCAGCACACCGCGCTGTCCTACTGGGGTCGTGCCGAGCTGTGGGACGCCGACACGGGCGTGATGGTCGGCTCCATCGCGACCAACCCGTTCCGGTGGCAGCAGGCGTGCACCGGCGGCCTGTACGGGGCCCACTACTACCTGCGTGGCACCGGCAACCAGTTCTACGGCGAGGTCTGGAACTGACCCCTGACCCCTGGCGCCCGCCGGCCGGCGGGCCGGCGGGCCGCCGAGGGCAGCGGAACGGAGCAGGAAGTCGGGGCGGCCGACTTCCTGCTCCGCAGGCGGTTGTGCGTCAGTGGCTGCCCTTCAGGTTGAGCACCACCACGCCGACGACGACCAGGGCGAGCCCCAGCCACTGCAACCGCCCCAGCGACTCGCCGAAGGCCACCACGCCGATGCCGGCGACCGCCGCCGTCCCCGCTCCCGACCAGACCGCGTACGCGACCGACACCGGGATGTGCTTCAGCGCCCTGCCGAGCAGGTAGAACGAGAGGACGTAGCCGATCGCCACCCCCACGCTCGGCCAGAGCCGGCTGAAGCCGTCGGTGAGCTTCAGGCAGCTGGTGGCGCAGATCTCGCTGAGGATCGCCAGGGCCAGGAGTACGTAGGGCACGGGAGGTCAGACCCCGGGCGCGGCGGTGAGCTTCCCCAGCAGCGCGACGTCGGCCTGCTCCAGGCTGTCGAGCAGCGTCACCCGCGAACCGCCCGGGATCCGGGTGTCGCCGGACGGGACGGCGAGCACCGCGCAGCCGGCCGCGGTGGCGGAGGCGACGCCGGTCGGGGTGTCCTCGACGGCGACGCACGCGGCCGGGTCGAGGCCGAGGCGTGCGGCAGCGGCGAGGTAGGGGTCGGGCGCGGGCTTGGTGCGCGGGGTGTCCTCGGCGGCCAGCGTGACGGCGAACCAGTCGCGGCCGATGGTGCCGAGCACCATGTCGACGACGCGGCGCGGCGAGGCCGACACCAGTGCGGTGGGCACGCGGGCGTCGCGCAGTTCGGCGAGCAGGGCGAGCGCGCCCGGCCGGGGGACGGTCTCGGCGGCGACCTTGCCGGCGAACGAGTCGCCGAGCCGGTCGGCGAGTTCGGCCTCGCTCAGCGACGTCCCGCTGACCCGGTGGAGGTGGGCGGCCGTGTGCTCGACGGCCTGGCCGAGCACCTCGGGGACGTCGGAGTCGGTGAGCGAGTGGTGGAGTTCGTCGGCGAGTTCGGCGGCGGCCTGCCACCAGAGGTGCTCGGTGTCGACCAGCGTGCCGTCCATGTCGAAGAGGACGGCGGCGGGCGTCACGGTCGCGGCGGGTGCGGCCGGCGACACCGGTGCGGCGGGGACAGCAGGAACAGCGGGAACGGCGGATTCAGCGGATGCAGGCATGGCGGTACCTTCGGTGGTTCATCAGGAGGAGGGCGGACGGGTCAGACCGTACGGCGGTCGACCAGCACCGGGCGCTCCGGCAGGGTCAGCGCGGCGTGCGAGCCGACGGGCAGTGCGGTGGCGGTCTCGGTCGGCAGGTCGGCCTTGACCTCGGTGCCGTCGCCGAGTCGGACGGTGAGCCGGGTGACGGCGCCCAGGAAGGACGCGGAGACCACCTGGGCCGGGCCGTCCGCCGCCGGGGCGAGCGCGACGTTCTCCGGCCGCACGAGCACGTCCAGCGAGCCGTCCGCGGGCAGCTCGCCGTCCACGGCGTGCCGGCGGCCGAGGACCTCGACGCCGTCGCCGGCCCGGACGCACGGGATGCGGCTCATGGTGCCGACGAACTCGGCGACGAAGGCGGTGGCCGGGCGGGCGTAGAGCTCGGCGGGCGCGGCGCACTGCTCCAGCCGGCCGGCGCGCAGCACCGCGACCCGGTCGGCCATCGAGAGCGCCTCCTCCTGGTCGTGGGTGACGAACAGCGTGGTGATCCCCAGCTCCTGCTGGAGGCGCCGGATCTCCTCGCGCAGCGACAGCCGCACCTTCGCGTCGAGTGCGGAGAGCGGCTCGTCGAGCAGCAGGACGCGGGGCTGGAGGGCGAGCGCGCGGGCGAGCGCGATGCGCTGTTGCTGGCCGCCGGACAGCTGGTGCGGGTAGCGGTCGGCGTGCTGGGGCAGGCCGACGAGCTCCAGCAGCTCCTTGGCCCGGTTGAGGCGCTCGGCCTTGCCGGCGCCGCGCATCCGCAGGCCGAAGGCGACGTTGTCGGCTGCGGTCAGGTGCGGGAAGAGGCTGTACGACTGGAACACCATGCCGGCGTCGCGCTTGTGGGCGGGGATCGCGGTGATGTCCTCGCCGTCGACCAGCACCTGGCCGGAGTCGTGCTGCTCGAAGCCGGCGAGGATGCGCAGCGCGGTGGTCTTGCCGCAGCCGGACGGGCCGAGCAGGGCGAGGAGTTCGCCGGGCTGCACGGTCAGGTCGAGGCCGTCGAGCGCGGTGGTGGCGCCGAAGGTGCGGCGCAGCGAGCGGAATTCGACGGTCGCGCCGCCCGATCGGGTGGCGGTCTTCTCAACGGCGAGGGAGGTCAAGGGAGTTCTCCGGAGATGCGGGGGAGGCCGGCGTGCGGTCAGGGAGGTCAGGACGTGGTCTTGGCGTGGCGCTCGCGGCCGAGGGTGGCCAGCAGGAGCAGGAGCAGCCAGGTGATCAGCAGGCTCAGGATGGAGACCGCGACCGACATGTGGGCCTGGCTGTTGCCGACCGTGTAGATCCAGACCGGGAAGGGCTGGTAGCCGAGGATCGAGGCGGCGGTGAACTCGCCGAGCACCAGGGCCAGGGTGAGGAAGGAGGCGTTCAGCAGCGCCCCGCGCAGGTTGGGCAGGACGACGGTGAACACCGCGCGCGGCCAGCTCGCGCCGCAGTTGCGGGCGGCCTCGACCAGGGTGCGGACGTCCACGGCGCGCAGGCCGGCGTCCAGTGCGCGGTAGGCGAGCGGCAGGCCCATCAGCACGTAGGCGATGACCAGGACCAGTGGGAAGTCCGGGTCCTGGACGAACACGAAGGTCTGGAAGAACGGCGTGTCCATCAGGTAGTCCGGGCCCCAGCGCAGCACGCCGATCAGGCCGGCGGTGAGGGCGACGGGAGGGACGACCAGCGGCAGGGTGCAGAGCACGTCGATCACCGGGCGCAGCTTCGGCGCGCCGAGCCGGACCGCGATCAGGGCGGGGACCAGCAGGAGCAGCAGCACCAGGACGGTGACGACGGCGAGCCCGAGGGTGAGCCAGAGGCTGTCGAGGAAGCCGGGCGCGGAGAGCAGCCCGGTGTACGCCTCGAAGGAGTAGCCCTGGGGCTCGTCGATCGAGAAGTAGCCGGCGGCGGCGAGCGGGACGACAAAGTAGATTCCGGCGATTCCCAGGACGGCGCCGCGCCACCAGCGCACCTTGGCGCGGCCGGTACGGGTGGGGGTCAGCTGAGCCATCGGGCGCTCCGGCGCTGGAGGGGGAGGTACACGGCCATCACGAGGACGGCCACGACGATCATGTTGAGGCTGAGGGCGAGGGCGAGGTTGCCCTGGCCGACCAGCACGTTGCCGGAGAGCGCGTCGGCGATCGAGCGGCTGACCAGCGGGACGGTCGCACCGACCATCGCGGCGGCGGTGGCGTACGCGGCGAAGGCGCTGCCGAACAGCAGGACGAAGCCGCCGAGCAGGGAGGGCAGCAGGATCGGCAGGGCGACGTGCCGCCAGTACTGGACGGTGGTGGCCCGGTTGTTCTGGGCCGCCTCGCGCCACTGCACCCGCAGGCCGTCCAGGGCCGGCGTGATGGTGAGCACCATCAGCGGGATGAGGAAGTACAGGTACACGATGGTGAGTCCGGTGAACGAGTAGAGCGTCCAGCCGTGGTCGGTGAGGTGGAGCAGCTGGGTGACCTCGCCGGCGTTGCCGAGGGTGGCGACGAACGCGAACGCGAGCGGCAGGCCGCCGAAGTTGGCGAGGACGCCGGAGGCGGTCAGCACGGCCTGGCGCAGCCAGGTGTGCCGGGAGGTGACCACGGCCTGGGCGATCGGCAGGCCGATCAGGGTGGCGAGCAGGGCGGTCAGCGCGGAGAGCTTGAGGCTGCTCAGCATGGCCGTCCAGTAGGCGCCCTGGACGGAGGCGGTGATGTTGTCGAACGTGAACTGGCCGCCGCCGCCCTCCGCGTCGGTGGAGGTGGTGAACGCGCCGATCACGATGGCGACGGCCGGCAGGCCGAAGCCGACGAGGAAGAAGAGCAGGAGCGGGACGGTGGCGAGCCAGGAGGCGCCGCCGAGCCGGGCGAGCGGTCGCCGCCGGGGGGCGGGGACGGTGGTCGTGGGGGTGGACGTCGTGGCGGTTCCGGACGCCCCCGCGCCGCCACCGGGGTCGGTGGCGGCGGGGGTGGTCGGCACCGGGGTGGGAGCCGTGGTCATGAGTGCCTTTTCGCGGTGGAGTCGGCCCGAAGTGCGGTGCGGGGCGGGAGTGTCAGCCCGCGATCGCCTTGGTCCAGTTCTCGGTCACGACCTTCTTGGCGGCCGTGATCTGGTCCTGGGTCGGGAAGGTGGTGAAGGGCTTCTCGACGGTCGGCAGCTTGGCGGCGGCCGCGGCGTCGAGGGTGCCCTCCTTCTTCAGGGCGTCGAAGGTGGACGGGGTGGCGTAGCCGCCGAGGAAGAGGTTCTGGCCCTCGGCGCTGAACAGGTACTCCTGCCACAGGCGCGCGGCGGCGGGGTGCGGGGCCCACTTGTTGATGCCCTGGTTGTAGAACTGGGCGTAGCTGCCGTCGGAGGGGATGGAGACCTTCCAGTCGACGCCCTTGTCCTTGAACTGGTCGCTGTAACCGGCGTTCAGGTAGGACCAGTCGATCGAGATCGGGGTCTCGCCCTTCTCGATGGTGGCGGGGGTCGACTCGACCGGGTTGAAGTTGCCGGACTGCTTGAGCTTGCCGAAGAAGTCGATGCCGGGCTGGATGTTGTCCAGCGAGCCGCCGTTGGCGAGCGCGGCCGCGTAGACGCCGCCGAACGCCGAGCCGGACTTGGTCGGGTTGCCGTTGAGGGCGACCTGGCCCTTGTACTCGGGCTTGAGCAGGTCGGCGAAGGTCTTCGGGCAGCTGGCGATCTTCTTGGCGTCGCAGCCGATCGAGATGTAGCCGCCGTAGTCGTTGACGGCGGCGCCGGCCGCGTCCTTCTGGGAGGCCGGGACCTTGTCGAAGGTCGCGACCTTGTAGGGGGCGAGCAGGCCGTCCTTGACCGCCTGGAGCGCGAACGCGCTGCCGAGGTCGACGACGTCGGGGGCGCGGTCCTGGCCCTTGCGGGAGGTGATCGCGTTGATCTCGTCCTGGCTGGAGCCGTCCGGGTTCTCCTCCTCGACCTCCAGGCCGTACTTGGCCTTGAAGCCGTCGATGATCTTGCCGTAGTTCGCCCAGTCCCGGGGCAGCGTGATGACGTGCAGCTTGCCCTCCTTCTTGGCGGCGGCGATCAGGCCGTCGATGCCGCCGAGGTCGGCCGCGGAGGTGGCCTCCTTGGCGTCCTTGGTGCCGGCCTTGGCGGCGTCGCCGGCCTTGGCGGTCGAACCGGCGGAGCCGCAGGCGGTGAGGGAGAGCGCGGCGGCGGTCAGTACGGCCGCGAAAGCGGCGGCGCGGGCACGGTGCACGGTCACGGGTCAGTCTCCTGATCAGGGCGTACTGCGAGGGGTGCGTTTCGCGGGGATTCGTCGGGCGAGTGGGGTGGCCGGGGCGGCCGGGCCGGGGTGAGCGGCCGATTGTTCGGCGCCCGAGTTGACTAGCCAACTTCGCTGACGGGGGTAAGTACGCCGGAGCCCGATGACGGGAAGGTGAACGGATGGCCCAGTCCCGGGGTCGGCTGCGGGAACGGTCGAATCAGGTCGCCGGCGGATGATCGCCGGAGTGCGATGCTTCGGTGGCGCAGCGGGATAAGGTCGGGCTGTCCGCGCCGGTACGGCTGTGCAGGACACCGCCCCTGGAGGGACATTGACTGACGTGGCAGTGGAGTCGGGCCGTCCGGCCGCCGAGGACCGCGCCACCGGCGCGCTCTACCGCAAGGTCGCCGCCGACCTGCGCGAGGCGATCACCACCGGCGCGTTCGGCGAGGCCGGCCGGCTTCCCGCCGAGGGCGCGCTCGCCGAGCAGTACGGCGTCTCGCGCGGCACCGTCCGCCAGGCGCTCGCGGTGCTCCGCTCGGACGGGCTGGTCACCTCGCGGCGGGGCACCCGCCGGGTGGTGCTGGGAACGGCCCGCGTGCAGAGCTTCTCCGAACTGCTCAGCTTCACGCACTGGGCGTACTCGATGGGGGAGGAGCCCGGCGGCATACTCGACTCGCTGGTCCGCCGCCCGGCCGACGCCGCCGAACGCGAGCAGCTCCGCCTGGAGCAGGGCGCGGACGTCTACGTGACGGTCCGGCTGCGCACCCTCTCCGGCAAGCCGGTAATGGTGGAGCGGACGGTCTACCCGCCCCGGGTCGGCGAGATCGTCGCCGAACTGCCGCCGGACGTCGTCTCGCACACCGAAGTCCTGCGCGAGCACGGCATCCTGTTCACCGACGCCGACCACACCATCGACATCGTCGTGGCCAACGCGGACGACGCCCGGCTGCTCGGCTGCCGCCGCGGCGGCCCGCTGCTGCGCGAGCGGCGGCGGACCACCGACCCGACCGGCACCCCCGTGGAGTGGTCCCAGGACCGCTACCTGCCCGGCACGGTGGCGTTCAGCGTGCACAACTCGCTGGCCGCGTCGGCGCTCTCCCGGCACGCCCGGGAAGTGGACTGAACCCTCGGCGGGGGGATGCGGACGGCGTTCGCGGCTCGGGGGCCGGAGCGCGCGGCGGGGTGGTGGGCCGGTCGGCCCACCACCCCGTTCCCCGTCCGCCCTCCGGAGGTTCAGCGCATCAACGCGGCCAGCAGCGGGCGGAAGTGCGCGAAGCCCGGGGTGTCCGCGTCGGCCTCCTTGGCCTGCTCGTCCCAGCGGCGGACCGCCACCGCGTCCTCGGCGCCCGGGTGCGCGGCGAAGGCCGCGGCCTGCTCCTCGGACATCGGGCCGCCCTGCACCCGGAGCGTGTACTCGGAGGCCTCGGACAGCCGCGCCCGGTAGCCCGGCTCGACCGCGCACAGGTAGCGCTTGGCGGCCACGTGCAGGCGGACCGGGTCGGTGACCTCCGGGCCGAACCAGCGGGCCAGCCAGTCCGCACCCGTGTCGCTGTGCCGGTTGTCCTGACCCTCCATCAGATCCCTTCCGTGCAGAGCCCCCTGGAAGTGGCCGACGTCGTGCAGCAGCGCCGCCGCGACCAGGTGCGGGGCCGCCCCGGCCGCCTCGGCCAGCGCGCCGGCCTGGAGCATGTGCTC
This sequence comes from Streptomyces sp. BE20, assembly GCF_036322525.1. NCBI lineage: Bacteria > Bacillati > Actinomycetota > Actinomycetes > Kitasatosporales > Streptomycetaceae > Streptomyces > Streptomyces sp. BE20. Next base: position 8,911 of record NZ_JAQYWW010000471.1, on the reverse strand, counting down.
GGCCATGGTCACCGCCTCGCCCAGGTACTCGCCGGCGCCCTCGCCCGCGAACAGCTCGGCGATCGCGTCCAGTGCGGCTGCCCGGCGGTGCAGTACGGCGAGGGTGCTGGCCAGCGAGTCCAGGTCGGCGTAGCAGCCCTGGAGGTGGCGGTGGCCGTCCTTCTCGAAGGCCGTCCGGGCGTGCATCAGGCGGACGTTGTCGAAGATCAGGCAGTCGCCCCGGTCCAGCCGGAACTCCAGCTGCAGCTCGGGGCGGAGGGTGATCGCGGCGAACCGGCGGTAGGCGTCGTAGAACGCGTCCAGCTCCCGGGCGGTCCCGCGCAGCGTGCCGATCGAGCGGTTGTTGAACCGCACCTCGCGGATCCGGCCGAGCGGATCCACCTCGATCAGCGGTCGGTCGGCCCGCAGTTCGGTGTCCCGGTCGCGGAAGACGAACGGGACGGGCGTGCGGGTCAGCACCGCGAAGGACTCCGGAGCCTCCTCGCGCAGGACCGCGGCCGCCGTGAACCCGTCCACCAGGCCGGAGTCCCCGCCGGTCGCCGAGTTCTCCAGGCAGTGCAGCAGCTGGAGGGTGGGGACCGGATCGCGGTACGGGTTGTCGGTGTGCGGGGTGATCGCCGCGCTGGTGAAGGCCAGGTTGTTCGGGTCCGGCTCGACCCGGACGTCGAACAGCTCGCCGTAGTTGGTGACCCGCACGTGCCCGAAGGTCCCGGCGACGGCGAGCACCTGCCGTTCCACCGCAGGCACCCCGCGCAGCACGGCGAAGCCGGACCGGCGTACGGCGGTCAGGACGGCGGCGCGCTCCGCCGGGTCGGCCAGGTAGGCCGTCCACTCCGCCTCCGGGAGGCCGTCGGCGAAGTCCGCCGCCGTCCAGAGGCGCTTGTCGGCCTCCGTCCGCCCGTCACCGTCGACGGTGCCGCCGGCCCGGCCGCCGGGCGCCGCCCCGGCCAGCCACTCCAGCGGGTAGCGGGACCGGTGCCCGTCCGACCAGAGCACCTCCAGGTGCCCGCCCTGCCCGTCCTGCCCGGTCTGTGTGCCCTGCTCGGTCTGCGAGGCGATCGCGAGGTCGTCCGGCAGGTCGGTGATCTGGAACAGCTTCTGCCCGTTCCGCGGGTCGCGGCATTCGGCGCAGGGGCAGTTGTCGCGCAGCCAGTACGGCGGAAGCTCGGGCATGGGGTTCCTCCTGGGCGGTCTCACGAGTGAAGTTGTATAGCCAACTTTGCGTTGTGAGGAGCCTCTCGGGCGCCGGTGAGATCCGCGTGGCGAAACGATGAACCCCTCGGGAACAGAAGCTCCCGAGGGGTGGTGAGACGTGGCCCGGCCGGGCGGAGGGTTCGGTCACCCGAAGGAGGGGCCGACCGCCTCCCAGGCGGCCTCCGCCGCCTTGAGGGCGGAGGTGGCGTCGGTGCCGGTGGCGGTGGCCAGGGCGGTGAGGGTGGCGCGGACCGTCCCGGGGGAGGCGGCCGGGCCGTAGTGGTTGACGCGGAGCATCCCGGCGGCGAGTGCGCCGCCACCGGCCTGGACGGGCAGGGTCGGGTCGAGGCGGCGGAGCTCGGCGGCCAGTGCGGCGGCGTCCAGGCCGGCCGGGGTGCGCAGGGTGGTGGCCACCGGGGCGGCGTGGGCGTCGTCCGGGACGAACGGGGCGAGGGTGCCGAGGGCGCGGACGCCGGCCCGGACGGCGGCGGACGCCGCGCCGTGGCGGGCGATCACCGCGGGCAGCCCGTCCGCCTCGATCCGGTCCAGGCAGGCGCCGAGCGCGAGCATCTCCAGCTGGGCCGGCGCGTGCGGCAGGACCGTCCGTCCGGCGTCCGTCCAGCGCTCCTTCCAGTCCAGGAGGGAGAGGTAGGAGCGGCGCGGGGCGGCCGGGTTGGCGGTGATCCGCTCCCAGGCCCGCGCGGAGACGGAGACGGCGGAGACCCCGGCCGGCCCGCCCATCGCCTTCTGGCCGCCGATCACGCACAGGTCGACGCCCCAGGCGTCGGTGAGCAGCGGTTCGGCGGCCACCGAGGCGACCGCGTCCAGCATCAGCAGCGCCCCGTGCGCGCGCACGACGGCGGCGATCTCGGCGACCGGGTTGGTGTTGCCCGTGGCGGCCTCGGCGTGCACCAGGGAGACGAAGTCGACCTCCGGGTGCGCGGCAAGCGCCTCGGCCACCTGCCCGGCGGTGACGGCGGTGTCGAACGGCACGGCGAGGTCGACGACGTTCGCCCCGCAGTCGCGCAGCCAGCCGCCGAAGGTCTGCCCGTACGGTCCGGTGACGATGTTGAGGGCGGTCGACCCCGGGTGCGCGGCGCTCCGGATCGCGGCCTCCAGCGGCAGCAGGGCCTCGCCCTGGGTGACGATCACGTCGGCGGTGGTGTGCAGCAGCGCGGCCACCTGGTCCTCGACGGCCGCGAAGTCGGCGGCGCTGAACGGGGGCAGGTCGAGGTAGGGGCTCACGGGGTCGGGCCTCTCACGTGGGGGAACGGTGACCGGAACGAGTCTGCCCCATCGGCGGTCCTTACAGGGAATGCCGTCGTCGGTAGAGTGCGGGCCATGAGCGATGGCACGGTGCTGCACGTCCGGGGTCGGGTGCTGGTCGGTCCGGAGGACGTCCGCGACGAACTCTGGGTGGTGGACGGCCGGGTGACCTTCGACCGCCCCGCGGCGGCCGGTGACGTCCGGAGGGTGGACGGCTGGGTGCTGCCGGGTCTGGTGGACGCGCACTGCCACGTCGGCCTGGACGCGCACGGCGCCGTCGACGCCGCCACCAGCGAGAAGCAGGCGCTCACCGACCGCGACGCCGGCACGCTGCTGATCCGTGACGCCGGTTCGGCCGCCGACACCCGGTGGATCGACGAGCGCGAGGACCTGCCCCGGATCATCCGGGCCGGCCGGCACATCGCCCGCACCCGCCGCTACATCCGCAACTACGCGCACGAGATCGAGCCCGGCGACCTCACCGCCTACGTCCGGGCCGAGGCGCGCCGCGGGGACGGCTGGGTGAAGCTGGTCGGCGACTGGATCGACCGGGAGCGCGGCGACCTCGCCGCCTGCTGGCCCGGCGACGCCCTGGCCGAGGCGATCGCGGCGGCGCACGAGGAGGGTGCGCGGGTCACCGCGCACTGCTTCGCCGCCGAATCGCTGCCCGACCTGCTGGCGGCCGGCATCGACTGCGTCGAGCACGCCACCGGCCTGACCGAGGAACTGATCCCGGCCTTCGCCGAGCGCGGCGTCGCGATCGTCCCGACGCTCGTCAACATCGCCACCTTCCCGCGCCTGGCGGTCGGCGGCGACCTCAGGTTCCCGGCCTGGTCCGCCCATATGCGGCGGTTGCACGCCCGCCGCTACGACACCGTGGGCGCCGCGCACGACGCGGGCATCCCGATCTTCGTCGGGACGGACGCGGGCGGCTCGATCGCCCACGGCCTGGTCGCCGACGAGGTGGCCGAGCTGGTCAAGGCCGGGCTGAGCCCGGCGGAGGCGCTCTCGGCGGCCACCTGGTCGGCGCGGGAGTGGCTGGGCCGTCCGGGCCTGGAGGAGGGGGCGTCGGCCGACTTCGTGGTGTACGCGGAGGACCCGCGGGCGGACGTCCGGGTGCTCGCCGACCCGCGCCAGGTGGTGCTGCGCGGGAGTCCGGTGGGGTGAGGCCGGGCGGACGGCGCGGGGGCGGCGCGCGGCCGTCGGCGGCCGGGCGGGCCGAAGATCATCCGGGTGAACGGGCTGTCGTTGTAGGCCGATAGGGTTACGCCCATGGCACCGCGTCCACTGAATGAGATCGTCGAGCCCGGGTGGGCCACCGCGCTGGAGCCGGTGGCCGGGCGGGTCGCCGCCATGGGCGACTTCCTCCGCGCCGAACTGGCGGCCGGCCGTACGTACCTGCCCTCCGGGCCGAACGTGCTGCGCGCCTTCCAGCAGCCCTTCGCCGATGTGCGGGTGCTGATCGTCGGGCAGGACCCGTACCCCACCCCCGGCCACGCCGTCGGCCTCAGCTTCTCGGTGGGGGCGGACGTCCGCCCGATCCCGGCCAGTCTGATCAACATCTTCCAGGAGTACGGGAACGACCTCGGTCTCCCGCAGCCCTCGAACGGGGACCTCACCCCCTGGACGCAGCAGGGCGTCCTGCTGCTGAACCGGGCCCTCACCACCGCGCCGCGCAAACCCGCCGCGCACCGGGGCAAGGGGTGGGAGGAGGTCACCGAGCAGGCGATCCGTGCGCTCGCGTCGCGCGGCGGCCCGCTGGTGGCGGTTCTCTGGGGCCGTGACGCGCGCAACCTGCGTCCGTTGCTGGGGGAGATTCCGGCGATCGAGTCCGCGCACCCGAGCCCCTACTCGGCGAACGGCGGCTTCTTCGGCTCGCGCCCGTTCAGCCGGGCCAACGAACTGCTGGCGCGGCAGGGTGCGCAGCCGGTGGACTGGCGACTGCCGTAGCCGGGCTGCCGTCGCCCGGCTGCCGTGCCGGTGGTCGTAGCCGGAGGCCGTTGCGGCGGGCCGTGGTGTTCCTGGGCGTCAACCTCACCCGAACGAGTGAAATGACGTTCTGTGTGACTCATGTGACGGATTGTTCGAGAAGACTGGCGGCTCGTCGTTCGGAGCGCCAGCCCCTTGGCCCCGCCCCCGCGGGCGGGTGATGTCGGAGGTGCGCTCCTCCTCGTCACCACCCGTGGGGGTACCGCCATGTCCTCGTACCGTTCCGTTCCCGTCGCCACCGTCGCCGCCCTCGCGGTGGCGGCGCTGATAGTCCCGGTGTCCGTCGTGCCGTCCGTCGCCCACGCCACCGCACCGGGGGCGCCGGGGGCGTCCCCGGCGACACCGGCCGAACCGGCGGCCTCCACGGGGGCGTCCCCGGCGCCCTCCGCCGGCAAGGCACGCGCCGTCACCGCCGAACTCGACCTGGACGTCAGCCTGTTGAACAAGACCGTGGACGTTCCGGTGAACATCGCACTCAACACGGTCGAGACCCCCGCGCAGAGGGAGGGGTCCGTCCTCACCGCCGTCGTCGAAGGCGTCGACCAGCAGGGCCCGGTCACCCTGGTCAGGGCCGACCTCGGAAAGTCGGTGACCAAGGTCGACGCCAAGGGCGCCTCCGCCGCCGTCCAGCTGGTCAACGCGGACGTCCACGCCCCCGGCCTCCCCGCCACCACCCTGCTCGGCCTGGAGGCGCTCAGCGCCACCGCCACCTGTCCGGTCGACGGGCGGCCGACCGCCGACGTGGTGGCCCCCGCGAAGCTGACCCTCCTCGGCAAGCCCGTCACCGTCAGCCTGTACGGGCCGACCAGGGTGGAGGTCCCGCTGGTCGGCAGCGTCTCGGTCGAGTTCTCCAAGAAGACCACCACCTCGACGACGGCCGCCGCCTCGGCCCTGGAGGTGCGGGTGGAGGTCAACCCGCTCAGCCTCAACGTCGCCAAGGTGACCGGGACCGTCACGGTCGCCTCGGTGAGCTGCGAGAAGCCGGTGCCGACGCCCTCCGCCCCGGCGCCCACCACTGCCCCGGCCGTGGCCCCGCCCGCCGAGGTGCCCGCGGCCCGGCCGGTGGGGGACGGCACTCCCACCGGCGCCGCCGGTACCGGCCGGGCCGCTGCCGCCCCGCCGTCCGCCACCGGTACGCAGGCCGCCCGCCGTCCGGCCTCCGCCGCCCCGGCCCCGGCCTCGGCGGACCACCTCGCCGCCACCGGCGGCAGTGACTCCACCGCCCCGCTCGCCGCCGGAGCCGCCGCCCTGGTCGCCGTCGGCGCCTGCGCCCTCTGGGCCACCCGCCGTCGCCGGGCCGCTGTCGCCGCCCACGCCCGCAGGCGCTGAAACCCGCCCCGGATCCCGTGCGGGAGTGCCATCTGCGGCACTCCCGCACGGTGACGGTGCCGACGCGGACGGTTGGTTCACATGGGCGTTACATGAGAGGAACAACCGGGAAACGGCGGCTTGCGACGCTACGCGGGCACCCACCACTCAGTTTGCGAGGGACACCGCCGTGGCAATCAAGGCCGAGTACATCTGGATCGACGGCACCAAGCCGACCGCCAAGCTCCGCTCCAAGACTCGGGTCCTGCCGAACGCCGACAAGATCCCCACCTGGGGCTTCGACGGTTCCTCGACCAACCAGGCCGAAGGCCACGCCTCGGACCGAGTGCTGGAGCCGGTCAAGGTCACCAAGGACCCGATCCGCGGCGGCGACAACATCCTCGTCCTCTGCGAGGTCCACGAGACCGACGGCACCCCGCACGAGTCGAACACCCGCGCCCTGCTGCGCACCGTCGCCGAGCAGTACGCGGCGCAGGACTCGATCTTCGGCATCGAGCAGGAGTACACCTTCTTCAAGGGCTCCCGCCCGCTCGGCTTCCCCGAGGGCGGCTTCCCGGCCCCGCAGGGCGGCTACTACTGCGGCGTCGGCGCCGAGGAGGTCTTCGGCCGCGAGATCGTCGAGCTGCACCTCGACCGCTGCATGGACGCCGGCCTCGCCATCTGCGGCATCAACGCCGAGGTCATGCCCGGCCAGTGGGAGTTCCAGATCGGCCCGGTCGACGCCCTGACCGCCTCCGACGACATGTGGATCGCCCGCTACCTGCTCTACCGCACCGCCGAGGAGTTCGGCATCGACGCCACCCTCGACGCCAAGCCGGCCAGGGGAGACTGGAACGGCGCGGGCGCGCACACCAACTTCTCCACCCGGGCGATGCGCGAGGGCTACGACGCGATCATCACCGCCTGCGAGTCGCTCGGCGCCTCCCAGGAGATCGTGCTGGAGCACGTCAGCCAGTACGGCGACGACATCCAGTCCCGCCTGACCGGCAAGCACGAGACCGCCCCGTGGAACGTCTACTCCTACGGCGTCTCCAACCGCGGCGCGTCGGTCCGCATCCCGTGGCAGGTCGAGGTGGACCAGAAGGGCTACATCGAGGACCGCCGCCCGAACGCCAACGTCGACCCGTACGTGGTCACCCGCCTGCTGATCAAGACCTGCTGCGCCGCCCTGGAGAAGGCCGGCCAGGTCTGAGCCACCGCTCACCGGTAACAGCTGAAGCGCCCGCCGGGCCTCCCCCTGCTGCACGGGGGAGGCCCGGCGGGCTTTTCGCGTGGTCGGGGTCAGTCGGAGTGGATGACGTCCGCCAGTTCACGGGCGAGAGCGGCGAGTTCCGGCAGACGCCGCGCCAGGTTGCGCAGGTGGATGGCGTACGCCTCGCGCTGGACGGGGCCGGCGGTCTCGGTGATCACCCCGGCGATCTCGCGTGCGGCGTCGGCCTTGTCCGCGCCGAGCATGAGGACCAGTGCGAACAGCCCGCCGGAGGCGTGGTTCAGTAGCTCCGGGCAGGCGGTCCTGACCGCGTCGAGACGGCCGAGGTCCGCGGCTTCGACGGCCGCGAGTGCCTCGGCGACGGCGAGGTCGGGGTCGGTGACGATCCCGTAGACCTGCTGTAGCGGCATGACCCGGGCCAGGCGGACGACCGCGAGGTGTTGGCGGACCTCCGGGTCGTCCACCTGCGAGAGCACCTCGGAGAACCGGGGGTCGTGCAGTTCCGACCGGTGCGCGGCGTGGAACGCGTGGGACTCGGGCCAGGTGGGGACGGCCGCCCAGGCCGCCGCGAGGGCCAGCGCGTCGTGCTCGCGCCGGCCGGCGGCGAGGACTGCGGGGAGGCCCAGGGCGTCGACGTCGTCGAGCACGGCGGTGATGTCGGCGATGTCCTGGTCCCCGGGGAAGACCTCGCCGGCCAGGCGCAGGAGGCGCCGTGAGGCGGGCGCCCGGAGGCCGTCGGCATGGGCTTGCAGGAACCTCTCGGTGTCGGGCCAGCCCTCATGGCTCCCCCAGGCATCGAGGAGACGGATGAAGTCGCTCGGAAGGGGGTCGGTGGCCCAGCCGGGCAGACCGCTCCCGAGAGCGGGGAGATGGGACACCAGCGTGCGGATCTCCAGTCTGGCGGCGCCCAGCTGACGCGGTTCACCGTCAGTGGCGGCGCCGGTGGCCTCGACGAGCAGTTCGAGTGCGCCCCGGCCGTCGCCCCGTCCGGCGAGCCAGAATGCGTAGTGGGCTCGTAGGACCGCCTGCGGGAGGGGGTGGCCGCGGAGGGCGGTCACGGCGTCCCGCCAGGCGGCGTGCACGGGTTCGGCGTCGGCCTGCTGCGCGGCGAGGGCGTGGAGGCTGGTGGTGAGGCCGGAGAGGAAGGCGGCGGGGTCCGCTTCGGCGAGGCGCAGGTGGTGGCCGACGGCTTCGGCGGTGGAGGCGAGGGCCCCGGCCCGGTCCCCGAGGTCGAACTGCTGGTTGGCGAGGTTGCCGAGGTTGCCCGCGAGGGCGGGGAGGTAGGCGGCTGGATCGGTGTCGGCGAGCGCGCGGTAGAGGGTGACTGCTTCGGTGGAGGTGGCCAGGGCCGTCGCGTTGCCGCCCGAGCTGGACTGCTGGACGCCCAGGTTGCCCAGGGCGCCGGCGAGGTCGGGGAGGAAGGCGTCGGGGTCGGTGTCGGCGAGCGCGCGGTAGAGGGTGACTGCTTCGGTGGCGGAGGCCCGGGCCGCCGTGTCGTCGCCTGCGCCCGACTGGTGGATGCCCAGGTTGTCGAGGGCGCCGGCGAGGTGCGGGAGGGAGGCGGCCGGGTCGGTGTCGGCGAGGTGGCGACAGATCGTGACGGCTTCGGTGGCGGTGGCCAGGGCCGCAGACCGGTCGCCGTTGTCGGCCTGTTGGGCGGAGAGGGTGCAGAGGGCGTCGGCGAGCTTGATGAGGAAGGCGTCGGGGGAGGGCCCGGTGTCGGCGAGCTCGATGTAGTGGCCGACCGCCTCCGTGGCGGAGGTCAGGGCGGCTGCCCGGTCGCCGTGCTCGGCCTGCCGGGTCGCGAGGTTGTTGAGGGCGCCGGCGAGCCGGGGGAGGTAGGCGGCGCGGTTGGTGTCGGCGAGCGTGCGGTAGTGGGTGACGGCTTCGGTGGCGGAGGTCAGGGCGGCTGCCCGGTCGCCG
>NZ_JAQYWW010000470.1:0-899 GCF_036322525.1 Streptomyces sp. BE20 | reverse complement strand
GGGCGGTCGTCACGACGGAAGCCGCCGCGGTCGCCGCCACGGTCGTCACGGTCACGACCGAAACCACCGGACGGACGGTCATCGCGGCCACGGTAACCGCCACCGCTACCACCCGAGGGGCGGTCGTCACGGCCACGGAAGCCGCCGCCACTGCCACCTCGGTCGCCACGGTCGTCACGGCGCGGGCCGTCACCACCGCGGTCGTCGCGGCGAGGACCACGGTCGTTGGACCAGCCCCCGCGAGACCGGGGCTCGTAGCCGCGGCCGTCGTCCGATCGACGCTCGGGACGGTCCTGGGGCTGGTTCGACATTGTGGTGACTCCTTCTGCTGCTTCAGCTACACCGCGGACCGGGCGACACCACTGCCCTCACGCGGTTCGGCGCCGGCCTCCTGGCCGCGCACCTTCTCCATTGTCCGACATCCCCGGGCACCTCGCGCCTGGGCGAAAGTCCCGTGCCGGCCGTACACACGCACTTACAACACAAAAAAGCCGCGGCCCCAGCGAATCGCTGGGGCCGCGGCTTTGAATAATTGTTCGGCGGCGTCCTACTCTCCCACAGGGTCCCCCCTGCAGTACCATCGGCGCTGTGAGGCTTAGCTTCCGGGTTCGGAATGTAACCGGGCGTTTCCCTCACGCTATGACCACCGAAACCCTATCGGGTATTCAGCGAAACACACTTTTTAATTGATAAGTGCTTCTTGTGTTCGCCGGCGATAGCTGTTCGCTACCCGGGAACCACACAGTGAACGCGAGCGTCTGAGGACAAGCCCTCGGCCTATTAGTACCGGTCAACTCCACCCCTCACAGGGCTTCCATATCCGGCCTATCAACCCAGTCGTCTACTGGGAGCCTTACCCTCTCAAGGAGGTGGGAGTGCTCATCTCGAAGCAGGCTTCC
>NZ_JAQYWW010000469.1:0-317 GCF_036322525.1 Streptomyces sp. BE20 | reverse complement strand
TCGGTGTCGGCGAGCGCGCGGTAGAGGGTGACTGCTTCGGTGGAGGAGGCCAGGGCCGCCGCGAAGTCGCCGGGGCCGGACTGGTGGATGCCGAGGTTGTCGAGGGCGCGGGCGAGGTCGGGGAGGAAGGCGTCGGGGTCGGTGTCGGCGAGCGCGCGGTTGAGGGTGACTGCTTCGGTGGCGGAGGCCCGGGCCGCCTAGGAGTCTCGTGGGCCGGAGTGGGGGATGCCGATGTTGACGAGGGCGCCGGCGAGGTGGGGGAGGTAGGCGGCGGGGTCGGTGTCGGCGAGCGTGCGGTAGTGGGTGACGGCTTCGGT
>NZ_JAQYWW010000468.1:0-349 GCF_036322525.1 Streptomyces sp. BE20 | reverse complement strand
GGTGACGGCCTGGTGGTCGAGCCGTGGTCCGAGCACGCGCTCCAGTGACGGGTGGAACTGGGTGAGCAGGCCGCGTATCCGGTTGGAGGTGCGGGTGGCCTCGGCGGCGAGGTCCTGGTCGAACCCGGTCAGGACGGTGAGCTCGGCGGTGATCTCGTCGGTGAGTTCCAGCGTGCGCAGGGTGTGGGGCATGGTGCGGGCCGCGTCCGCGATCACGGCGGCGTCCTTGGCGTCGGTCTTCGCCTCGCCGGGGTAGAGGTCGGCGATTCGTCGCATGGCGAGGCCTGGAAGGTAGGCGACTTGGCAGCCGGCGTCGCGGGCGACGGTCAGGGGCAGGGCGCCGATGGAG
>NZ_JAQYWW010000467.1:0-365 GCF_036322525.1 Streptomyces sp. BE20 | reverse complement strand
GCGGTCGTCACCGTGGACACCTTGGTGGGAAACTCCTGCTACCTGGTGATCCGCGGCAAGTTCTCCCGGGGGGCCCGGGGGGCCTACGCATTATTCTCCCCGGGGGGTGGCTGACGGGCGCGCTTCGCCGCCCTGCCTCCGGACGCGACCCCCCCCCGGTGATCCCCCCCCACTTCCCCCCGCCGCCCCGCGGCGCCTACCCCAGCCCCACCCCCGCGGGAGGCTGCCCGGCGCGCGTCGCCGCCCTGCCCCCGGCCGCGACCCGCGCCCGGAGGCAGGGCGCCGCTCTCGGTGCGGAGACCGGCCACGGGCACCGCGGTCCCGCTGTGCCGCCGGGCCGGCGGCGGATCACCCCGTGGGCGCGG
>NZ_JAQYWW010000466.1:0-323 GCF_036322525.1 Streptomyces sp. BE20 | reverse complement strand
TTGTGGGAGATGAAGGGGCCCTCGAAGTGGACGCCCGCCAGGACGCCATACAACACGACATACCTGCACACGCCGGCATGACGGGCGACCTCGGCGATCTCGCCGGTCACGGTGGAGGCGGTGGGGGGGGTGGTGCCGGGGTCGAGGTGGTCCAAGCCGTGCAAGGCGTTGAAGAGGAGGGACGCGACCGAGTCGCCCGCGTCGATGGCTTAGAAGGTCTAGGCGAAGTCGGAGACGGTGAGGCAGACGGCGGCGATGACGACGAGGTCGACGAGCAAGCGGACGGAGTCGAGGCCGCCGGGCAGCTCGGGGGCGAGGGTGAC
>NZ_JAQYWW010000465.1:0-275 GCF_036322525.1 Streptomyces sp. BE20 | reverse complement strand
GACACACCGCCGAGAGACCCTGCCCGACACCTACCGCGCCATCGCCGGCCTCGTCTCCGACCGCACCGCCGGCACGTGAACCACAGACCTCAACCAGCCCCCTGCTGCCCCACCCGCTATCACGCACCAACTCGTAAGAAGTGATCTCATTTGGTGATTCTGCGGTTGCAGATGAGGGTGGCGGCGATGGTGGCGAAGGCCGCGAAGTGGGTGCCCTTGCGTTCGTAGCGGCGGTGGAGTCGGCGGAAGCCGCCGAGCCAGGCGACGGTCCTTTC
>NZ_JAQYWW010000464.1:0-304 GCF_036322525.1 Streptomyces sp. BE20 | reverse complement strand
CTGTGTTGCCAGCATGCCTTTCGGGGTGATGGGGACTCACAGGAGACTGCCGGGGTCACCTCGGAGGAAGGTGGGGACGACGTCAAATCATCATGCCCCTTCTGTCTTGGGCTGCACACGTGCTACAATGGTCGGTACAAAGGGCTGCGATGCCGCGAGGCGGAGCGAATCCCAAAAAGCCGGCCTCAGATCGGAGTGGGGTCTGCAACTCGACCCCATGAAGGTGGAGTTGCTAGTAATCGCAGATCAGCATGCTGCGGTGACTACGTTCCCGGGCCTTGTACACACCGCCCGTCACGTCACG
>NZ_JAQYWW010000463.1:0-621 GCF_036322525.1 Streptomyces sp. BE20 | reverse complement strand
GCCGGTGCGGGCGGTGAGGAGGATGCCGGCGAGGGCGGCGACGGTGCCGATGAGGGCGTAGACGGCGATGAGGTATTTGTTGATGTTGATGCCGGCGAGGCGGGCGGCGGTGTCGTTGCCGCCGATGGCGTAGAGGTTGCGGCCGATGTCGGTGTACTTGAGGAGGATGTGGACGGCGACGGCGGTGAGGATGAGGATCCAGACCATGACGGGGAGGCCGGCGATTTTGCCGCGGCCGAGGAAGACGAAGAGGTCGTCGTTGAGGACGTAGCCCTGGGCGCGGCCGTCGGAGAGGAGTTGGGCGAGGCCCTTGTAGGCGGCGAGGCCGGCGAGGGTGGCGATGGTGGGGTTGACGCGGCCGTAGACGATGATCAGGCCGTTGAGGATGCCGACGAGGATGCCGACGCCGATGGCGGCGGCGATGCCGGTGAGGGCGTTGGAGCCGGCCGAGGTGAAGGCCATCGCGGAGACGACGGAGGCGACGCCGGCTTGGGAGCCGACGGAGATGTCGAGGCCGCCGCAGATGATGACGACGGTCTGGACGATGGCGAGGAGGCCGGTGATGGTGGCGGCTTCGGCGATGACCTGCATGTTGCCGAGGCTGAGGAAGTTGTCGTTGAG
>NZ_JAQYWW010000462.1:0-464 GCF_036322525.1 Streptomyces sp. BE20 | reverse complement strand
TGCTCGGCACCCACTACCTGTCGGAGCCCCAGCTCGCGCACGTCCCGCTCGCCGACCGCGCCGGGTCCGACTTCCTCCCCGCCCCGCGCGTGCCCACCGACCGGATCACGCACTGGGACGCCTGGTGACCACCGCCCCCGCCTTCGAACACCACCCCGACCACCCCCACGGCCCCGCCCCCCCCCGCCCCGCCCCCCGCCACCACCCCCCCCACCACCCCCCCCCCCACCCCCCCCCCCCCCACCCCCCCCACACACACCCCCCCCCCCCCCCCCCACACCCCCCACACCACACACAAGTTAGACTAAGACCCCACCACCACCAGTACGTCGACGTCGTACGCCACCGCCCGCTCCTCGCCTCGCTCGCCCCCACCTCCCCCACCACCCCCACACCGGCCCCCACCTCCTCCTCCTCCGCGGCCACCACGTCCACGACCAAAACGACAGCCGCAGCCACACCCC
>NZ_JAQYWW010000461.1:0-55692 GCF_036322525.1 Streptomyces sp. BE20 | reverse complement strand
GATCTCGACCATCTTGCCGAGGTACATCACGCCGACGCGGTCGGAGATGTGCCGGACGATCGAGAGGTCGTGCGCGATGAACATGTACGAGAGCTCGAACTCGCTCTGGAGCTGCTCCAGCAGGTTGATCACCTGCGCCTGGACGGAGACGTCCAGGGCGGAGACCGGCTCGTCGCAGATGATGATCTCGGGCTTGAGCGCGAGGCCGCGGGCGATGCCGATGCGCTGGCGCTGGCCGCCGGAGAACTGGTGCGGGTACCGGTTGATGTACTCCGGGTTCAGGCCCACCACGTCCAGCAGGTCCTGGACGGCCTTGCGGCGGTCGCCCTTCGGAGCCACCTCGGGGTGGATCTCGTAGGGCTCACCGATGATGTCGCCGACCGTCATGCGCGGGTTCAGCGAGGTGTACGGGTCCTGGAACACCATCTGGATGTTCCGGCGGACGGCCTTGAGGCCCGCGCCGGACAGCTTGGAGATGTCCTCGCCCTTGAACAGCACCTGGCCGGAGGTGGCCCGCTCCAGGTTCATCAGCACCTTGGCCAGCGTGGACTTGCCACAGCCGGACTCGCCGACGATGCCGAGGGTCTCGCCCCTCGCCAGCTCGAAGGAGACGCCGTCGACGGCCTTGACCGCGCCGACCTGCTTCTTGAAGAGGATGCCCTGGGTCAGCGGGTAGTGCTTGACCAGGTCCTTGACCTCCAGGATGGGCTCAGCCATGGAGGGTCTCCTTCCAGAGGTGGCACGCGCTGCGGCGGCCGGTGAGCTCCTTGCCGTCCTTGTCGGTCACCTGGTGCAGCTTCGGGATCTCCGAGCGGCACAGGTCGGTGGCGACGTCACAGCGGGGGTTGAACGCGCAGCCGGCCGGGACCTTGAGCAGGTTCGGGGGCAGGCCCTTGATCGCGTACAGCTCCTGGCCCTTCTGGTCCAGGCGCGGGATGGAACGGAGCAGGCCCTTGGTGTACGGGTGCGCCGGGTTGGCGTACAGCTCGTGCACCGGCGCCGTCTCGACGATCCGGCCCGCGTACATCACGGCGATCTTGTCCGCGACGTCGGCGACCACGCCGAGGTCGTGGGTGATCAGGATCAGGCCCATGTTGTACTCGGCCTGGAGCTCCGCGAGCAGGTCCATCACCTGGGCCTGGACGGTGACGTCCAGGGCGGTGGTGGGCTCGTCCGCGATGATCAGGTCGGGCTCCATGGAGAGCGCCATGGCGATCATGATGCGCTGGCGCATACCGCCGGAGAACTGGTGCGGGTAGTCGCCGACGCGCTGCCGGGCGGCGGGGATGCGCACCCGCTCCATCAGCTCGATGGCCTTCTCCCGGGCCTCCTTCTTGGAGGAGCCGCGGTGCACCCGGAACATCTCGCCGAGCTGGGCGCCGACGGTCATCACGGGGTTCAGCGAGGAGAGCGCGTCCTGGAAGATCATCGCGATCTTCTGGCCGCGGATCTGCCGGCGGTCCTCCTCCTTCATGGCGAGCATGTCCTGCCCGCGGAAGAGGATCTGGCCCTGGCTGATCTTGCCGGGCGGCATGTCGAGGATGCCCATGATGGTCTGGGCGGTCACGGACTTGCCGGAGCCGGACTCGCCGAGCACCGCCAGGGTCTCACCGGCGGCCACGGAGTAGTTGACACCGTTCACGGCCTTGGCGACGCCGTCCCGGGTGTGGAACTCCACGTGGAGGTCCTTGACCTCCAGCAGCGGGGTGCCAACCTCCAGGCGGCCGGTCTTCTGGTTCTTCTCGATCACGGTGGTCATCGGGTCGTCACCTCTTCTCTCAGCGGAGCTTCGGGTCGAGGGCGTCGCGCACCGCGTCGCCGAGCATGATGAAGGCCAGGACGGTGACGCTCAGTACCGCGGACGGGAAGAGCAGCACGTGGGGCGCGTCGAGGAAGCGGACCGACGCGTCGCTGATCATCAGGCCCCAGGAGATCTCCGGCGGCTGGACGCCGATGCCCAGGTAGGACAGGGCCGCCTCGGCGCCGATGTAGACACCCAGGCTGATCGCGGAGACGACGATGACCGGAGCGATGGCGTTCGGCACGATGTGCCGGAAGGTGATCCGGCCGGAGCCGGCGCCGAGGGCGCGGGCCGCCATCACGTAGTCGTTGTTCTTGTTCGACAGCACCGAGGCACGCATGATGCGGAAGATCTGCGGCCAGCCGAGCACGGTCATCACGACCGAGACCGTCCAGGCGTTGCCCTTGCCGAGCATCGACATGATCAGCATGCCGCCGAGCAGCAGCGGGATCGAGAAGAAGATCTCGGTGAAGCGCGAGAGGATGCTGTCGACGATCCCGCCCTTCCACCCGGCCAGCAGGCCGAGGAGGGCGCCCACCAGGGTGACCATGGTGGTGGTCAGGACGCCGACGATGATCGAGTTGCGCGCGCCCCACACCGTGCGGGTGTAGATGTCGCAGCCCTGGACGTCGAAGCCGAACCAGTGGTCGCCGCTCGGACGCTTCAGCGAGTCGGCCAGGTCGCAGGCCCCCGAGTCGAACGGGCTGCCGTCCGTGAACCACTGCGGCACGACGGCCAGCAGGAGCAGGAACGACACCAGCACGGCGCCGATGATGAAGACCGGGTTGCGGCGCAGGTCGCTCATCGCGTCCGACCAGAGACTGGCGACGCGCTCCGGCTTCTGCTTCTTCTCCGGGGAGGACTTCGGGGAGTTGTCCTCGGAGGGGGCCTCGGCGCCCTTGGTGATGGTCTCACTCATAGCGGATCCTCGGGTCGAGCACGGCGTACAGCAGGTCCACGAGCAGGGTGGTGACGAGGTAGATCATCACCAGCAGCGTGACGACGCCGACGATGATCGTGCCCTGCTTCTGGTACACGGCCTGGGCGAGCAGACCGCCGATGCCGTGGATGTTGAAGATCTTCTCCGTGATGACCGCGCCGCCCATCAGACCACCGAGGTCGGCACCGAGGAAGGTGACGATCGGGATGAGCGCGTTGCGCAGGGCGTGCCGGCCGATCACCCGACGCCGCTTCAGACCCTTGGCGACCGCGGTGCGCACGTAGTCGGCGCGCATGGTCTCCATGAGGCTGGTGCGGGTCAGTCGGGCCACGTAGGCGAGCGAGGTCGACGCCAGCACGAAGGCCGGCAGCAGGTACGCCCGCAGACCGTCCTCCTCGTTGAAGGAGACGGAGAAGATCTCGAGACCGTAGTCGTTCTTGAGCTTGACGCCGAGCACGAGCTGGAGCACGAAACCGGTGACGAAGACCGGGATCGAGATCACGAACAGCGTGCTGATCAGGACCAGTTGGTCCAGGAACTTGCCCTTGCGCAGGGCCGCCATGACGCCCGCCAGCACACCGATGATCGCCTCGATGACGAAGGCCACGATGGCGAGGTTGACGGTGAAGGGGAACGCCTCGCTGATCATGTCGCTCACCGAACGACCGGTCAGGCTCTCGCCCAGGTTGCCCTGGAACACGCCGGAGATGTAGTTCCAGTACTGGAGCAGGAACGGGTCGTTCAGGTGGTACTTCTGGCGGATCATCTCCGCCACGAGCGGGTCGGCCTTCTTCTCGCCGGCCAGCGCCTGCACCGGGTCACCGGGCAGGCTGAAGCACAGCCAGTAGATCAGGAACGTCGCACCGATCAGGACAGGGATTGCCTGTATAAGTCGGCGGATGACATAGCGGCCCATCAGACCTCCATACTTTCGGACAAGGAAGGGAGGCGGGAGGACCCGGACTGTAGTCCGGTCCGCCCGCCCCCGTTCGTCTGATTAACCGGATCAGCCGGCGAGCTCGACCTCGTCCAGGTTCATGCGACCCTGGGCGTCGGTGTCGAAGTTCTTGATCTTCTTGCTGTACGCGGCGGAGGACATGTAGGTGTACACCGGGATGTACGGCAGGTCCTGGACCAGGATGTCGTCAGCCTGCTGGTACAGCTTCTGACCCTCCTCCGGGCTCTTCGCCTGGTCGGCCTGGTCCAGCAGCGCCTCGAACTTCTCGTTGACGTAGCCGCCGTAGTTCGAGCCGTTGTCGATCGCGACCTTGGAGAAGATCGGACGGAGGTAGTTCTCGATCGACGGGTAGTCCATCGACCACGCCATGCGGAAGCCGCCGGAGTACTGCTTGTCGCCCAGCGCGTCCAGGATCTTGCCGAACTTCTCGAACGGCTTGAGGGTGACCTCGACGCCCAGGTTCTTCTTCAGCTGGTTGGCGACGGCCTCGATCCACTCCTTGTGGCCACCGTCGGCGTTGTAGCCGAGCTCCAGGGTGTTGTTCGGGACACCGTTGGCCGCGGTGAAGATCTCCTTGGCCTTGGCCGGGTCGTACTTCGCCGCGTCGCCCATGGCGCCCTTGCGGTAGCCCGGGATCAGCGGGTTGACGAAGTCGTCGGCCGGGACGCGGGTGCCCGAGAAGATCGTCTTGGTGATCGCCTCGCGGTCGATCGCCATCGAGATCGCCTTGCGGATCTCCGGCTTGCCGTAGGTCTCCGGGTTGGTGGCGATCGGGAAGCCGATGTAGCCGACGCCGGACTCCGGCTTGTAGATGTAGCGGTCGCCGAACTCGCCCTTGACCGTGCCCATGGCCGAGATCGGGAGCTTGTCGGTGGCCTGGATGTTGTCGGCGCGCAGGTCGTTGTACGCCGTCTCCAGCTTGTCGTAGATCTTGAAGGTGACGCCCTGGAGCTTCGCCTTGCCGTCAGCGGCCGGGAAGCCCTCGAAGCGCTTGACCTTGATCTGCTGGTTGTGCTCCCACTTGCCGTCCATCTGGAACGGGCCGTTGCCGATGGGGGCCTCTTCGAAGGTCTTCTTGTCAGCGAAGAAGGCCTTCGGCAGCGGGTAGAACGCGTTGTAGCCCAGCATGGTCTTGAACTGGGAGAACGGCGCGGTCAGGGAGACCGTGAAGGTCTTGTCGTCGACGACCGTCAGGCCCTTGAGCTTGTCGGTGGCCGGCTTCTTGTCCTTGCCCGGGGCCAGGTCGGCGGAGCCGTCGATCTTGGCGAAGAACGGGAGGCCCTCGGCCGCGTTGTCCTGGTTGGCGCCCCAGTTCCAGGCGTCCACGAAGGACTGCGCGGTGACCTTCTCACCGTTGTGGAAGGTGTAGCCGTCCTTCAGCTTGATCGTCCAGACCTTGCTGTCGGGGGACTCGATCGACTCCGCGACGCGCAGCTTCGGCTCGTTGGTCTTGTTGTCGTACTCGACCAGGCCGGCGAAGAGGGCGTTCAGGACCTCGGCACCCTCGGACTCCGCGGTGTTCTGCGGAATCAGGCCGTGCTGCGGCTCACCGAGCTGAACGGCGATCGTGCCGCCGCCCGAGGCAGCCTTGTCGCTGCTCTTCGAGCTGGTGCTGCAAGCGGTCGCCGCAAGGGCGATCGCGGTCGCCGCGACGAGCCACTTGGTCTGGGTTGCACCACGCATGGGGGGATGCCTCCTGAATTCGACTTTCCAACGAGGAGAGCACCGCGGTTGGTCGGGACCGGATCCGCTGTGCCGTCCGCGCTCGTGGTTTCGGCGCGCACCCCTGCGCGTTAACCCTTGACCCGAGCCTGACTGCACCCACTATGTGTCACGCACGGACACGAAAGTGACCACTACCGATCTCAATTAGGTCACATGAACGGTCGGTAAGTTTCGAAAATCGGACATATGAGACATACTCAGACAGGCATTAAACGGACAGTCGTCATGAATGACGGACTGTCACGTTCGCTCAGCGGACACCTTGCCGTGGTAAGCGCTATTCCGTTTATACGCGCGTCGACAGCATGGAGTAGTTGAAAAAGTTCGCCCCCCTCTCCATCGGAAAGGGGGGCGACGGTTTCCGGCCAAAGCACGGCCGGAAGGCCTCAGAAGGCGGTGATCAGACCTTCTTGGCGCGCGAGGCGGTACGACCACGGTCCTTCTGGTCCAGCACGACCTTACGGATGCGAACAGTCTCCGGGGTCACCTCGATGCACTCGTCCTCGCGGCAGAACTCCAGCGACTGCTCCAGGGAGAGCTTCCGCGGCGGGACGATCGACTCGGCAACATCGGCGTTCGACGACCGCATGTTGGTGAGCTTCTTCTCCTTGGTGATGTTGACGTCCATGTCGTCGGCGCGCGAGTTCTCGCCGACGATCATGCCCTCGTACACCTCGGTGCCCGGGTCGCAGAAGAGCACGCCGCGCTCCTGCAGGTTGGTCATCGCGAAGGCGGTCACCACACCGGCCCGGTCGGCGACCAGCGAACCGTTGTTGCGGGTCGTCAGGGTGCCGAACCACGGCTCGTGGCCCTCGTGGATCGAGTGCGCGATACCGGTGCCGCGGGTGTTGGTGAGGAACTCGGTCCGGAAGCCGATCAGGCCGCGGGACGGCACCACGAACTCCATCCGGACCCAGCCCGAACCGTGGTTGGACATGTTGTCCATCCGGCCCTTGCGGATGCCCATGAGCTGGGTGACGGCACCCATGTGCTCCTCGGGGACGTCCACGGTGAGGCGCTCGACCGGCTCGTGCGTCTTGCCGTTGACCTGCTTGGTGACCACCTGCGGCTTGCCGACGGTCAGCTCGAAGCCCTCGCGACGCATGGTCTCGATCAGGATGGCCAGCGCCAGCTCACCACGGCCCTGCACCTCCCAGGCGTCCGGGCGCTCGGTCTCCAGGACGCGCAGCGAGACGTTACCGATCAGCTCGCGGTCCAGGCGGTCCTTGACCTGGCGGGCGGTGACCTTGCGGTCGACCCGGCCGCTGGACTTGGCGTCCGCGCCCTTGCCGCTGCCGCCACGGCCGACCAGCGGCGAGGTGTTGGTGCCGATGGTCATCGAGATGGCCGGCTCGTCCACCGTGATCAGCGGCAGCGCGATCGGGTTCTCCGGGTCGGCGAGGGTCTCGCCGATCATGATGTCGGAGATACCGGCGACGGCACAGATGTCGCCCGGACCGGCCACCTCGGCCGGCTTGCGGGTGAGCGCCTCGGTCATCAGCAGCTCGGAGATGCGGACGCTCGAAATGGTGCCGTCGCGCTTGATCCAGGCCACGGTCTGGCCCTTGCGCAGCTCACCCTGCTCGACGCGGAGCAGGGCGATGCGGCCGAGGAAGTTGTCCGCGTCGAGGTTGGTGACGTGGGCCTGGAGCGGCGCGTCCTCCTCGAACGTCGGAGCCGGGACGTGCTCCAGGATGGTGGAGAAGAACGGCTCCAGGCTGTCGCTGTCCGCGGGGACGGTCCCGTTGTCCGGCTTGGTCAGCGAGGCCACGCCGTCACGCGCACAGGCGTAGACGATCGGGAACTCGATCTGGTCCTCGTCGGCGTCCAGGTCCAGGAACAGGTCGTAGGTCTCGTTGATGACCTCGTCGATCCGGGCGTCCGGGCGGTCCGTCTTGTTGATGCAGAGGATGACGGGGAGCCGCGCGGTGAGCGCCTTGCGGAGCACGAAGCGGGTCTGCGGAAGCGGACCCTCGGAGGCGTCGACCAGGAGGACGACCGCGTCCACCATCGAGAGACCTCGCTCGACCTCGCCACCGAAGTCGGCGTGGCCCGGGGTGTCGATGATGTTGATGGTGATCGGAGCGCCACCATCCTTCGGGTGGTACTTGACCGCGGTGTTCTTCGCGAGAATGGTGATGCCCTTCTCGCGCTCCAGGTCGTTGGAGTCCATCATGCGGTCGTCCAACTGCTGGTGGGCAGCGAAGGCGCCGGCCTGCTTGAGCATGGCGTCGACCAGGGTGGTCTTGCCGTGGTCGACGTGGGCGACGATGGCGACGTTACGGATGTCGTTGCGCGTGGGCATGCCTAGCAGATTCTCCCGGAATCGTGGGTTTCGGCGCCCGGCTGCGTGACGCGCACTTGCGACCACTGTTGGTCGCCGCCGCCCGTTCCGCCTGCTACTACCGGTCCACCCGCCGGGCAGGACATGCCACGGCTTCCTCCTATGGTACGGGGAACCGCCCAGCTCGGCCGAAACGAGCAGGTCGGGCGGGATCAAGATCACAACTCGGACACCGGCTCTTCACCCTGTGGACGTCCGGCGGCACGTTCCGGACCCGTCCGCCGACCCGTCCACCGACCCCTCCGGCGGTCCCTCCGGCGGTCCCCTCCGCCGCGCCCGGCGACGGTCCACGGACCGGTCCGGTCGCACGGCGATCGGGTGACCGCGTCCGTCCGCCCTGCCCGCCGGGACCCGGCCCCTGTCTCACGGCTCCTGCCGGACGCACGAGACCCGGGAGAGCGGGCCTGACGGAGGGACTGACGGAGGGCCTGACCGCGACCTAGCCGGCCGACCACCCCACGTCCTGGAAGCGCGGCCGGCCGAAGCCCCAGACCCCCGCACCTGCGAGCCCCGCCCGGACGGCCGTCAGCTCGGGGCGCTGGAACAGCGGCACCGAGTGGCCCAGCTGCCAGATCCGGACGTCCGCCTCCTGGAGGAGGGCCTGGCGGGCGGCGGGGTCCGGTTCGGCGCCGGCACGCTCGAAGAGGCGGTCGATCTCCTCGGTGCCCGCGCGGGCGAAGTTGGTACCGGCCCGGAGGGCTCCGTCGGGGCCCGGCCGGGGCTTGGCGTAGACGGGCTGCTGCTCGCCGGCCGGGTCCGGCCCGGCCGGCCAGGAGAAGAGGGCGAGGTCGTAGTCCCCGGCGGCCAGGTGGTCGCGGACGAAGGTGTCCGCCGGCGCCTCCGTCACCCGGACCGCGATCCCGGCCGCGCCGAGGTCCGCCACCACCGCGTCCGCGGTGCGCCGGGCGGTGGCGGAACCGGCCGGGGCCAGGAGGGTGAGGGCGAGCTCACGGCCGTTCCGGGCCCGGGTGGCGTCGGCGGCGGGGCGCTTCCACCCGGCCGTGTCCAGCATCCGCCCGGCGTCGGTGGCGCCGAGCGCGTCGGCGTTGTCGCGGTAGCCGTCCTGGTCGCCGGTGAGCAGGTGGTGGCCGTGCGGGGCGGCCGGCAGCCCGAGCGGGGTGAGTGCGGCGTCGGCGGCGTGCCGGCGGTCGACCGCACGGGCGACCGCACGCCGCAGGACCGGGTCGGTGAGGAGGTCGCGGGCCGCGTTGAGGGTGAGCTGGGTGAGGGCGGCGCCGGCGGCGCGGTGCAGGGTGACGCCGGGCAGGGTCTCCGCCCGGTGGAGCGCCTGGGCGGCCCCGCCCCCGGCCGGGGCGCCGGCCCCGCCGGCCGCGTGGTCGACGGCGGCCGTCAACGGGGCGATGTCCACCCGGTTCTGTTCAAGCGCGTCGGCACGTTGTTCGGCCGGGACAGCGAGGAAGTCGATCCGGTCGGCCTTGGCCGGCTCGCCCCACCAGTACGGGTTGCGGACGAGGGCGGCCCGTCCGCCGGCCGGGTCGTACCCGGAGACCAGGAACGGCCCGGCGGTCGGGTGGGCGGTGCCACCGGGCAGCGGGCGGCCGAAGGCGGCGGCGGTGGCGGTCTCGGCGGCCGGGTAGAGCGGGCCGAACAGGGCGCGCCACTGCGCGCAGGGCTGCCGGAAGGTGACCTTGACCTCCTGCGGGCCGGCGCCCTGGACGATCGAGTCGATCGTGCCGTAGCCGGCGGGGCGGGCGGAGGTGTAGGCCGGGTCGAGGCCGGAGAGCGCGGCCCGCTGGGCGATGAAGTCGGCGGCGGAGAGCGGGGTGCCGTCGCTCCAGACCGCCCGCGGGTTGAGGCGGTAGGTCACCACCTGCGGCAGCTGCCCGGGCGGCGTGGACTCGGCGGCGGCCAGGTAGTCGGGGTCGGCCTCCCAGCCGCCGTGCGCACCGGGCCGGAACAGCGCGGGGTAGAGGGCGTGCGCGAGCAGCGCGGAGTCGGCGGTGGCGGCCGGCTGGTAGACGTTCAGGGTGGCGGGGACGGCGTCCACCGCCCAGCGCAGGGTACCGCCGTCCCGCACGGTGGAGCGGTCGACCGGGAGGACGTCCCCGGTCACGGTGGCCGGCGCGGGCGGTGCGGGGACGGGCGTCGGGGCGGTGCCGGCCGGGAACGGGCCGCCGGAGCAGCCGGCCGAGGCGGCGAGGGCGAGCAGCAGCGCGGCGGCTGCGGCGGGGAGGCGGGCGCGCATGGCGGCCATGGAACGCCGCCGCTCCGGGCCGGGCCGCGCCGACACGGCGGCTGCCCGGGGACTGCACCCGGTCGGCCGAGCCTCCGCCGCCCGTGCCGCGACGGCGCGCGGGGGCGGCGCGCGGGGGCGGCGGCCCCGGTGGGCCCGCGGCCCGGGCCCGTCTACAGCCCGAGCTCGAACCAGACGATCTTGCCCTTGGGCGTCCGCCGGCTGCCCCAGCGTTCGGCGAGCAGGCTGACCAGCTGGAGTCCCCGCCCGCCCTCGTCGGTCTCCTGGGCGCGCCGCTGCCTGGGCTGGGCGTAGCCGTCGTCCCAGACCTCGCACACCATGGTCCGGTCGCGCAGCAGACGGAGCCGGATCTCGCCCCGGCCGTGCCGCAGGGCGTTGGTGACCAGCTCGCTGACCAGCAGCTCGGTGGTGTCGACCAGCTCGTCGAGGCCGCGGGCCAGCAACCAGCTGCAGGCGAGTTCGCGGGCCTTGGCGACGGAGGTCGGCTCGGGCGGCAGGAACCAGTTGCCGACGGCGTCCTCGGGGAAGGCGTGCACCCTGGCCATGAGCAGGGCGATGTCGTCCTCCCCGTGGTGCGGGTTGAGCTCGCCGAGGACGTGGTCGCAGAGGTCCTCCAGGCCCTTGCCCTCGGCGGAGAGCGCGACGCGGAAGGCGCGGAGCCCCTCGTCGAGCTGGTGCTTGCGGCTCTCCACCAGGCCGTCGGTGTAGAGGCCGAGCACGGCGCCGTCCGGGAGGGTCAGCTCGACCTCCTCGAAGGGCTCGCCGCCGACGCCGAGCGGCAGGCCGGGCGGGACGTCCAGCATCCGGGCCGGTTCGCCGGGGCCGAGCAGGACGGGCGGCAGGTGGCCGGCGTTGGCGAAGGTGCAGCGCCGGGTGACGGCGTCGTACACCGCGTAGACGCAGGTCGCCAGGTAGACCTCGCGGGCCTCCTCGTCGGCGGTCGAGGTGAGTCGCCCGTACGGGGCGGGCACGACGGCCGGCGCGGTGTCGTCGCCGAGGCCGCGGGCGATCTCGTCGAGGGCGGTGAGCACCTCGGCGGGGTCGAGGTCGAGCATGGCCAGGGTGCGGACGGCGGTGCGCAGCTGCCCCATCGCGACGGCGGCCCGCAGGCCGCGGCCCATCACGTCGCCGATGACCAGCGCGGTGCGGTTGCCGGGCAGCGGGATGACGTCGAACCAGTCGCCGCCGACCTCGGTGTTGTTGTTGCTGGGCAGATAGCGGCAGGCGATCTCCAGGCCACTGGCGGCCGGGTTGCCCGGGGGCAGCAGGCTGCGCTGGAGGATCAGCGCGCGCTCGTGCTCGCGGCGGTAGAGCCGCGCGTTGTCGATGCAGACCGCGGCCCGGGCGACCAGTTCCTCGGCGATGGCGACGTCGCGGGCGTCGAACGGCTCGCTGCCGATCGCGCGGGAGAGCTGGACGAGGCCGAGCACCTGGTCGCGGGCGACCAGCGGGACGATCAGGGTGGAGCGGAGCAGCGGGTCGGGCCCGGGCTCGGGGACGACGCTGCGGCCGGTGCGCAGGGCCCGGGCGTGCGGGGAGCGGCGCGGGTAGCAGAGGGTGCCGCCGGCCTCCGCGATGGGCAGGCCGGTGACCGAGCCGAGCACCGAGGAGGCGCCGCCGACCACGCTGGAGACGGCGACCCGGCGCAGTTCGCCGCTGCCGTCGGTGAGCACGCCGTCGCCGTACCGGCCGGCGCTGGGGACGGTCTCGCCGGAGAGCAGCGCGGTGTAGAGGTCCACGGTGGCGAGGTCGCAGAACGGCGGGACGACGACGTCCAGCAGCTCCTTGGCGGTGGTCTCCAGGTCGAGGGTGGAGCCGATGTGGGCGCTGGCCTCGTTGAGCAGGGCGAGGTTGCGGCGGACGCCGTCGGCCTCGCGCTCGGCGACGTGCCGGCTGGTGACGTCGGAGACCTGTCCGGCGACGCCGGTCGGCTGGCCGGCCGCGCCGTTGAGGCGGTAGAGCGAGACGGCCCAGAGCCGGTTGCCCTCGCGGGTCGGGACGGTGGAGTGGAAGCGCAGGTCGAAGACGGGCTCGCCGCTGGCGAGGACCTTGCGCAGGGCGGCGGTGAGCCGGTCGGCCTCGGAGCCGGGGAAGAGGTCGTGCGGGGTGAGCCCCTCCAGGTCGGTGGGGGCGAGGCCCATCCCGGAGGCGAAGGCGTCGTTGACCCGCTGGAGCCGGAGCCGGTCGTCGAAGAGGATGAACCCGGTCGGAGTCTGGCCGAAAACCGCCTCGGAGGCGGCGAGGTCGGTCTCGATCCGGCGGAGCCGGCCGAGGTCGACGGCGAGACAGGTGGCGCCGGCGGTGGGCAGCGCGCTGTCGGGCATCAGGTAGAGCTCGGCGAGGCCCTCGCCGCCGTTGGCGTCGCGGTACGGGGTGGTGCCGACCCACTCCTCGCCGGCCAGGGTCCGTTCGAGCCGGGCCCGGCCGCGCTGCCAGAGCTCGCGCGGGACGAAGGTGGTGACCGGGTCGGCGCCGACCGCCTCGGAGGCGGGGACCCCGAAGAACTCGGCGGCGCGCTCGCTCCACTGGCTGATCCGGCCGTCGGGGCCGATCGCGAAGGTGGCGACCCGGATGTAGTCGTAGATCGATCCCGGGTCCCCGGCGCCCCAGCGGTGTGCCTCGGCCACCCGGTGGGCGGCGGGCCCGACGGTCGGGGCCGCCGCGCGCGCGACCGAGCGGGGCACGGCGGGCGCGGACACGTGTTGGGCACCGGCCTGCCCGGGTACAGCGGCATGACCGCTGCTGCTCGGCGCGTTACGCGCCGGGGTGCTGTTCAACGGACCGACCCCTCCAAACCCGCGACCGTCCGGATGTCGAGAAGACCGAGTATTCATCATCGAGGGGTACGTTCACACGCCCTCAACATCACAACATCAGATCGGGCGAAGGTTTTTGTCCTACCGCCCGCGCAACCACAATGCCACGCTCGCGCCCCCTGCCGGAGCGCGCGCTCCCCCTGGCCGCCTCCCGGCATATGCAGCACCGTTCTCCTCGCCGTCCGCTCGCCCGCCCGGCGGGCCTACTCGGCTGCCGACTCGTGGGGCTCACTACCCGGCAGCGCCTGCTCGAACCAGACCACCTTGCCCATCCCCTCGGCCCGGGCCCCCCAGCGCAGCGCCAGCCGGCGGACCAGCTCCAGCCCCCGGCCGCCCTCGTCGGCCTCGGCCGCGTGCCGCTCGCGCGGCGGATCGGGCAACGGGTCGGAGATCTCCACCAGCAGCGTCTCCCCGAGCGTCAGCCGCACGCCGATCGGTGCGCTCGCGTACCGGACCGCGTTCGTGACCAGCTCGCTGACCAGGAGCTCGGCCGTGTCGGTGAGCTCCTCGACGCTCCACTCGACCAGCGTCGCGCGGACCAGCCGGCGGGCCCGGGAGACGGCGGTCGGCTCGGCGGGCAGCGTCCAGCCCGCCGTCGGGGTGCCGGCCTGCCCGTGGCCGAGCCGGGCCAGCAGCAGCGCCACGTCGTCCGGCTCGCGGCCCTGCTCCATGGTGTCCAGCACCGCCTCACAGGCGGCCTGGATCGACGCGTACGGCGCCTCCAGGACGGTGAGCAGCCGGCCCAGGCCCACGTCCAGGTCCTTGTCCCGGGACTCCACCAGCCCGTCGGTGCAGAGCGCCAGCAGGCTCCCCTCCGGGATCTTCAGTTCGACCGACTCGAACGGGACTCCGCCGACCCCGAGCGGGGCTCCGGACGGCAGCTCCAGGATCCGCCCGACGCCGCCGAGCAGCGGGCCGCCGGTCCGGGTCGGTTCGTCGGTCCCCTCCGCCGGCACCACCAGCACCGGCGGGATGTGGCCGGCCTTGGCGACGGTCATGGTGGCGGTCGCCGGGTCGAACACCGCGTACACGCAGGTGGCCAGCAGCGCCTCGTCCGGCCCTTGGGCCAGGTCGTCGGCCAGCTCGTGGACGTGCCGCAGCAGCACGTCCGGCGGCAGGTCCAGGGCGGCCAGCACGCGGACGGCGGTGCGCAGCCGACCCATCGTCGCGGCCGCCCGGAGTCCGTGGCCCATCACGTCGCCGACCACCAGCGCGGTGCGGTCGCCGGGCAGCGGGATGACGTCGAACCAGTCGCCGCCGACCTCGGTGCCGCTGCTGCCCGGCACGTAGCGGTAGGCGACCTCGACGCCGGTCGGCTGGGGGACCTGCTGCGGGAGCAGCGTGCGCTGCAGGGTCAGCGCGGCGGTGCGCTCACGGGCGTAGAGCCGGGCGTTGTCCAGCGAGGAGCCGGCCCGGTCGGCCAGCTCCACGGTGAACGCCAGGTCGTCCCGGTCGAAGCCCTCCCGGTAGCCGGCCCGGCTGACGAGCAGCAGGCCGATCACGATGCCCCGGGCGCGCAACGGCACCACCAGCATCGAGTGCACGCCCAGGTCGTGCGCCGCCTGCATCTTCGGGTCGCCCGGGTACGTGACGTCGCTCAGCTGGTCGGCGCCGGAGAGCAGCTCGGGAACGCCGGTGCGCAGCACCCGGCCGCAGGCCGAGTCCTCGGCGAAGGTGATCCGGGCACCGCGCCGGAGCATCGTCTCCACCTCCGGACCGTCCTGGACGGAGGCGGTGCCCAGCTGGAGGAGCGAGGTGCGGCGGTCGTGCCCGTGCCGGGGCAGGTCGTCACCGTGCGCGACCGCCTGGAGCAGGATCACCGCGGCGTGGTCGGTCAGCCGGGGGACGACCGCGCCGGCCAGCTCCTGGGCGATCCGGGAGGCGTCCAGCAGGTCACCGACCCGGGAGCCGAACTCGTTGAGCAGTGAGAGCCGGCGGCGGGCGTGCTCGACCTTGGCCACCGCCCGGTAACGTTCCGTCACGTCCATCACCGTGCCGGAGATGCCGAGCACCCGGCCGGCCCGGTCGGTCATCCGGCTGTAGGAGATCGAGCGGTAGCCGGAGCGTGCGGTGATCGGGGAGGCGAGGGTGACGTCGATGACCGGCTCGCCGGTGGCCAGCACCTGGCGCTGGATCGCGGTGATCTCGTCGGCCGCCCGCTCGGGGAGGGTCTCCCCCGTGGTCCGGCCGACGTGGTCCTCCGGCACGACGCCGTTCATCTCGGCGAGGGTCTGGTTGACGGCGGTGTAGCGCAGGTCGGTGTCGAGGATCGCGATGCCCAGCGGGGACTGCTCGAACAGCGCGTCACGGACGGCGAGGTCGCGCTCCACCGCCCGGACGGCGGCCGCCTCGGCCAGGTTGACCTGGAGGAACGGGGTGCCGTCGCCGTCGACGAGCAGCGAGATCCGGGCGTCGACCAGCACCGGATCGCCCTCCCGGTCGCGCAGCTCGGCCAGACCGGACCAGCGGCCGTGGCGCAGGGTGTCCTGGATCGCGGCCCGGATCCGGACCACCTGGTCGGCGTCCGGGATCAGCTCGTCGATCCGGCGGCCGACCAGCAGCTCGTTCGGCCAGCCGAGCAGTTCCTCGGCGGCCGGACTCCAGAGCACCACGCGGCCGGCGGTGTCGAGGATCGCGATGGCGACCTTGACCACGTCGAAGAGGGTGCCCTCGGGATGGCCGGCCGTACCGGGACCGGGGCGCCCCCCGAGTGCCGTCCGGGGGCCTGCGGTGCCGCTTCCCGGCCCGCCCGGGGCGTCTCCCCGGCCGCCTCCCCCGGCACCTGCCGGAGGCTGCGCCTGGGTGTTCCGCGGTCCGCCGGGGAACGGCCGGCCGGGTCTGCTCCGGACACCGCCCGGCGGCGCCGCGTCGGGCACCACCAGGGACGGTGCGGGCTGCGTCGGCACCGGCCCCTCGGGCGGACCGCCGCCCTCGCTCCGGCCACGCCCGGCCGACGGGTACGCGGCCCGGTTCTCGCCGCGCACGTCCGCCCGGCTCGCGCCGCGGCGCAGCCGGGCCCGGGCGGCGGCGCTCCCCCCGGCGCCCGCCCGTCGCGCTCCCCCGCCACCGTTACCGGTATTCGACACCGACGGGGCCTCCGGCTCTGGTCGGGATCGGCGTCGCCGGCTGGGGGCGGCTCACCGATGGTGACGAATAGTGCCGAAAAGTGACATACCCAGCAGAACCAAGGCTATCCCGGTCAGCGCGTCGACTTTTCCGATTGCCCGGCCCACCGCCCCACGCGTCGCGCGGGAGCCGCCCCGTCCGCGTCCCCGCTCCGGGACGGGGACGCGGACGGGGACGGCCTGCGGGGACGGCAGGGGGCGCCCCGGGGGGCGGCGCCGGCGAGGCGGTCCGCAGCTCGTCCGGAGGCGGTGAGGGCGGGCGGGAGCATGGGCGGGCACGCGTCCGGACGGGGCGCCGGGGTTCAGGTCACCGGCTTCGGGGCGCGGGGGTTCAGGGCGCGCGGTTCAGGGCGCGCGGTTCAGGGCGCGCGGTTCAGGGCGCGCGGTTCAGGGCGCCAGGCGGCGGGCGACGTCCGGGAGCACGGCGCGGTCGTGATCGAGCCAGTCGACGTCCGACAGCTCGGCCGGTCCGAGCCAGCGGAGCTCGTCGTGGTCCTCCAGCGGGCGCGGATCCCCGGAGAGCAGCTCGGCGGCCCAGAACCGCAGCTCCAGGCCCGGCCGGACCAGCCACGAGCCCGGCAGCCGGGTGACCGCCCGGGCGCGTACGCCCAGTTCCTCCATCAGCTCGCGTTCGAGCGCCTGGCTCTCGGTCTCACCGGGCTCGGCCTTGCCGCCGGGGAACTCCCAGCGGCCGGCCACCTCGGCGGGCGCGCTCCGGCGGGCGGCGAGCACCCGGCCCCGGTGGATCAGCGCGCCGCCGACGACGATCCGGTTCTCTGCCGTGTCGCCCGCGGCCGGCCGGTCGTTGGGCTTGTCCATGGCCGAAGACCCTAGCCGCCCGCCCGCCGTGCTACTCGTCCGGTCCCCGCGTCCGCGACGCACCGGCGGGCTCGGCCTCGACCCAGTACAGCTGCTTGTGACCGCGCGCCTCGAACTCGGCCGCCAGGCGATCGGCCGCCTCCCGCTCGACGCCCCCGGCGACCACGAAGCGGTTGCCGTTGTCGTCCTGCCGCATCACCCGAAAGGTGTCCATGGCGGCCAGCGTAGGCCGGGCCCCGGCCCGCGTGGGGGTCGGGCCGGGGCGGGCCTCCTCGGGACGCTACGCCGGGTTCGCTTCCGGCAGGTACGGGCGCGGTTAACGGCCGGTAAGCCGGGCGCCGCCGGGGCCGCGGCGACCGGCGGACCACCCCCGCGACCGGTCGCCGGGGCCCGCGGCGTCAGACCTGGTACTTGGCGATGTGCTCCCCGGTCTGCAGGCCCAGCTCGCGCCGGATCTCCACGGTGCCCTTGTCGCTCCTCGCGAGCAGCGCGTCGGCGCGCCGCACCTCGCGCTGCAGCGTGGTGTCGTCGACGGACCTGCCCGCCGCGTCCCAGATGTTGGCGGCCTCCAGCTGTACCGCCGCCAGCTCGGCCAGCTTCGGCTTCACGCCCGCCGGCCAGACCGCCGTGGGGCTGACGACGTCCGCGGCCTCCTTGCGCGACGCCGCGGCCATCTGCACGGCCCACGTCCGGTAGGCGGCCGGCTGGAGGGAGACCTCCGCGGGCGGCCGCTTCGCGTACACCCGCTCGTAGGCCCGGGCGGCTTCGAGGTAGGCGAGCTGGGCCGGGTTCAGGCTGCCCCGGTCGGTGCGGACGGTGCCGAGGTGCTCGGCGCGGGCGTCCTCCAGGACGCAGATGACCTCGTGGTCGCCCGCCTGCCAGTTGTCCCGGCCCGGGTAGTACTCGGACGGGTTCATGCCCTCGGGCACCGCCCAGAAGTCGAGGGCGTACGCGTCGCGGACCGGCCGGCAGAGCTCGATCGCGCGGTCGCGCACGGCGGTCTCGCCCGGGTACTCGGAGCTCCCCTCGTCGGGCATCGGGACGATCCCGGCCACCTCGCCCTGGTGCGGGGCCGAGCAGGGCTTCTTGAGCACCCAGTAGACGACGCCCGGGGAGCCCTCCGCCGCGTCGGACCCGGGATCCGCCCGGGTGAAGCAGTCACCGGTACGCAGCGACCCCCAGGACACCGCGCCGGCCGGCCGTGGCGGCTGGTCCCTCTCGCGTTCCTCGGCCTGGATCCCGAGGACGGCGAACCCGATGAACGCGACCAGGGTGACGATCACACCGAACACGCCGAGGACCAGGCCGGTGACCGCCATGCCCCGGCCGCGCTGGTTCCGCTTCGATATCCGGACCAGCGCGACGATCGCGAGGACGAGGGCGGGCGGCCAGAGGCAGAACAGGCCGGTGACCAGGGCGGCGACGGCGAAACCGCTGGTGCCCGTGGGGGCCGGCGTATAGGCGAACCCGGGCTGGTACCCGGAGATCGCGCCGGGCGGGACGGCCCCCCAGCCGGACGGCTGCGGGGTGGCGGGCGGCAGGTCCGTACCGGGGGCGGCCGGAGCGGCCGGCGTGGTCGCGCGGGCGCCGTTTCCCGGGGCGGCCCACGGGTCGGCGGGGGCGACCGGAGCCGCCCAGGGGTCGGCGGGGGCGGCGGGGGCGGCAGCGGCCGGAGCCGCCCCCGGGTCGGCGGGGACCGTCTCCTGCGCCGGCGGGCCGGCGGCGGCCAGGGGCTTCATCAGTTCGACCCGCGGGTCCGCGGGCCGAGCCGCGGGCGGGGCCACCGGTTCGGCCACCGGTTCGGCCACCGCGTCATCCACCGCCTCGGCCGGGAGCCCGGCCGCAGGCGAGACCGCGGGCTCGGGCTCGGGCTCGGGCTCGGGCTCGACCGCCGGTCCGGCAGCCGCGCCGGCCGTCGGCTTGGTCAGCTCAACCCGCAGGTCCGCGGGCGGCGGAACGTCGTCGGGCTCGGGCTTGGACACGTACGACTCCCCCGGCCCGCAGGTCACGGGCCCTACTCGGCAGTTCGGTCGGAAGGGCCCACGGGGCGAACCGCCGCGATCGGAGAATCGCCGCAGTCACGGCGGATCCGTGGGAACAGGCGCGCGACTCTACCCGATCTTGAGGAACGGCCACCCGTGCGCGTCCCGCCCGCCGCCCCTGTCCCTCGGGCCGGCCGCCCGGGGGCTCACCCCCGGGCCAGGACCTCGCCGTGCAGCATCGCGAACCAGCCGTCCTCGGAGGCCACCCACTCCCGCCACCCGGCCGAGATCCGCTCCAGCTCGGCCTGCTCCGCGTACCCGTCGGCCACCGCCGTCCGCGCGATGCCGGAGGACACGACCCGGTCGGCCCACAGTCCGCCCCACCACTCGCGCTGCTCGGGCGTCGCGTACGTCCAGGTGCCGGACGTCGCGGCGACGTCGGTGAACCCCGCCTGCCTAGCCCAGGACAGCAGCCGCCGACCGGCGTCCGGCTCGCCGCCGTTGGCGCGGGCGATACGCCGGTACAGGTCCAGCCAGCGGTCCAGTTCGGGCGACTCCGGGTACCAGGTCATGGTCGCGTAGTCGACGTCCCGGACCGCGACCACGCCGTCCTCGGCGACGACCCGGCGCATCTCCCGCAGCGCTCCCACCGGATCGGTGACGTGCTGCAGCACCTGGTGCGCGTGGACGACGTCGAACTCCCCGTCCGCGTAGGGCAGTCGGTGGACGTCTGCGACCTCGAAGACGACGTTGGCCGACCCGCGTCCGGCGACGTGCCGGGCGGCCTCCTCCAGCACCTCGGCGGAGGTGTCCACGGCCACCACCCGGCCATTGGGGCCGACCAGTTCGGCCAGGTCGGCGGTGATCGTGCCGGGCCCGCATCCGACGTCCAGCACGACCTGACCGGGCCGCAGTTCGGGCTGCAGGTAGGCGGCGGAGTTGGCGACGGTCCGGGAGCGGTGCGAGCGCAGCACGGGCTCCTGGTGGCCATGGGTGTAGACGGCGGGCTTCGGTGCGGTCACGGTGACGTCCCCTTCGGGTGCGATCGGCTCCTCGACGCCTCCGACGCTACTCCTCGTCCCGCATGACGAGAAGAATCGTCTCACATCGCGAACGCCTCGCGACACACGGAGGCCCCCGCCCGCACGCGGCGAACGGGGGCCCGATCGGGCTGCGGAGCAGGTCAGTTGAGGGCGAACCAGGTGGTCCGGGACTTCTTCCACTCCGGGTGGGAGAGGTCCTTCGCCTCGGTGCCGTCGCCGTACAGGTCGGCCGAGCCGTCGTCGGTGATCAGCTGTGCCCGGGCGCCGGGGACGGTGAGGTCCGGGACGTCCACCACGGCCTCCCAGCCGCCCGCGTCGGTGGTCGGCAGGTCGAGCAGCTTGACCGGCTGCGAACCGGGCTGCCCGTCCCAGCGGTAGAGCGCGTACGGGTCGGAGTTGTCGTCCGCCGCCCAGGATCCGGCCACGATCAGGTACTGGCCCAGGGCGTTGCGCCGCAGGTCTCGGACGGCCAGCCCGCCGAGGTTCAGCTCGATCGGCTCGCCGAACGTCGCGTGCACCGAACCCCCGGGCAGCGAGGAGAAGTTGGTGACCGGCACGATCAGCGCCCGGCCGCCGGTGACCGCCGGGTGAGCGGCGCGCGGAAGCCCACGTAGGCCGTGGTGCTGCTGCCCGGCGCGAACTCCAGCCCCTCCACGTTGAACCCGTCGATCTGCTTGGGCACCTCGCCGGACGCCGCGCCCGCCGCGAAGCCGTAGCGGTCGCCGTGGGCACGGTCCCAGGCGATCAGGTCGGCCCGCAGGCCCTTGTACGAACCGGCGAGCGCCAGCTGGGTGCCGGCACCCGAGCCGGTGACGGCGGTGGCGAAGACGGTGTGCCGGTCCGCCTTGATCTCGCCGTCCTTGTTGTTGCCCAGCGAGCCGGTCCAGTAGATCGTGTTGCCGACCCGGGTGGCGCCCTCGATGTCGATCTCCTTGGAGACGCCGAGCGCCGAGCCGAAGTCCCAGGTGCGGACCGGCGCACCGGAGGCGTTCCGGTCGTACAGCCGCAGCACGTTCGACTCGTCGTCGGCCACCACCACGTACCCGCCGCCCGCGTCCACCGCCGCCGAGGCGTCGCTGGAGCCGGTCAGGTAACGGCTCTCGGACGCGAACTGCACCGTCGGCGAGGCCGCGTAGTGCAGCGTCTTCGACGCGGTCTTGCCTCCCAGGCCGGTCACCTTCACGGTCAGGTCGGTGTAGCCGACGCCCCGCGCGGCGACCGCGAGAGTACGGGCCGCGCCGGTGCCGGCGACGGTGACGTCGCCGGTCCGGGCCACGGTGCTGCGGGTGCTCGCGGTGGCGGCCACGGTCAGGGCGGAGGCCGCGGCGCCGCTCTGGGCCACCGTCACGGTGACGGTCGGGTCGCCGGCGGCTCCGACCGCGCCGGACAGGTAGGCGGCGGAGAGCGTGATCGTCGGCGTGCCGTAGGACGCGGCGGAGACGGGCCCGGCCGGCAGGGCGAGCAGCGGCAGCCCGGCCGCGGCGACGGCGAGCGGCAGCAGGCGGCGGGAGGAACCGGACGGACGGCTGGAGCGGGACGGACGGGACACGGTGACAGCCCTTCGACGTGGGGCGGTGCGAGGTCCGGACCAGGGTGGGGCCCTTCGGCGAACGGCGCCCCGACAGCAGCGGGCCACCGGGCGAACACCGCCCCTCGCGCGGACCCTCCCGCCCGCCGGGGCCGTACCGTGGACGGGCACCCGACAGAACGGTTCCACGATGCCCGCCCCGCGCCCCTTCGTCCTGCTGAGTGCCGCGATGTCACTCGACGGGTACCTCGACGACGCCTCCCCCGAGCGGCTGCTGCTCTCCGGCCCGGCCGACTTCGACCGGGTCGACGCGGAGCGCGCCGCGTGCGACGCGATCCTCGTCGGCGGCAACACCCTGCGGGCGGACAACCCCCGGCTGCTGGTCAACGACCCGGACCGGCGGGCCGCCCGGCGCGCGGGCGGCCGCCCCGAGTACCCGCTGAAGGTGACGCTCAGCGCGAGCGGGCGGCTGGACCGGTCGCTCCGGTTCTGGCACACCGGCGGCGAGCGGCTCGCCTACACCACGGACCGGGGCGCCACCGCCCTGCGCCCGGAGCTGGCCGGGCTGGCCGAGGTCGTGGCACTCGGTCCGACGGTGGAGCTGGGCACGGTGCTGGACGACCTCGGCGCGCGCGGGGTCCGCCGGCTGATGGTCGAGGGCGGCAGCGGGGTGCACACCCAGTTCCTGGCCCAGGGCCTGGCCGACGAGCTCCACCTGGTGGTCGCGCCCCTGCTGGTCGGTGACACGGACGCCCCGCGGTTCGTCGGCCCGGCGGCGTTCCCCGGCGGATCGGCGCACCGGATGCGACTGCTGGAGGCCCGTACGGTGGGCGACGTCGTCCTGCTCAGGTACGCCCCGAAGGAGCCCGCCCCGTGACCGACCCCCGCCCGTCCGCCGACCTCGCCTTCCTCCGCCGGGCGGTCGAGCTCTCCCGCCGCTGCCCGCCCTCCGCCACCGCGTTCTCGGTCGGCGCGGTGGTCGTCGGAGCCGACGGCACGGTGCTGGCCGAGGGCTGGAGCCGCGAGACGGACCCGCACGACCACGCCGAGGAGGCCGCGCTCGGCAAGCTCCCGGCCGGCGACCCCCGGCTCCGCGGCGCGAACGTCTACAGCTCGCTGGAGCCCTGCGGGCAGCGTGCCTCCCGCCCCGTGCCCTGCGCCCTGCGGCTGATCGCGGCCGGGGTCCCGCGAGTGGTGGTGGCCTGGCGCGAGCCGTCCACCTTCGTCGCCGACACCCGGGGCGCGGCGCTGCTGGAGGCTGCGGGGATCGAGGTCGTGGAGCTGTCCGAGCTGGCCGAAGAGGCACGGGCGGTCAACGCCCACCTGGTGAGCTAAGCTTTTGTATCCTTATTAAACAATCAGCTCACCTTTCTCGGTCCTGACCGATCCGCCCCGCGAGGAGCCGCCCCATGCCCGCCGCCCCCGTCTCCTTCACCACCCGCGCCCTCCTGCTCGACATGGACGGCACCCTGGTCAACTCCGACGCCGTGGTCGAACGCTGCTGGCACCGCTGGGCCGACGGGCAGGGTCTGGACCCGGCCGAGGTCCTCGCCGTCGCCCACGGCCGCCAGGGCCACGCCACCATGGCCGCCCTGCTGCCCGACCGCCCGGTCGAGCTCAACCTCGCCGACAACAACCGGATGCTCGCCGAGGAGAAGGCCGACACCGACGGCGTCGTCGCGATCCCCGGCGCCCCCGCCTTCCTCGCCGCCCTGGCCGGCCTCCCGCACGCCCTCGTCACCTCGGCCGACGAACCGCTCGCCGCCGTCCGGATGGCCGCCGCCGGCCTGCCGCTCCCGGCCGTCCGGGTCACCGCCGAATCGGTCGGCGCCAGCAAGCCCGACCCGGAGGGCTTCCTCAAGGGCGCCGCCGCCCTGGGCTTCGCCCCCGCCGACTGCCTCGCCTTCGAGGACTCCGGGGCCGGCATCGCCGCCGCCCGGGCCGCCGGCGTCCCCGTCGTCGGCATCGGCCCGCGCGCCGGCGCCCACGGCCCCGCCGCCCACGCGGCCACCCTGGAGACGGTCACCGTCACCCCCGGCCCGGACGGCACGATCACCGTCACCGTGGGCTGACGAGGGCCCCGGCACGGGGCCCGTCCGCAAACGGGCGAGGGGTCGGCCCCCGAGGCCGGCCCCTCGCGACCTCGGAGGTCACCACGCCGCCGACACGCCGCCACCCGGGGAAGTCGACACCGGGTCGGCGCGGGAACCAGCCAGGGGCCCGCCCCCGAGAGAGCGGACCCGTCCGACCTGCGCAGTCGACAGGTCAAGCTAGCTCAAAGCAGTCCGCTCACACGTTGAAGCGGAACTTCCACCACAACGCTGCGACCTGCGGAAACGTTGATCCTGGCGGTCCAAGTCAGCACGGAATCAGCACGGTGGGACGACCTTCACCAGAGGACGATCAGTAGTGATAGCGAGCAGCGAGGATGATGATCTCCTCACCCGTGACCAGGTAGACGAGGCGATGCTCGTCGTCGATCCGCCGTGACCAGGCGCCAGCCAGGTGGTACTTCAGCGGCTCGGGCTTGCCGATCCCGGCGAAGGGATCACGGCGAGCGTCCTCAATGAGCTTGTTGATCCGGGCGAGCATCTTGCGGTCGCTCTTGCGCCAGGACGTGTAGTCCTCCCAGCCCTGATCCTCGAAGACGAGCCTCACGCGTCGCCCTGCCCCGCATCCGCCGCATCGGGGTCGATCAGTTCGCGCTCGGCGAGGTTGATGCGACCGAGAGCGTTTTCGTACGCCTTGAGCAGGCGACGGGCATTGGCGGGCGAGCGCAGCAGATAGGAGCCCTCGCGCAGGGCGGCGTAGTCCTCGGCGGATACGAGGACGGCATTCCCGTGCTTGGAGACGATCTCGATGGCCTCGTGATCGTCATTGACTTTCTTGATGAGCGGGAAGAGATCCTTGCGGGCCTCGCTCGCAGTGATGGACATGGCAGGAAACCCTTCGAGAGTGGTACCAAATAACGTACCACTCACGGCGATCGCCAGTGGGGCATTCAGCGCGATACCGACCCGGAGAAGTCAGCACCAGGTCAGCACGGGAACAAGTCAGGGGCCCACCCCCGAGAGAGTGGACCCCATCCGACCTGCACAGTTGACAGGTCATCTAACGCAAAGTATGCGAATCGTCACACGTTGAAGCGGAACTCCACGACGTCGCCGTCCTGCATGAGGTATTCCTTGCCCTCGATGCGGGCCTTGCCCTTGGCGCGGGCCTCGGCGATGGAGCCGGTCTCGACCAGGTCGGCGAAGGAGATGATCTCCGCCTTGATGAAGCCCTTCTGGAAGTCGGTGTGGATCACACCGGCCGCCTCGGGGGCGGTGGCGCCCTTCTTGATGGTCCAGGCGCGGGCTTCCTTGGGACCGGCGGTGAGGTAGGTCTGCAGGCCGAGGGTGTCGAAGCCGACCCGGGCGAGGGTGGCCAGGCCGGGCTCCTCCTGGCCCATGGACTGGAGGAGCTCCAGGGCCTCGGCGTCGTCCAGCTCGATCAGCTCGGACTCGATCTTGGCGCTGAGGAAGATGGCCTCGGCCGGGGCGACCAGCGCGCGCTGGGCGTTCTTGAAGTCCTCGTCGGCCAGCTCGTCCTCGTCCACGTTGAAGACGTAGAGGAAGGGCTTGGCCGTCAGCAGGTGCAGCTCGCGGATCGGGGTGGTGTCGAAGCCGGCCTCGAAGAGGGTCTTGCCGGTCTCCAGGATCGCCTGGGCGGCCTCGGCGGCGGCCAGGACGGGGGCGGTCTCCTTCTTGAGGCGCGCCTCCTTCTGGAGCCGGGGCAGGACCTTCTCGACGGTCTGGAGGTCGGCCAGGATCAGCTCGGTGTGGATGGTCTCGATGTCGTCCTTGGGCGACACCTTGCCGTCCACGTGCACGACGTCCGGGTCGGTGAAGGCGCGCACGACCTGGCAGATCGCGTCGGACTCACGGATGTTCGCGAGGAACTTGTTGCCGAGGCCCTCGCCCTCGCTGGCGCCGCGGACGATGCCCGCGATGTCGACGAAGTCGACGGTGGCCGGGAGGATGCGCTGCGAGCCGAAGATCTCGGCGAGCTTGGTCAGCCGCTCGTCCGGGACGCCGACGACGCCGACGTTCGGCTCGATGGTGGCGAACGGGTAGTTGGCCGCCAGCACGTCGTTCTTGGTCAGGGCGTTGAACAGGGTCGACTTGCCGACGTTCGGCAGGCCGACGATTCCGATCGTGAGCGACATGAAGCGCAGTCCCGTGGGCTTGGAGGAGTTGGGCCGGCCCCGGACGGGCCGATCCCCCAGTCTACGGGCAGCGGGTCAGGCGTCGGCCGCCGCCGGCGAGGGCCCCGGCGGGGACGTCGAGCCGCACGCGGTGGAGCCGTTCGAAGCCGAATCCGCCGCTCGTACGAACCCCCGGTGAAGTTGAGCGACGATCACATCAGTACTCCGTCCGGAGACACGGAACAAGGCCCGGAGACCCATTACACAGTGTGGCGATGATCGGACCGTACGTTGGGTGGGTGGAGCAGCGCATCCGTACCCAGCCGCCAGGGCCCAGACGCCGACCGCCGAACGGCGCGGCCGGGGCCGCCGTCCCCGGGCCCGGGCGGGCCCCCGAGACCGCCGACGGGCCCGCCGGGAAGCCGGACGGGAGGGGCGGCGGGAAGCCCTCGGCG
Source organism: Streptomyces sp. BE20 (assembly GCF_036322525.1). Lineage (NCBI taxonomy): Bacteria > Bacillati > Actinomycetota > Actinomycetes > Kitasatosporales > Streptomycetaceae > Streptomyces > Streptomyces sp. BE20. The sequence continues at coordinate 29,755 of NZ_JAQYWW010000461.1, read as the reverse complement.
AAGGGCGCCGGGAGGGCCGCCGGGAAGGCCGCGCTCTCCTCCCGGCTACGCCCCGTGTCCGGCCCCCCGGGGCGCGCCCGGATCGCCGGCCGGCTCTACGGACGGCGGCGGACCGGCCGGCCGACCCGGCTGACGGCCGTCGGCACCGGGGTGGCCGCGCTGGTGACGACCGTCGCGGTCGCCGGCCTGGACCGGCTGGCCTTCGGCGGTCTCGGCGTCCTGTTCGGCCTCGGCTACCTGGCGATCTGCTTCCAGCTGGCCGTCCGGGTCCGGTTCGCCGACCTGCTGGCCGCCCCGATCAGCGGCCCGATCGCCTTCGCCGTCGCGATGCTGCTGTTCGGTCCCGTCACCTCGTCCGGCGTGACGGCCCAGGTGGTGGCGCTGGCGACCAACCTGGCCACCCGGGCCGGCTGGCTGTTCTCCGGCACCGGCCTGGCCGCGGTGATCGTGCTCGCCCGGTTCGTGGCCCAGCACCGGATCCACCGCGCGCGCTGAGGAGTGGGAAGCCGATTCCCACCGGTTTCCCACTTCTCGGCCCGCCTCCCGCACGGTCCCCGGCACGAGCTCCCGGCCCGCCTTCACGGCCCGCCTTCACGGCGCGGGCGGCCGGTTCGCGCGGCGGCCGGTCCGGACGGTCAGGCGGAGGCCCGCGCCGCCGCCATGGCCGCGCCGACGATCCCGGCGTCGTTGCGCAGCTCCGCCGGGACGACCCGGGCCTCGCGCCCGCGCAGCAGCGGCAGGAACTTCTCGTGCTTGCGGCTCACCCCGCCGCCGATCACGATCAGCTGCGGCGAGAACAGCATCTCCACCACGTCCAGGTACTCGTCGACCCGCCCGGCCCACTGCTCCCAGTTCAGCCCGTGCCGCTCCTTGGCGGCCGAGGAGGCGCGCCGCTCGGCGTCCTTGCCGCGCACCTCCAGGTGGCCGAGTTCGGTGTTGGGCACCAGGGCGCCGTCCACGAAGAGGGCGCTGCCGATGCCGGTGCCGAAGGTCAGGACCAGCACCACGCCCTCCTGGTCGCGGCCGGCGCCGTGCGTGGTCTCGGCGAGACCGGCCGCGTCGGCGTCGTTGAGCACCACCGCGGGCAGGTCGAGCGCCTCGCGGAAGAGGCCGGCGGCGTCCACGCCGATCCAGCCCTTGTCGACGTTGGCGGCGGTCCTGGTCTGTCCGTTGACGACCACCCCGGGGAAGGTCAGGCCGACCGGTCCCCGGTGGTCGAAGTGTCTGACCACCTCGCGGACGGCGGCGACCACCGCCTCGGGCGCCGAGGGCTGCGGGGTGAGGACCTTGTGCCGCTCCTCGGTGAGCACCCCCCGGCCGAGGTCGACCGGGGCCCCCTTGATGCCCGATCCGCCGATGTCCACACCGAATACCGCCGTCATGTCCGACTGCCCTCCGCCGAAGTTGTCCACAGACCTGTGCATGGTTGTGCACAAAACTACGAGAGGCCCACCCGCCCCGCACAGCAAAGACCCGGTACCCGTCCGGGTACCGGGTCTCCCCGGCGTGCTGCGGTCGGTCAGAGCTTGCCCGCGGCCTCCGCGCGCAGGTCGCGGCGGAGCTCCTTGGGCAGCGAGAAGATCAGGTGCTCCTCGGCGGTCTTGACGGTGGAGACGTCGCCGTAACCGCGCGCGGCCAGGTACTCCAGGACGCCGTCGACCAGGATCTCCGGCACCGAGGCGCCGCTGGTCAGGCCGACCGTGGTGACGCCGTCCAGCCAGGACTCCTGGATCTCCTCGGCGAAGTCCACCAGGTGGGCGGCCTTGGCGCCGTACTCCAGCCCGACCTCCACCAGACGGACGGAGTTGGAGGAGTTCTTGGAGCCGACCACGATCAGCAGGTCGGTCTCGGGGGCCATCTGCTTGACGGCCACCTGGCGGTTCTGGGTGGCGTAGCAGATGTCGTCGCTGGGCGGGCTGACCAGCAGCGGGAAGCGCCGCTTCAGCTCGCCGACGGTGGCCATGGTCTCGTCCACCGAGAGCGTGGTCTGGGAGAGCCAGACGACCTTGGACTCGTCGCGGACCTGGACCTGGGCGACGTCCTCGGCGCCGTCCACCAGGTGGATCCGGTCCGGGGCCTCCCCCATGGTGCCGACGACCTCCTCGTGGCCCTCGTGGCCCACCAGCAGGATGTCGTAGCCCTCGTCGGCGAAGCGCACGGCCTCCTTGTGCACCTTGGTGACCAGCGGGCAGGTCGCGTCGACGGTGGCGAGCTTGCCGGCCCGGGCCTCGTCGTGGACGGAGGGTGCGACGCCGTGTGCCGAGAACACCACGATCGAGCCCTCGGGCACCTCCTCCGTCTCGTCGACGAAGATCGCGCCCTTCTTCTCCAGGGTCTGCACCACGTACTTGTTGTGGACGATCTGCTTGCGCACGTAGATGGGTGCCCCGTACTGCTCCAGGGCCTTCTCGACGGCGATCACGGCGCGGTCGACGCCCGCGCAGTAGCCCCGGGGGGCGGCGAGCAGGACACGGCGCTGCGCGGTGTTGGACGACATGGCTCCATCGTACGGGCGGAGCCGTGCCGCGCCGACGTGAGCCGCCTTCCGGCCGGAATCGGTCACGGGTGCTCAAATGTGGAAGCTATGAGCGAGCGAGTCGAGTCCGGCGGGCTGCGGCGCAGCCTGAGCGTCCGCGATCTGATGGTCTACGGGCTGCTGTTCATCGCCCCGATGGCCCCGGTCGGCGTGTTCGGGGTGCTGGACGCCAAGAGTCACGGCGCGGTCGCCGCCGTCTACCTGGTGGCGACCGTCGCGATGGGTTTCACCGCCTTCTCGTACGCCCAGATGGTGCGGGCGGTGCCGCAGACCGGGTCGGTGTTCGCCTACGCACGGGCCGGGCTCGGCGAGGGGCCGGGGTTCATCGCCGGCTGGATGGCGATGCTCGACTACCTGCTGATCCCCGCGGTCGCGTACCTCTTCTCCGGCATCGCGCTGAACTCGCTGGTCCCGGACGTCTCGCGCTGGGTGTGGACGGCGCTGGCGGTGGTGGTGACCACCGCGCTGAACCTCGCCGGGGTGCGGACGGCGGCGGTGGTCGGCTTCGCGGTGCTGGCCATGGAGATCGCCGTGCTGGCGGTCTTCGTGGTCGCGGCCGTGGTGGTCCTCGTCCGGGACGGCGCGCAGCGCGGCTGGGCGACGCCGTTCACCGCGGTCGGCGACTTCTCGGCGGCGGCCGTGCTCTCGGCCGTCTCGGTGGCCGTCCTCTCGTACCTCGGCTTCGACGCGATCGCGACCTTCGTGGAGGAGGCCGTCGGCGCCTCGGCGGCGGTGGCCAGAGCGGTGCTGTGGTGCCTGGTGGTGTCCGGGGTGCTGTTCGTGACGCAGACCTACCTGGCGGCGCTGCTGGAGCCGCTCGCCCCGCAGCAGCTGGCGGCGGACCCCGCGGCCCAGGGGTCGGCGTTCTACGACACGGTGGAGAGCGGGGTCGGGCACTGGCTGCACGTCCTGGTCGCGGCGAGCAAGGCGATCGGCGCGGCCTTCGCGGCGCTCGCCGGGCAGGCCGCGGCCGCCCGGCTGGTCTACGCGATGGGCCGGGGCGGGCGGCTGCCGCGCTTCCTGGGCGTCGTCGACCCGAAGACCGCGGTGCCGCGCCGGGCGCTGCTGGTGGCGGCGGCGATCACCCTGGCGGCGGCGGTCTGGGCGGCCGGGCGCGACGACGGGCTGGACCGGCTGACCTCGGTGGTGGACATCGGGGCGCTCACCGCGTTCGCGCTGCTGCACGCCTCGGTGGTGGGCTGGTACGCGGTCAAGCACCACTCGCGGGACTGGCTGCGGCACGTCGTGGTGCCGGTGCTGGGCGTGGTGGTGATCGGGGCGGTGGTGTTCGAGGCTTCGGGGACGGCCCAGGTGGTGGGGCTGGTCTGGCTGGCCGTGGGATTCATGGTCCTCGTCGTCCAGGGCGCCTCCGGCGCGGGCATCCGCCGCTGAGTCCCGCGCCCGGCCGGGGGCGCAATGTCCCGGCGCGGCGTCCCGGCGGGGGCGCGGTGTCGGCGGCGGTCCGGGCGGCCGGACGCGACGACGGGGTGCGGTGTCGCCGGGCGCCGCTAGCCTCGTACGCATGGCCAACCCCAGTTCCCCCGAAGCACCGATCCCGGTCGGCAAGGTCTCCGCGCTGATCGGGAGCTGGATCGACCGGCTCGGCGCGGTCTGGGTGGAGGGGCAGATCACCCAGCTCAGCCGGCGCCCGGGCGCGGGCGTGGTGTTCCTGACGCTGCGCGACCCGCAGGCGGACGTCTCGCTCACCGTGACGTGCTTCCGCTCCGTCTTCGACCAGGTCGCGGACGCCGTGCAGGAGGGCTCGCGGGTGATCGTGCACGCCAAGCCGGAGTGGTACGCCGCGCGCGGACAGCTCTCGCTGCGGGCGGCGGAGATCCGGCTGGTCGGGCTGGGCGAGCTGCTGGCCCGGTTGGAGCAGCTGAAGCGACGGCTGGCCGGCGAGGGCCTGTTCGCGGCGGACCGGAAGAAGCCGCTGCCGTTCCTCCCGCAGTGCGTCGGGCTGGTCACCGGCCGGGGCTCGGCGGCCGAGCGGGACGTCCTGGAGAACGCCCGGCGACGCTGGCCGGCCGTCCGCTTCGAGGTCCGCAACGTGCCGGTGCAGGGCGTCAGCGCGGTCGAGCGGGTGAGCGCGGCGGTGCGCGAGCTGGACGAGCACCCCGAGGTCGACGTGATCGTCGTGGCCCGGGGCGGCGGCAGCGTGGAGGACCTGCTGCCCTTCTCGGACGAGGGACTGGTCCGGCTGGTCGCCGCCGCCCGGACACCGGTGGTCAGCGCGATCGGGCACGAGCCGGACCAGCCGCTGCTGGACTTCGTCGCCGACCTGCGCGCGTCCACGCCGACCGATGCGGCCAAACGGGTGGTCCCCGACGTCGGCGAGGAGCTGGCCAGGATCCGGCAGCTGCGCGACCGGGCGCGGCGGCACGTGGTCGGCCGGGTGGACCGGGAGCAGCACGGGCTGGACGGCGTGCGCAGCCGCCCGGCGCTGGCCGCGCCGCACCGGATGCTGGACGGCCGCGGCCAGGAGGTGGCCGGTCTGCTGGAGCGGGCCCGGCGCACGCTCGGGCACCGGCTCGACCACGCGCAGACCGACCTCGGGCACACTCTGGCCCGGGTGGTCGCGCTCTCCCCGGCGGCCACCCTGGAGCGCGGTTACGCGGTGCTGCAGCGCGGCGACGGCACGGTGGTGACGGATCCGGCGCAGGTCGCGGCCGGGGAGGGACTGCACGCGCGGGTCGCGGGCGGCGGGTTCGACGTCACGGCGGCGGGCGGCGCCGGGGGGTAGCGGCGGGGGACGCGGCGGGCGGGTCCCCGCGCTGTCGGCCCGGCCCCCTACGCTGGCTCCCATGGCAGATCAGGAGCAGGACGCGACGACGTCTCCGGCCGCGGCCCCCGTCGCGGACGACGCGCTGGGGTACGAGCACGCGCGGGACGCGCTGCTGGAGGTGGTCCGGCAGCTGGAGAACGGCGGCACCTCGCTGGAGGAGTCGCTGGCGCTGTGGGAGCGCGGCGAGCAGCTGGCGAAGGTCTGCCAGCGCTGGCTGGACGGCGCCCGGGCCCGGTTGGACGCCGCCCTGGCGGCCGGGGAGGACGCCCCGGAGGGCCCGCCGCCCGGGGAGTGACACAGGTCACCTGGAACCCGGGGAACAGTTGAATCTTCACTCATGTTGGGACCGAATGACCGGCGGGAGCCGGTCACGCGACACGGACCCCGTTCCTTCCTCCCCATGAGGTGCAGAAGCACATGACCACCGACGCCCTGGTTCTCGACGCCGCCGCTCAGGACCTCCTGTTCCGCGAGGCCCGCACCGCCAACACCTTCACCGACGAGCCGGTCTCCGACGAGCAGATCCAGGCCATCTACGAGCTGGTCAAGTTCGGCCCGACCGCGCTGAACCAGCAGCCGCTGCGCGTCGTCCTGGTCCGCTCCACCGAGGGTCGCGAGCGCCTGGTCCAGCACCTGTCGGACGGCAACAAGGCCAAGACCGCCGCCGCGCCGCTGACCGCGATCCTGGCCGTGGACAACGAGTTCCACGAGGAGCTGCCGACCCTGTTCCCGCACTTCCCGCAGGCGAAGGACGCCTTCTTCGGCGAGCGCCCGGTCCGCGAGGCCTCCGCCCTGATGAACGGCGCCCTGCAGGCCGGCTACTTCATCGTCGGCGTCCGCGCCGCCGGCCTGGCCGCGGGCCCGATGACCGGCTACGACGCCGAGGGCATCAACAAGGAGTTCTTCTCCGACGGCGAGCACTCGGTGCTGGCCGTGGTGAACATCGGCAAGCCGGGCGAGGACGCCTGGTACCCGCGCTCCCCGCGCCTCTCCTTCGAGCAGGTCGTCACCACCGTCTGAGCCTGACGGAGACGACGAGAAGGGCCCCGCACACCGGTGCGGGGCCCTTCTCGTCGTCCGGGGAGGCCCTGCGGCCCGCGGCCCCACCGCTCCGGGTGGAGCGGGGCCGACGGGGCGGGGCCGGCCGGCGGGCTACTTGAGCGCCTGCGCCAGCTCCGCCAGCTCCTCGTAGGAGGCGGTACCGGTCAGGACGGTGGTGCCGCCGCCCTCCTGGACGGCGATCGCACGGGACTTGGCGCCCTGCAGCCGCTCCCAGGTCCGGCCGGCCACCTCCGCGGTGCCGTCCGGCTTGCCGCCCGCCACCGCGGCGTCGAGCACCGCGTCACGCGGGGCGTCGCTCTGCTCCACCGCCGCGTACTGGCCGGACGGGGTGACGAAGCCCAGGTGCCAGGCGTTGCCCTTGCCGCCGCCGAGCGACGCCGGGTTGTAGGACACCGACGTGGCCCGCCACTGTGCGGGAAGGCCCTCCGGGGAGAGCAGCGGGTACGGCGCGGCGCGCTTCGCCGAGGCCGCGGCCACCTTGTACTCGACCGTCCGCACCCCGTCGCCGCCCGCGTCGTGCGGAAGGAACAGGTACCCGACCCAGACCACCGCGCCGACCGCCAGCATCGACAGGACCATGTCCCGCACGGTCTGCCGGCCCCTCATGCCCTTGCTCTCTCCTGCCACCCCCACATGGTGACTCATCGACCCCCCGCGGGCACCACCCGGGGGTATCCGCGTACGGGTGAACGGGGGCCGGACCTGCCGGTCCCGTCGGCCCGTGGCGACCCGCGCCACAGACAGTCATCTCGTGGGCAGATACGATCGCAGGACCCTCACCACGGCGTTCGACCAGGCAGTAGTCGGGCGCTCACTGGCCGTCGCGTACAGAGAGGTAACGACGATGACCACGCAGTACCCGCACAACCTTCCCAGCTCCCTCGAGGTGGCGCCGGAGGCGCCCGACCGGAACCTCGCACTCGAACTCGTCCGGGTCACCGAGGCGGCCGCGATGGCCGCCGGCCGCTGGGTCGGCCGTGGCGACAAGAACGGCGCCGACGGCGCCGCCGTCAAGGCCATGCGCACCCTCGTCTCCACCGTCTCGATGAACGGCGTCGTCGTCATCGGAGAGGGTGAGAAGGACGAGGCTCCGATGCTGTACAACGGCGAGCGGGTCGGCGACGGCACCGGCGCCGAGTGCGACGTCGCGGTGGACCCGGTCGACGGGACCACCCTCACCGCGAAGGGCATGAACAACGCCGTCGCCGTGCTGGCCGTCGCCGACCGCGGCACCATGTTCGACCCGAGCGCCGTCTTCTACATGGACAAGCTCGTCACCGGGCCCGAGGCGGCCGACTTCGTCGACATCACCGCCCCGACCGCCGTCAACATCCGCCGGGTCGCCAAGGCCAAGGGCATCGCCGTCGAGGACGTGACCGTGGTCGTCCTCGACCGCCCGCGCCACCAGGGCCTGATCCGGGAGATCCGCGAGGCGGGCGCCCGGATCAAGTACATCTCCGACGGAGACGTCGCGGGCGCCATCATGGCCGCCCGCGAGGGCACCGGCGTCGACCTGCTGATGGGCGTCGGCGGCACCCCCGAGGGCATCATCGCGGCCTGCGCGATGAAGTGCATGGGCGGCGTGATCCAGGGCCGTCTCTGGCCCAAGGACGACGCCGAGCGCCAGAAGGCCGTCGACGCGGGCCACGACCTCGACCGCGTGCTCAGCACCGACGACCTGGTCAGCGGCGAGAACGTGTTCTTCGTCGCCACCGGCATCACCGACGGCGAGCTGCTGCGCGGGGTGCACTACCGCCAGGAGACCGCCACCACCAGCTCGCTGGTCATGCGCTCCAAGAGCGGCACCATCCGGGAGATCCACTCCACCCACAAGCTGTCCAAGCTGCGGGCCTACAGCGCGATCGACTTCGACCGCGCCAACTGATCCCCCGGCTCCCCGCGCGCGGCGCAGCGCGGCGCGGGGAGCACCGCGCCGCGCCGCACGACACGGCTCAGCGCCCGGCGACGCGCCGGAACACGACGTCGCACGCCCGCGGCCTCGGCGAAATCCCCCTTCGCCGAGGCCGCGGGCGTTCGCGGTCCCGACCGGGCGTCAGCCCGCGATCCGGCGGCGCGGAGCAGGCACCCGGGCCGTCTCGCACAGTTCCACGTCACGGCGGCGGCGGCGCGCCAGCACGACCCGCCGCTCGGCCGCCGTCAGACCGCCCCACACCCCGTACGGCTCCGGCTGCGCCAGCGCGTGCTCCCGGCACTCCAGGAGCACCGGGCAGCGGGCACACACCTGCTTCGCCTGCTCCTCGCGCGACAGCCGGGCGGCCGTCGGTTCCTTCGACGGTGCGAAGAACAGGCCCACCTCGTCCCGTCGGCAGGCCGCGGCGGTGTGCCACGGATTGTCCTCACCCGCCGGCTGCGGAGCCGGGCGCCGTTCCAGCAGCCGGGCCGCCGCGACCACCGGCGAAGCGGCGGCGGACGGCGGCGTGGCCGACGACGGGGCGGCGGGCGAGGTGGTGCGGGACTCGATCGGATGCAGCACGGCCGTACTCCTGACGAGGCTCTCGGACACGGGGAAGCTCGCTCCCCTGCGGGCTGCGGGCCCCCGTTCCTCACACCCCCCGGGCCGGCCTCAGGCCGCCTCCGGTACGCAGCCGTACAAGAAGCGATGTGCCAGAGGAACTACCCCACGGCGCCGCGATTCATGCACACTGCACGCAATCGACTACAGCGTGCACCCGAGGCAACGTCGAGTGCCCGGCCGGGAGTTGACTCCGGCCGGGCACACGGGACGCGGTCCGTACGCGAATCAGTCGGCGCCGAGCTGCTTGCGCACCCACTCCTTGAGCTTCTTGCCCTTGCGCGGCTTCGCCTCGCAGCCGCCGAAGACCGCGGTGCCCTTCACCCGCACCACCGGCGCGTAGGGATCGGCGGCGGTCTGCTCCTTGACGTCGAAGCCCCCGAAGATGCCGACGCCGCTGCCGTGCAGGCTGACGTTCTCCGGCACCTTGATCTCCACCCCGCCGAAGATCGCCACCACCTCGATCACCACCTCGGGCGACTCGAAGACGGCGTCGGTCAGGTCGATCTCCACCCCGCCGAAGATCGCCACCGCCCGCAGGTTCGACCCCACCCGCCAGCGGCCCTTGCGGGACGATCCGCCGAAGACCGCCAGCATCGTCGGCGCCTCCGTCCGGGCCGGCAGCCGCACCGGGCCGTTCTGACGCGGGGCGCCGCCGGCCGCGGAACCCAGCGGCGGCTTCTCGAAGGAGACCTCCGTGTGCACCGGGAGGTCCCGGGTGAGCGGCACGAGTTCGCCGAGGGTCTTGGCGGAGTAGGCCGCCTCGATCCGCTCGGCGTGCTCGTCGACGTCCAACCGCCCCTCGGCGTAGGCGTCGCGCAGCAGCTCCGCCACCCGTTCGCGGTCGGCGTCCGAGGCCCGCATCTCGGCCTGCGCCACCGGCGCGTGGCCGGCTCCGGCGGGCGGCTCCGGCGCCGGCTTGGTCATCGGTATCGGCGACTGCCCCCGCGGCACGGGCGACGCCCCCCGGTCGTCCTTCTGATCGTCCATCGACGGCGAGTTGTCCACGGGGCAAGCCTAGCCACCGGGGCAAGCCTCGTACGCACGTGCGGGTGACGCCGGTCACGCAGGCTTACCTGTCCGCGTGCTTCGTTCGCGCGGGTCCTACCCTTGAGGGTGCTTCCGCCCTTGAGGGTGCTTCGCCGACGCAGCCGGAACACTGGATACCTAAGGACCGCCCCGATGGCTCCCACGCCAGACTTCGAGTACAGCGACCTGCTCCCCCTGGGCGCTGACCCGACCCCCTACCGCAAGCTCACCTCCGAGGGTGTCTCCACCTTCGAGGCCGGCGGGCGCACCTTCCTCCAGGTCGAGCCCGAGGCCCTGCGGCTGCTCACCGCCGAGGCGATGCACGACATCTCGCACTACCTCCGCCCCGCCCACCTCGCCCAGCTGCGCCGCATCCTGGACGACCCGGAGGCCAGCCCCAACGACCGCTTCGTCGCGCTGGACCTGCTGAAGAACGTCAACATCTCGGCCGGCGGCATCCTGCCCATGTGCCAGGACACCGGCACCGCCATCGTCATGGGCAAGCGCGGCCAGAACGTGCTGACGTCCGGCGGCGACGAGGCCGCCGTCGCGCGCGGCGTCTACGACGCGTACACCAGGCTCAACCTGCGGTACTCCCAGATGGCCCCGGTCACCATGTGGGACGAGAGGAACACCGGCAACAACCTGCCGGCCCAGATCGAGCTGTACGCCACCGACGGCGACGCCTACAAGTTCCTCTTCATGGCCAAGGGCGGCGGCTCCGCCAACAAGTCGTACCTGTACCAGGAGACCAAGGCGATCCTCAACGAGGCGAGCATGCTCGCCTTCCTGGAGCAGAAGATCCGCTCGCTCGGCACCGCGGCCTGCCCGCCGTACCACCTGGCGATCGTGATCGGCGGCACCAGCGCCGAGTTCGCGCTGAAGACCGCCAAGTACGCCTCCGCGCACTACCTCGACCAGCTGCCGACCGAGGGCGACGCGAAGACCGGGCACGGCTTCCGGGACCTGGAGCTGGAGGCCAAGGTCACCGAGCTGACCCAGAAGATCGGCATCGGCGCCCAGTTCGGCGGCAAGTACTTCTGCCACGACGTGCGCGTCGTCCGCCTGCCGCGCCACGGCGCCTCGCTGCCGGTCGCGATGGCCGTCTCCTGCTCGGCGGACCGCCAGGCACTCGGCAAGATCACCGCCGAGGGCGTCTTCCTGGAGCAGTTGGAGACCGACCCGGCCACGTACCTGCCGGACACCACCGACGACCACCTCGACGACGACGTGGTCCGCATCGACCTCGACCAGCCGATGTCCTCGATCCGGGCCGAGCTGTCCAAGTACCCCGTGAAGACCCGGCTCTCGCTCACCGGCACGCTCGTCGTCGCCCGCGACATCGCGCACGCCAAGATCAAGGAGCGCCTGGACGCCGGCGAGGGCATGCCCAAGTACCTCCAGGACCACCCGGTGTACTACGCCGGCCCGGCCAAGACCCCCGAGGGCTTCGCCTCCGGTTCGTTCGGCCCGACGACCGCCGGCCGGATGGACTCCTACGTCGACCAGTTCCAGGCCGCCGGCGGCTCGATGGTCATGCTGGCCAAGGGCAACCGCTCCAAGCAGGTCACCGACGCCTGCGCCGAGCACGGCGGCTTCTACCTGGGCTCCATCGGCGGCCCGGCCGCCCGCCTCGCCCAGGACTGCATCAAGAAGGTCGAGGTCCTGGAGTACGCCGAGCTGGGCATGGAGGCCGTCTGGCGGATCGAGGTCGAGGACTTCCCGGCGTTCGTCGTGGTGGACGACAAGGGCAACGACTTCTTCCGGGAGACCACCGAGGGCCCCCTGATCACCAGCCTGCGGGTCCGCTCCAAGGAGTGACGGACACCCGGACACCCGGACACCCGGACGACGCCCCGGTCGCGCACCCCGCGACCGGGGCGTCGCCGTCGGCGTGCCGCCGGTTCCGGCGGTACCGCCGCCGGGGCCGCCGGGGTCACGCGTCGAAGTCGTACTCCAGCACGTAGGACGCGGCGTCGAGGATCATCTCGTTCAGCTCGACGACCTGGCCCTCGTCGGCGAAGGCCGTCCGGCAGATGAGGATCACCGGGGTGCCCGCCGACAGCTCCAGCCGCGCGGTCTCCTCCGCGCCGGGCATCCGGGACCGGACCTCCTCGCGGAAGTGCACCGGCTTGGCCCCGATCTCCGCCAGCCGCGCGTACGTGCCGCCCGGGCCGGTGTCCTCGCGGGTGATCGCCGTCCCCGCGACCAGGCCGGCCGGCAGGTAGGACGTCGACAGCAGCACCGGCTTGCCGTCCAGGACGAACCGCCGGTGCCGCACGCACATCGGCGCACCCGGGTCGACGCCCAGCACCCGCGCCACGTGGTCCGGCGCCCCCTGCTCGGTGACCGAGACCTGGTCGACGACCAGGTTCCGCCGGTCGATGTCCGCCGACCATATCGAGCGGCCGGACCCCCACTGCCCCTGCGCGAGCCTCTGGATCCCGCGCCGCCGCAGCGGCCGGAAGTCCCGGACGAACACCCCCGAGCCCCTGCGCGCCTCCACGATGCCCTCGCTCTGCAGGACGCCGAGCGCCTGACGGGCCGTCATCCGGGCCACGCTGTACGCGTCCATGAGGTCGTTCTCGCCCGGTAGCCGGTCGCCGGCGCGGTACTCGCCCGCGTCGATGGCCGCCTTCAGGGTGTCGGCGATCCGTTGGTACTTGGGCTGTTTGTCGCCACTGCTGCCGGCCATCGCCTGCTCCCTCGTCCTCGCCGGAAATCGTAGGCGCGTTCGCGGCCTCCGGTAAGCCGATCGGACCGGTCAGGCCGTTGACATCTCTAGAGATATTAGCTTCTCTAGAGATGCTGGGTAGTCGCCGAGCAGAGCCGAACCGAGCCAAGCCACGACAGCGACCAGGGGCGGCCGCACCGGCGCCGCGCCCGCACCGGAGCAAGGAGCACTGCGGTGAGCACCCGTAAGCGCAATGCCGCGGCCTACCGGCCGCGAGTGGGTGAACTCGTCCTCGACACCAGGACCGGACGCACCGGCATCTACATGGACACCATCGGCGGGGAGCACTATCTCCGCCCACCGGACGGCGGCTGCGAGTGGACCGCCGACCCCGGACACATCGGCCCGGCCGGCGCCGGGGCGTCCCTCGCGGCGCTCGGGGCCGCCGGACACGAACGACCCTGCGGTACCGGGGCCGGGGACACCGGACCGGCGGTCCGGGGCCGGATCGGGCGGCAGGCCGAACGGACCGGCAGGACGGACGGCGAGATCCGGCCACGGGGCACCGGCAGACACGCCCCCGAACCCGACCGCGGGCGCCCGCCGGAGCACCGGACGGGGCCGGGCGCCTCGGCCGCCGCGGGCGGCTGGTGACCTCCACCGGCCGGCCCGGCACCCGCGCCGACCGGGCCGGAGCGGTCGCGGGCGGGACGGCGAGTGCCCCACCCCGTCCTGCGGGGTGGGGCACTCGGGTGCTGGTGGGCTACGGGTGACCGGTGATGATGCCGGCGGAGGCGCCGGCGGCCGTCACGACACAGCCGGTGGTCACCACGATCGTCGAGACGGCGACGACCGCGAGGCGACGGAGCCTGTTCACACGGGTTCCCCCCTGGTGAGCGGCGGGTGCGGAGCGTCCGCGCCTACGGGTGGCTGGAGATGATGCCCTGCGGCTCGCGGTCCGTGCCGTGCACGCCGTCGGCCGAAGCGTCGGGCTCCACCACGTACGCGGCCTCGTCGCCGAAGAGGTCGTCCTCCAGGTCCGCCTTCTGCGCGGCGGTCGGCTCGGTGTACTCGGCCGGGTTCGAGGTCGCGGCCACCGCGCCCTCGACGGCCTCGCCCGCCTCCACGGAGACGGCGTCCTCGGCCGGCGTCGTCGGCGCGGGGGTCTCGCTCTGGTTGTTGGCCATGGGCGGCTGCCTTTCGGTCATCACATGTCTTCTGCCCCACCGGCTTGGCGCGGGCCCGCGGTCAGTATCGTAGGGTTGATTAAATGTCCGATAAACATCGTGCGGCTTACCGTGCCGTCCGGCAGAGTCGGCCCTCCGCCTAAGCTGAAGCCACCACACAACGGCGGACCGCCGAGCGCCCTACCGGGATCATCGACACCAGGCCATCGGGGGACTTCATGGAGTTTCGGGAGACGCCGCCTGCACCGGCGCTGCGCTTCCAGGTACTCGGTCCGGTCCAGGCCTGGCTCGACGGCAAGCAGCTCGCACTCGGCTCTCCCCAGCAACAGGCCGTCCTCACCACCCTCCTGCTGCACGCCGGACGCCCGGTCACCACCCAGGACCTGGTGGACGGCCTCTGGGGCGACCGGCCGCCGGCCCAGGCCATCGCGGCGCTGCGGACCTACGTGTCCCGACTGCGCACGGTCATCGAGCCCCGCCGCGAAGTGCGCGCGCCCGCCGAGCTGCTGATCTCGATCGCCGACGGCTACGCCCTGCACATCCCGGGCCGGGCCCTCGACCTGACCGTCTTCGAGCAGCTCGCCACCGAGGCCGCGACCGCCCGCGCCGGCGGCGACCTCGACAAGGCCCACCACCTCCTGGTCCGTGCGCTCGGCCTGTTCGCCGGCCGCCCGCTCACCGGCGTCCCCGGCCCGTACGCGGACGCGCAGCGGCTCCGGCTCGCCGAGCGGCAGATCGCCGTCGCCGAGGACCGGTGCACGATCGCGCTCGACATCGGCCTGCACGCCGAGGTGGTCGGCGAGTTGAACTCGCTCACCGCCGAACACCCGCTCCGGGAGCGGCTGCGCGAACTGCTGATGCTCGCGCTCTACCGGTGCGGACGGCAGGCCGAGGCGCTCGGCGTCTACACCGACACCCGCAAGCTGCTGATCGACGAACTCGGCGTCGAGCCGGGCTCGGGGCTCTCCGCGATGCACGCCCGCATCCTCGCGGCCGACCCGGCGCTGACCCTGCCGGCCGTCACCGCACCCGTGCCCGTCGCCCGCGAGGACGGCCCGGCCGCACAACCCGCCCCGGCCCAACTGCCGGCGGACGTCTCCGACTTCAGCGGACGCTCGGAGATGGTCGCCGACCTCTCCACCGTCCTCATGAACGCCACCGGCCAGGCCGTGGTCGTCACCTCGCTGGCCGGCATCGGCGGCGTCGGCAAGACCACCCTCGCCGTGCACGTCGCCCACCGGGTCCGCGCCGAGTTCCCGGACGGGCAGCTGTACGTCGACCTCCGGGGCGCGGGTGCCTCGCCCGCCGATCCGGCCGTGGTGCTCGGCGACTTCCTGCACGCCCTCGGCGTCACCGAGAACCCCGACTCGCTGGAGCAGCGCGCGGCCCTCTACCGGTCGCTGCTCGCCAGCCGGCGGATGCTGATCCTGCTCGACAACGCCCAGGACGCCGAGCAGATCCAACCGCTCATCCCGGGCGTCTCCGGGTGCGCCGTGCTCGCCACCAGCCGTTCCCGGCTGGCCGGCATCCCCGGCGCGCACCTCGTGGACGTCGAGGAGCTGACGCCCGAGGAGGCGCTGGCGCTCTTCTCCGCGATCGTCGGCGACCAGCGCGTCGCCGCCGAACCCGAGGCGGCCATGGCGGTCGTGACCGCCTGCGGATTCCTTCCGCTCGCCGTCCGCATCGCCGCCGCCCGGCTCGCCAGCCGGCCCCGGTGGAGCGTCTCGGACCTCGCCCGCCGCTTAGCCGACCAACGGCGCCGCCTGGACGAACTCCAACTGGGCAACCTCGCCGTGGAAACCACCATCGGCCTCGGCTACGGGCAACTGTCCGCCGCCGAGGCCCGCGCCTTCCGGCTGCTCTCGGTCGTGGACTCGCCCGACCTGCCGCTGGCGGCGGTGACGGCGCTGCTCGGCGTCGAGGAGACCGAGGCGGAGGACCTCGCCGAGGCCCTCGTCGAGGCCAACATGCTGGAGACCTTCTCGCCGGGCCGCTACCGGTACCACGACCTGCTCCGGCTGTACGCGCAGCGGCAGAACGAGCGGGCGGACGACACCGGGGAGCAGCAGGCCGCCCTCCGGCGCCTGCTCGACCTGCTGCTCGCGACCGTCCGCAACGCGGCGCAGGCCGTCGAGCCCGACGACCAGCTGCCCGAGCCGCTGAACCCGCCCGCGTCGATCGGCATCCCGCTGATCACCAGTGACTTCGCCCAGGAGTGGCTGCGGACCGAGACCGCCCTGCTGCTCAGCTCGGTCGAGGCCGCCGTCCAGGGACCGAGCGAACTGCTGCGACCCGCCGTCGACCTGCTGATCGTCCTGAACAGCCTGGTCGAGGACCCGACGCACGGCTCCCGGGTGCGCCACATGCTGGAAGCCGCCGACCGGAACGCCACCTCGCACGCGGACTCCGCCGCCCTCGCCCGGGTGCACTTCGCCTTCGGCACGCTGCAGTCGATCACCAACGACTTCCAGAGCGCCGAGCAGTCCCTGCGCAAGAGCCTGGACCTCCAGGACGCCGAGGACATGACCGTCCTGCGCTCCGCCGCCGCCAACGACCTGGGGATCATCCTCAGCCTGGCCAACCGGCCCGCCGAGGCGCTGCCGTTCTTCGAACTGGCGCTCGCCATCAGCCGCGTGGTCGGCGCACCGATCGGCGAGGCCCGGCTGCTCGGCAACATGGCCCGGGCCCAGCTCGGTCTCGGCATGCTCGAAACGGCCGTCCGCTCCGTCACGGACGCCGTCGGCACCGCCCGCGCGTCCAAGAACGGCCCCTGCCTGGCCGACACGCTGTACCAACTCGGTGTCGTCCTCTCCTCCGCCGACGACCCGGCCACCGCCGCCGAGCACCTGCGCGAGTCGCACCGGCTGTACCAGTCCCAGCAGAACCGGCTGCGCGAGGGCTACACCCTCGCCCGCCTCTCCTCGTCCCTCCTCGCCGCCGGCCAGCAGGCCGAGGCGGCCGAGACGGCGGAGGAGTCCCTCGCCATCGGGCACGAGATGGACTCCGCCTACTGCCAGGGCCTCGCCAACGCCGCGCTGGGCGGGGCGCTGCTCGGCCTCGCCCAGCCCGCTCGTGGACTGGCGTGTCTGCGGGAGGCCCACGCCGTCTTCACGCGGCTCGGTGTGCCCGAGGCCTCCCCCGTGGCGGACCTCATCTCCCAGCAGCACACCGAGCCCCTCTCTCCCCCCGCGCCGTAGGTCTCCAATCCCCCGATCGCCCCCCTGGAGACCTTCCCGTAGGCGTTCGGCGCTCCCGCAGCCCCCCGGCTGCGGGAGCGCCTTCAACGCTTCCCCGGCGCTGACACCACTGTGCACCGGACCGATTGACGTTCGATAAACGCCCGGAAGTCGGCTCACGGATCGACGAAGTCCCAGGTCGGCGCGGTCGTACGGCCGAACTGCCCGGCGCGCGGGGTCGCACCGCACCACCCCGGCCCGCAACCCCGCGCTCCTGGGGCGGGGGGCAGCTCCGGCCAACCACCACGAGTTGGCCGAAAACGGACCCCATGGCGGAGTGATCACGCATATTCTCGGATGCCAGTACACACACGAGTGCACTTCTCCGGTGGAGCATCCGGAAAAGGCAGCGCGGCGACGCTCCCACGGTGCAGAGTGTCCCTGTGCAAAGAGTCTGTGCAAAGTGTCAGAGGGCAGTCAACGTGACAGTGTGACGCGGGGAGCGTGACGTACCGCCACCGGCAGCAGGCCGGCGGGGCAGCGCGGGCGCCGGGAGGACGGCAGCCCGGCCTCGCGCCTCGTCCAGCCGACCGGAGGCCCGGGTGGAAAGGTGCCTCTCAATCGTGACGACCGGACAGATATCCGATCCGTTCCCCGTCGACGGGGACGCGGACGGCGACGGCGGACCCGACGTCCTGCGCCGTCGTGCCGAACGCGCCCTGCAGGCTGTCGCCTTCGACACCATCGGCTCCGGCTACGGCGAGGCGTTCCCCGCGAAGGACGGCCAGCTGGCCTGCGGCGCCCGCCTGCTGGCCCGGCTCGAACCGGGTGCCGCCGTCCTGGACGTCGGCTGCGGCAGCGGCGAACCGACCGTCCGGCAGCTGGGCGCGGCCGGCATGCGGGTCACCGGAACGGACCTGTCGGACGTCATGCTGGCCCTGGCCCGGGAGTCGCGCTTCCCGGGGCCGCACCCGCCGGTCTTCCACCGCATCGACATGTACGACCTGGCGACCGACCGCGCCGACCGGGCCTGGAACGCACCGGAGCTCGGCCCCCGCGGGCAGGGCACGTTCGACGCCGTCACCGCCTTCTTCTCCCTGATCCTCCTCCCCCAGGACGAGATCCCCACCGTGCTGACCCGGCTGCGCACCCTGCTGCGTCCCGGCGGGGTCCTCGCGCTCGGTATGGTCGAGGCCGACCTGGACCACGTTCCGCTGCCGTTCCTCGGGCGCGAGCTACGGATCAGCGGATACCTGCGGGAGGATCTCGAACGGGTCCTGGTGGCGTCCGGCTTCGCCGTCGAGGAGCAGGTGGGGCACCCGTACGCACCCGCCAGCACCTCGCTGCCGCCGGAGGAGCAGTTGTTCCTCTGCTGTCGGCGGGTCGGCTGACACGCGGTCGGGGTCGGCAGGTCGGGACGGGCACGGTCGGGGCGGCGCAGGAGACGGGCGGGACGGGAGACGGGCGGGACGGGAACCGGCGGACCGGCGGACCGGCCGCGAACGACGAGGATGAACGAGGGCCGAGGACCTGCGGCCCGGAACCGGGACACCCCGGACGCGTCACACCACAGACAGACCAACAGACCGAACCGATCCCAGGACAGGCACCCGTGCGCGACCAGCTCAAATCCGAGGCCGGACAGCCGCCTGCCCTGCCCAGCCCGCGCCGGTCGCCGCCGGCCCAGCCGGATCCGGGGACCGGACCCGCGACGGAGGCGGGGACCGGGCCGGAGGCGGGACCCGGGACCGGGTCGGACGGCCACGACCGGGTCGCCGAGCGCCTGGCCTACCTCGACTCCGCGACCCGGCGGATCAACAGCGCGCTCGACCTGGCCGCGACCCTGCGCAACGTCTGCCGCGTCCTCGTGCCGACCCTCGCCGACGCCGCCGTCGTCCACCTGCGCGACCCGCTGCCCAACGTCGAGCGCGAACCCGGCTTCCCGGAGCAGCTGCGGATCCACCACAGCCACGGCACCCGGCTGGGCCGCCGCGGCCGCCCGGCCGGCGACGACCGCCGCGACTCCCGGTACGGCTCGCACTACGGCAGCCGGTACGGCGCCCGCTCCACCGCCGACACCGGGCCGGCCACCCCGGTCACCCGCGGCGGCGCGCTCGCCCACACCCTGCTCAGCCGCCGCCCGGCCGAGCCGGTCGTCCTCGGCGCGACCGACGACTCCGGCAGCGCCCGCACCACCGAGCTGCTGCGCGAGCTGTACGGCGCGCGCGGTCTCTCCCGGCTCGGCCCCGGGACGTCCGTCCTCGCCCTGCCGCTGCGCGGACGGAAGGCCGTGCTCGGCCTGCTGGTGCTCATCCGCCGGCCTCCCGAACGGACCGGCCGGCCCTCCTTCGACGCCGCCGACACCGCGACCGCCGCCCACCTCGCCACCCAGGCCGGGCTGGCCGTCGACACCGCGCTCCGGTACGCCCGCGAATGGGAGATAGCCAACGAGCTCCAGCGCAGCATGCTGCCGTTGCGCCTCCCCCAACCGCACGGCGTCCGGCTCGCCCAGCGCTACCTGCCCGGCGAGCGGGGCGCCCAGGTCGGCGGCGACTGGTACGACGCCGTGCCGCTGCCCGGCAACCGGGTGGCGCTGATCGTCGGCGACGTGATGGGCCACTCGCTCACCTCGGCCGCCATCATGGGCCAGCTCCGCACCAGCGCCCAGACCCTGGCCGCGCTCGACCTGCCGCCGCACGAGGTGCTGTACCACCTGGACGAACAGGCCCAACGGCTCGGCCGCGAACAGCACCTGGCCACCTGCGTCTACGCGGTGTACGACCCGATCGCCAACCGGGTGGTAATCGCCAACGCCGGCCACGTGCCGCCGGTGCTCGTCCAGCCGGACGGGACGGCCGAACTCCTCGACCTGGAGTCGGGTGCGCCGATCGGCGTCGGCGGTGTCGACTTCTCCTCCGTCGAACTCCCCGCGCCGCCCGGCTCGGCCCTGCTGCTGTTCACCGACGGCCTGGTGGAGACCCGCAGCCGGCCCCTCAGCGACGGACTGGAACTGCTCCGGGCCCGGCTCGCCAACGCCCACCGGCACACGCCCGAGAACCTCTGCCAGGAGGCGTTGCGCATCCTGCCGCCGGGCGACCGCGGGGACGACATCGCCCTGCTGGCCGCCTGCTTCGACGGCATCCCGGCCGGGGACGTCGCGCACTGGTACCTCCAGCCGCGCAACGAGACACCGGGGCGGGCCCGCCGACTGGTCGCGCACACCCTGCGCCGCTGGGGTCTGGAGAAGCTCACCGAGGCGACCGAGCTGATGGTCAGCGAGCTGGTCACCAACGCCGTCCAGCACGCGACCCGCCCGATCACGCTGAGCCTGGTCCGCACGTCCCGGCTGCGCTGCGAGGTCGGGGACGACAGCCCGCTGCTGCCCCGGCCGCGCCGGACCGGGCCGGAGGACGAGCGCGGCCGGGGACTGCAGATAGTGGCCCGGTGCGCGGAGCGCTGGGGTGCCACCCGCCTGGGCACCGGCAAGGTCGTCTGGTTCGAGCAGCGACTGCCGTAGCCCGGGGCCGTCCGGCCGCCGCGGCGACTCCCGGCCGGGTACGCCGGGAGCCGCGCGCGCACGGGCCGTTCGGACCCGTCGGGCCCGTGCACCGGGGCGATCAGACCCGCGCGGCCGGCCGGCCGGCGTCGTCGGCCGCACCGCCGGCCGCACCGCCGTTCTCGTCGCCGACGTCGCCGTTCGCACCGCCGTTCGCGGGCTTCTCCAGTCGGGCCAGCAGCTGCTCACCCTCCATGTCCACCCGCGGCACCACCTTCTCCAGGCTCTTCGGGAACCACCACGCGGCCTTGCCGAACAGCGCCATCGCGGCCGGCACCAGGGCCATCCGCACCACGAAGGCGTCCACCAGCACGCCCACGGCGAGCGCGAAGCCGATCGGCTGGACGATCGGGTCGTGGCCGAAGACGAAGGACCCGAAGACCGCGATCATGATCAGCGCGGCGGCGGTGACCACCCGGGCCCCGTTCTTCACCCCGGCCACCACGGCCTCCCGCGGGGCCATGCCGTGCACGTGGTGCTCCTTCATCCCGGAGACCAGGAACAGCTCGTAGTCCATCGCCAGCCCGAACAGCACGCCGATCAGCAGGATCGGCACGAAGCTCACCACCGGGCCGACCTTCGGCACGTCGATCACGCCGTCCAGCCAGCCCCACTGGTAGACGGCGACGACGGCGCCGAGCGAGGCGGTGATGGAGAGCAGGAAGCCGGCCACCGCCTTGAGCGGCACCAGGACGGAACGGAAGGCCAGCGCCAGCAGCACCATCGCGATGCCCGCGATCACGGCGACGAACGGCGGGAGCGCGTCGGTCAGCTTGGCGGAGACGTCGATGTTGGCGGCCGTGGTGCCGGTGACGTCGATCCGGGCCCCGGTCGCGGCCTTGAGGCCGTCCCGCTGGTCGCGGATCTCGGTGACCAGGTCCCGGGTGTCCGCGTGGTCCGGGCCGGTCTTCGGGATGACGGTGAGCAGGGTGGTGCCGCTCGGCTCGTCGACGGCCGGCGGCAGCAGGGTCCGGACGCCGTCCAGGCCGGAGAGCTTCTCGGCGACGCCCTGCACGGCGGCGTCCGGCCGGGCGGCGTCCCCGGTGTCCACGACGACCACCAGCGGCGCGTTGAAGCCGGGCCCGAAGCTTCGGTCGATCAGGTCGTAGGCCGTGCGGGCGTCGGTGCCCCTGGCCTGGGAGCCACCGCCCGGCAGGCCGAGGGTGAGGCTCGCGGCGGGCACCGCGAGGGCGACCAGCGCGGTCAGTCCGGTGAGCAGGACGACCAGCGGGCGGCGGACCACCAGTTCCGCCCAGCGCTCGCCGAGCGTGGTCCGGTCGGGGGCCCGGAGCGCGCGCCGCCAGACCGGCAGCCGGTCGATGGCACGCCCGGCGAAGCCGAGCAGCGCGGGCAGCAGGGTGATCGCGACCAGTACCGCGACCACCACGGCGCCGGAGGCGGCGAGGCCCATCACGGTGAGGAAGGGCACGCCGGCGACGGCCAGCCCGGCCAGCGCGACGACGACGGTCAGGCCGGCGAACACCACCGCGCTGCCGGCGGTCGCGTTGGCGCGGGCGGCGGCCTCGTCCGGCTCCAGCCCCTCGGCGAGATGGCGCCGGTGCCGGGAGACGATGAACAGGGCGTAGTCGATGCCGACCGCGAGGCCGACCATCAGGGCCAGCACCGGCGCGGTGGAGATGATCTCGAACGAGCCGGCCAGCGTCAGCAGCCCGGCGAGTGCGACCCCGACCCCGACCAGGGCGGTGACCAGCGGCAGCCCGGCCGCGACCAGCGAGCCCAGGGTCATCACCAGGACCAGTCCGGCCACCGCCAGACCGACCGCCTCGCCGCCCTCGACCTGTGCCATCCGGTTGTACGCGTCGCCGCCGAAGGCCACGGTCAGCCCGGCCGCGCGGGCCGGCTCGGCGGCCTCCCTGACCGCGTCGCGCTGCTGGTCGGTGATGTCGCCGAGCTCGCGGTCGAAGGAGACCAGGGCGAGCGCGACCCGGCCGTCCGGGGAGAGCGCACCGGTGGCGTACGGGTCGGGCGCGGCCGAGACGCCGGGGACGGCGGCGATCCGGCCGACCGCCTCGCCGACGGCCCTGGCGGTGTCCGGGGCCGCGACGCCGCCGGCGCCGTCGGTGGCGAAGGCCACCTGGGCGGAGCCGTGGCCCTGCTCGGGGAAGGCGTCGGTGATCCGGTCCAGGGTGGCCTGTGCCTCGGTCCCGGGGACCTTGAACTCGTCGCTGGTCTTGCCCGCGAACGCCCCCGCGGCGCCGCCGACGGCGATCAGCAGGGCCAGCCAGACGGCGAGGACGGTGCGCCTTCGGCGGAAGCAGAGTCGGCCCAGGCGGTACAGGTACGTGGCCATGCGGGCACCTTCGATCGGGTCGGTCGAGGCAGGCGACTGCCTGAACAGGTCTCGGACCACCGTACGCGCAAGTTTGTCGGGCGACAAAGTCACTCGACGCGAACCTGTGACGAATTCGCCTGATCAGGTTGTCTGAACATGGCGATACCCTGGCCCAATGGCACATGTCCCCGCCTCCGAAAGGCGCCCCCAACTGATCCAGGCCGCCATCGACCTGATGGCCCGGGAGGGGATCGCCGCCGGCAGCACCCGGGCGATCGCGGCCGAGCTGGGCGTGGCACAGGCGACGGTGCACTACACCTTCGGCACCAAGAAGGACCTCTACCGCTCCGTCGTCGAGGAGCTGACCGCGGAGTTCATCCACCAGGTCCGCGCCGCCTCCCCCGGCGACGGGTCGTTCGGCGAGCAGGTGCGGACCATGGTCTACGCACTCTGGGAGAGCGCCGTCGCCGAGGGCGGACGGTGCGCGCTGATCACCGAGTTCACGGCGCTGTCACTGCGCGACCCGGATCTCCAGGAGATCATGCGCGCGGTCCAGCACGAGATCGAGAGCACCGCCGCCGAGCTGCTCACCGCGCTCGCCGAGGCACACGGCCAGACCCTGGCCGTGCCCGCCGACGAGATCGCGGTCCTGTTCCTGGTCGGCTTCAACGGGCTGACCGACCGCTACATGGTGCTGCGCCGGGCCGGCGAGCGGCCGGACGCCGTGGCGCTGCACACCCTCGACCTGCTGATCGCCACCACGATCGGACTCTGCCTGGGAGCACCGGCCCGCCTGCCCTGACGGGCGCCCGACGGGCCGGCTCGCGATCCGCGGCCCCCTCAGAGCACCAGTCGGACCGGCAGCTCGGCCAGTACCTCGCGCAGCGAGACGGCGAACCGGTCGTACTCGGCGCTGCGGGCCGAGCCCGGCCGGGTGGCGAGCCCGATCCGCCGCCCCGGCGCCGGGGCGGCGAAGCGCACGGCGGCCAACCGGTCGGTGCGGCTCGTCTCGACGTCCAGCGCCGTGGCGGGCAGCAGGGTCACCCCGAGGCCGCCGGCGACCAGCTGGACCAGGGTGGAGAGGCCGGCCGCCCTGGTGGTGGCGCCGGCCGGGTCCGCGCCGACCTCGCGGCAGATGTCGAGGGCCTGGTCACGCAGGCAGTGCCCCTCCTCCAGCAGCAGGACGTCCAGGTCGAGCAGGACGTCGCGCGGCACGTCGACCCGGCCGGCCAGCTCGTGGTCGGCCGGGGCGACCAGGACGAAGTCCTCGTCGAACAGCGGGATGTCCCGGGTCGGCGCGGCCCCGCCGGCCGGCAGCGCCAGCAGCAGCACGTCCAGCCGCCCGGCGGCCAGGCCCTCCAGCAGCGACGACGTCCGTTCCTCGTGGACGTGCAGCTCCAGATCCGGGTAGCGGTCCCGGACCAGCCGCAGCACCGGCGGGAGCAGGTACGGCGCGACGGTCGGGATGACGCCCAGGTGCAGCGGCCCGGTGAACGGGCGGCGGGCGGCCTCCACCTCCTCGGTCAGCCCCTGCAGGGAGGCGAGCACCCGGCGCGAGTGTTCGAGCACGCGCTCCCCCAGCTGGGTGATAATCACCTTCCGCGTCGTACGCTCGATCAGCTGCGCGCCCAGCGACTCCTCCAACGCCGCGACCGCCGCGGACAGCGCCGGCTGGCTGGTCCCGGTGGCCGCCGCGGCCTCCCGGAAGTGCCGGTGCTCGGCCACCGCGACGAAGGCCCTGAGCTGGGCGACCGTCGGTGTGCGGGGGGCGCGGGATGTGGCACTCGCCACAGCGCCCTCGGGTTTGCGGGCGGGAGCCCTGCGCCCCGTGGGGCGGGAGGGGGGCTTGGGGGTATTGATAACTCTCTCCGATCAGACACATCGAGTGTAGCTATTTCCCTGATCAGTCCACGATGTGGAATGGTAGAGACCGTTCCGCAAAACGGACAAACCCCCCTCAGTCTCACTTCAGGAGAAGCGAACGTGCTCACGATCGGTGACAAGTTCCCCGAGTTCGAACTCAACGCCTGCGTCGACCTGGACGCCGCGAACGCCTTCGCCGAGATCAACCACAAGTCCTACGAGGGCAAGTGGAAGATCGTGTTCTTCTGGCCGATGGACTTCACCTTCGTCTGTCCGACCGAGATCGCCGCGTTCGGCAAGCTGAACGACGAGTTCGCCGACCGCGACGCCCAGATCCTCGGCGTCTCCGGCGACTCGGAGTTCGTCCACCACGCCTGGCGCAAGGACCACAAGGACCTCCGCGACCTGCCGTTCCCGATGCTGGCCGACGTCAAGCACGACCTCATGCGCGCCTGCGGCGTCGAGGCCGCGGACGGCACCGCCCAGCGCGCCGTCTTCATCGTGGACCCGAACAACGAGATCCAGTTCGTCATGGTGACCGCCGGCTCCGTCGGCCGTAACCCCAAGGAGGTCCTGCGGGTGCTGGACGCCCTGCAGACCGACGAGCTGTGCCCGTGCAACTGGACCAAGGGCGAGGACACCCTCGACGCCCAGGCCCTGCTGGCCGGCTGACCCATGGCCCTCGACGACCTGAAGTCCGCCCTCCCGGACTACGCCAAGGACCTGAAGCTCAACCTGGGCTCGGTCATCGGCAACTCCGACCTCCCCGCCCAGCAGCTCTGGGGCACCGTGCTCTCCTGCGCGATGGCCACCCGCAGCGCCGCCGTGCTGCGTGAGCTGGAGCCCGAGGCCAAGGCCAACCTCTCCCCGGAGGCGTACACCGCTGCCAAGGGCGCGGCCGCGATCATGGGGATGAACAACGTCTACTACCGGACGCTGCACCTGCTCTCCGACAAGGAGTACAGCAGCATGCGGGCCGGTCTGCGGATGAACATCATCGGCACCCCGGGCGTCGAGAAGGTCGACTTCGAGCTCTGGTGCTTCGCGGTCTCCGCGATCAACGGCTGCGGCCAGTGCCTCGACTCGCACGAGGGCGTCCTCCGCAAGGCCGGCGTCGACCGCGACGTCATCCAGGCCTCGATGAAGATCGCCGCCGTGCTCCAGGCCGTCGCCGGTGTCCTCGACGCCGAGGCCGCGCTCGCGACCGTCAACGCCTGACGACGCACCCGCACCACCCCCGAACGGGCCCCCGCGCCGGACACCACGTCCGCCCGGGGGCCCGTTCGCGTACCGGGAGGGCGGCGACTACGAGGCCGGTGGTGCCGGGGCTCGGGTCGCGGCCTCGCGGGCGGCCTCCAGGGCGGTGAAGACCGCCTGGCCCGCCTCGTTGCGGCGGCGAAGGTGGGTGACCACGGTGTTGGTGACCGCGATCAGCGGGACGGCGACGATCGCACCGCCGATGCCGCCGATGATGGAGCCGGCGGCCACCCCCAGCACCACGCCGAGCGGGTGGACGCGGACCGCCCGGCCGAGGATGAGCGGCTGGAGGATGTGTCCCTCCAGCTGCTGGACGGCGATCAGCACCACCAGCACCATCAGCGCGGTCCACGGCGTGGTGGTGACCAGGGCGATCAGCACCGCGACGGTCCCGGTGACCAGCGCACCCACCAGCGGGACGAAGGCGCCCAGGAAGATGATCACGGCGAGCGGCAGCGCCATCGGCACCCCGAGCAGCTGGATGCCGATGCCGATGCAGACCGCGTCGATGAAGGCCACGCAGACGGTGCCGCGCACGTAGGCGGTGAGCGTCGCCCAGGCCTTCGGCCCGGCCCCGGCCATCGCGTACCGGGAGTGCCGGGGCAGGCCCCGCAGCGCCCAGTTCCAGATCCGCTCGCCGTCGTAGAGGAAGAAGAAGGTGGTGAAGAAGGCCAGCAGCACGGCGGTCAGCACCTCGACGGCGATCTGCGCGCCGGTCAGGCTGGCCGAGGTGATCTGCTCGGTGTTGGTGCTGATCGCCTTGGTGATCTGGTTGGCGAAGTCGGTGATCTGCTGCTCGGTCAGGTGCAACGGCCCGGTGATCAGCCAGTCCCGGAGCTGGTCGACGCCCGCCTTGACCTTGCTGGTGACGGTCTCCAGGTTGGTGGTCACCTGCCAGACCACGAACCAGCCGACCAGGCCGATTCCGGCCAGGCCGCTCATGAACACCCCACCGGCGGCCAGCGAGCGCGGGACGCCGTGCCGGCGCAGCCAGGAGACGGTGGGCTCCAGCAACGCGGAGATCAGCAGCGAGGCGAGCACCGCGAAGGCGACCAGCCGCAGCATGTCGACGATGTAGAAGACGACGTACAGCGCGGCACCGAGCAGCAGCAGCCGCCAGGTGGACTCGGCGGCCACCCGCAGGCTCCACGGCACCGCCTCGGCGGGGGTGGCGGGCCGCCCGAAGTGTCCGTGGGACCCACCGGTCCCGCCGGACGCGGCCGGCGGGACCGCGGCGGCCGGTGCGGCGGCAGCGACAGGCGCCGCCTCCTCCCGGGGAGCCGGCAACGGTGCCGGGAGCTCCGCGGCGGCGGGCGCCGCCAGGAGCAGGGATTCGTGGAAGTCGGCCGCCATCGCGGCCCGTCGGCGCCGCTCGATCACGGCGGCCGCGCTCGCCACCACGGCCATGCCCTTGGCCACGGCCTTGAAAGCCTTTCCGCCCCGCGCCATGCTCGTTACCACTTCTCCCCGCCGGACCCGCCGTGTCCGGCGGGACGCCGTGGGTCCCGCCACGGCCGTCAGGGATGACGCTACCCGGCCGGGGCACGCCGAGTCCGCCGGGCGGGCGGGTTCTTCGTACCCACCGGCGGAGAACGGGCCACGGCCGGAGTGGGGATACCGGGGTGAAACCACGCAGTTCGGGTGGTTTCAGGCGTCGGGCAGCGGGGAGGAGTCGGTCGGGACCGGAGCCAACTGTCGGCGGACCGGCCGGTGCGGAGGGCTACCAGGACCCCTCTCCGCGCCCCGCGTCCGCACCCAGGACCGCACCGCCCGTGGGCGCACTGGTCAGCGCAGCCCGGGCGGCGCGGCCCGCTCGCGTCGGGGCCGGGCGCCGGGGCCGGATCGCCCCCGGGCAGGGCCCGGCGGTTCACGGTTCGCAGCGGTTCGCGGACGACACAGCACGGCCCCCGGTCGCGCTGTCCGCGCGGCCGGGGGCCGTGGTGAAGCCGGTGGACCCGGTACTCGGCCGGTGGGCCTAGTACCAGTGGTGCGACTGCCAGAACGACCAGGCGCCACAGGGGCTGCCGTAGCGGCTGTTCATGTAGCTGAGGCCCCACTTGATCTGCGTGGCCGGGTTGGTACGCCAGTCGGCGCCCGCCGAGGCCATCTTCGTCCCGGGCAGCGCCTGGACCAGGCCGTACGCGCCGGAGCTCTTGTTGGTGGCGGTGTAGTTCCAGCCGGACTCGCGCTTCACGATCTGGCTGAAGCACTGGAACTGGGCGTCGTTGCCGACGATCTGCTGGGCGAGCTCCTGGACGGAGCCGGGGCTGACCGAGACCGGCGGAGCCGCGTTGTCGGTGGCAGCCATCGCCGAGCGCGACTTGGAGCGGTTGGCGGCGGCCTCGTCGGCCTTCCGCTTCTCCTCGGCCGCCTTGGCGGCCTTCTCCGCGTCGGCCTTGGCCTGCGCCTCCTTGGCCTGCGCCTCGGCCTTGGCCTGGGCGTCGGCCGCGGCCTGCTGGCGCGCGGCCTCCTCGGCGGCCTTCTGCTCGGCGGCTGCCTTGGCGGCGGCGTCGGCGGCGGCCTGCTGGGCGGTTGCCTGCGTGCCGATGTTGTCGCTGATGGTCTGCGCCTGGGCGCCAGAGGGGACTTCGGCAAGCAGGGTCGCACCGGCGACATCGACCGTCTGCGTCGTCTTGCCCTCGCTGCCCGAGGCCATGCCCACGACGGCACCAACAGCGGTGACGGCGGTGGCGGAGGCGACAGCAACTCCCCGGACCGAGATCCGAGTCACATGGTTTCCTTCCAGCATCGCCCACGCGTGACCGTACGGGCGCAACATGCCCCTTGGCGCTGCCCTCCGGACGTGCTGGTCACGGGAGGTACTGACCCGGCGTCCGGCCGACGTGAGGCGACCGGGCGTTGAGATCGGGCGGCGTACGGCTCATCGGTGTTCAATTGTGCGCCCACCGACCGGAGTTGGTGGACCGTCCGGGCCGGACTTCCGGGTGCCCGGAAGCCATGCCATGCCGTACGCGGGGCCTGACAGAACCCTCACCATGCCGCAAGGGGCACTGTCGACGCAATTCCCTGTTGCGTGGCGGATGTCACATTCACCGTGCCGGAGTTCTCCGGACAGAAAGCACTCGATGTGATGAAAGGGACGAGGCCCGCTCCGTCAGGAGCGGGCCTCGCGCCGCGAATTGACCTTTTTGTCCCGCTATGACCGTATCACCCCGATCAGGGGTGGATGTCCTCCAGCATCTCGGTCACCAGGGCCGCGATCGGCGAACGCTCCGACCGGGTCAGCGTGATGTGGGCGAAGAGCGGATGGCCCTTCAGCTTCTCCACCACGGCGACGACGCCGTCGTGGCGGCCGACCCGGAGGTTGTCGCGTTGGGCGACGTCGTGGGTGAGGACCACCCGCGAGCCCTGGCCGATCCGGGAGAGCACGGTGAGCAGGACGTTGCGCTCCAGCGACTGCGCCTCGTCCACGATCACGAAGGCGTCGTGCAGGGAACGCCCCCGGATGTGGGTCAGCGGCAGGACCTCCAGCATCCCCCGGGAGATGATCTCCTCGATCACGTCCGGGGTGGTGACGGCCGAGAGCGTGTCGAAGACGGCCTGGGCCCAGGGGCTCATCTTCTCGCTCTCGCTGCCCGGCAGGTAGCCGAGCTCCTGGCCGCCGACCGCGTAGAGCGGCCGGAAGACCATCACCTTCCGGTGCTGCTGCCGCTCCAGGACCGCCTCCAGCCCGGCGCAGAGCGCCAGCGCGGACTTCCCCGTCCCGGCCCGGCCGCCCATCGAGACGATGCCGACCTCCGGGTCCAGCAGGAGGTCCAGCGCGACCCGCTGCTCGGCGCTGCG